>NZ_AMXG01000010.1:0-138899 GCF_000313235.1 Pseudomonas sp. PAMC 26793
ACGGGGCGCCTAAGATCAAGATCAAGATCAAAAGCAAGAGCACAGCGGCCTACCGGCCGACTTGAGTGCTGAAGAGCAAAATCAAAATCTAAAGCGGGCACGGTCAAATGTGGGAGCTGGCTTGCCTGCGATAGCATCAACTGGGTACACCTGATGCACCGAGGTGTCTGCATCGCAGGCAAGCCAGCTCCCACAGAAAAGCAGAGCTGCTTTCGCTCTGGCTCTGGCTTTTGATCTGGCTTCTAACACTCAAGCCGGCCGGTAGGCCGCTGTGCTCTGCTTTTGATCTGCTTTTGATTTTGATCTTCGGGCCCCGTCAACCACGATGGCCGCAAGTAGGCACGGTGGAGCGGGTAAATCGGCAGGGATGCCGATTTAGCCGCGCCGGGCCATGGATGGCCCGTCGCGGCGGCCCGCGGAACCGGGCCGGAGTGCGGGCATGCCGAGCCTAGGCGAGGCACCAAGTGGTGGGGCAAAGACCTTTTGGTTACTTTTGGGGCGTTTGCCAAAAGTGACCCGCTGTAAGAGCGGAACCATAGGTGGCCGTTACCGCAGCAACGGATATGCCCCCCATCCAAAACCCAAATCACCGCGGCACCGCCCGAATCACCGCCCTAACACCCTGCGCCTCGGGAATCGCCTTATCCACCGAAGGCAACTGCGGCGCCTGCACATCGGGCATCGCCCAACTGCGCTCCGGCTGCAACCCACCCTGGGCCCTGCGCATAAACTCATAGCGATTGAGCGTAATACTGCGCCCCGCCCCACTGTCGCGAATAATGTAAGGCCGCAAAAACACCATCAAATTGGTCTTCGTCACACTGCGCTTTTCATTCCTGAACAACGCCCCCAACCCCGGGATATCCGACAACCACGGCACCGCGTCGTTACCCTGGCTGTACCCATCCTGCAACAGCCCGCCGAGCACCATGATCTGCCCGTCATCCAGCAAAATACTCGTATCAATCGCCCGCTTGTTCGTCACCGTCCCGGCGTCCACCGAACCCCGCGTGTCGACACTGCTGACCTCCTGGTAAATATCCAGCTTCACCGTCCCACCCTCGGAAATCTGCGGCCGCACGTTCAGCTTCAGCCCCACCTCCTCCCGCTGCACCGTCTGGAACGGGTTATTACTGGTGCCGCCACCACCGGTCACATAACTGCCGGTGACAAACGGAATCGTCTGCCCCACAAAAATACTCGCCGCCTCGTTATCCAGGGTCAGCAGGTTCGGCGTCGACAACACATTGGTCCCGCCCTTGCTCTTCAACGCCCGGGCCAGCACCTTGAGGTCGAGCACCTTGCCGATCCCGGGAATATCCACCGTGCCGTTCACCAGCCCGATGTTCAAACCCTTGGGCAGCACATCAATGCTGGTCTTGCTGGTGGGGGTTCCATTCAAGCCGCTGCCCCCCAGGTTCACCCCGCCAAAGCCACCCTTCCCACCCAGGTTCCCCGCCTGCCACTGCACCCCGAATTCGCTGGCATCGTCCTCGCTGACTTCGACAATCAAACTCTCGATCACCACCTGGGCGCGACGCTGGTCGAGCATGTCGATCACTTCCCGCAGGTTGCGATACAGCGGGTCCGGCGCGGAGATCAATAAGGTGTTGGTGGTGGCGTCCGCCTGGATGGTCACGCCACCGGCGCTGAACGCGGTGTTCTGGTCGCTGGAGGAAGAGGCGCCGGTGGCACTGGTGTCTTGCCCGTAACCGCTGGGCTGGGCAGTGCCGCTGCCGGTGGGGGTGCCACTGCTGTTCTGGGTACTGCCCTGGCCAGTCTGGGTGTTGCCGCCCATGCTGCTCAACTTGCCCCGCGCATTGTCACTGGTACCGGTGTCGCTCTCGCCAGTGAGCAAGCCCCGCAGGGACTGCGCCAACTTGCCGGCTGGGCGTTGCGCAGGTACACCACGTGCATATTGCTCGGGTTGCTCTGGGCGTTGTCGAGCTTGTAGATCAGGTTGCGCGCCAGTTCCGTGCGCTCCGGACTGCCGGCGCGGATGATGATGGAGTTGGAGCGCGGGTCACCGATCACGTTGATCTTCTGGGTCTGGTCGGCGCCCTGGGTTTCGAGGAGTTCCGAGACCATGGCGGCGATGTCCACGGCGATGCCGTTCTGCACCTTCACCACGTCGGTGTCGATGGCGCTCGGGGTGTCGATGCCGTCGATGATCTGTGCCACCCGTGCAAGGTTTTCTGCGTAGTCGGTGATGACGATGCTGTTGTTGCCGGGGTAGGCGTTGATCGGGTTGTTCGGCGACACGATGGGACGCAGCACCGGGATCAGGTTTACCGCGTTTTCGTATTGCAGGCGGAAGGTACGGGTTTGCATGCCCTGCCCGCCCGGGTTGGCGCCACTGTAGATCGGCCCGCCCAGCAACTTGGCATCTGCCTCCGGC
This sequence comes from Pseudomonas sp. PAMC 26793, assembly GCF_000313235.1. Classification (NCBI taxonomy): domain Bacteria; kingdom Pseudomonadati; phylum Pseudomonadota; class Gammaproteobacteria; order Pseudomonadales; family Pseudomonadaceae; genus Pseudomonas; species Pseudomonas sp. PAMC 26793. The sequence continues at coordinate 2,399 of NZ_AMXG01000010.1, forward strand.
ACCACCTGGGCCACGCCGCCCACGTCGACCACGCTGAAGCCCTGCATGCGCAGCGCCGCCAGCAGCATGTCGTAGGCCTGATGCGCCGGTACCTGGCCTTCGCTGACCAGGGTCAGGTTGCCTTTCACCCGTGGGTCCACCAGGAATTGCTGGCCGGTGGCGCGGGACAAGGCGCGCACCACGGCCTGGATATCAGCGTCGACGAAGTTCAGTTGCACCGGCTGATCGCCCAGGGGGTTGCGCGCCTTCGCCGGGGCGGCGGCGTGGCTGCGGGCACTGTTGGTCACCGGGTGTTGCACTCGGGGTGGCGGCAGCGGTTCGCGCTGGCGGTCCAGTGGGGTATCACCGCTGCGCCGGGTGTCGGCCAGGGGCTGGCCGAGTTCGCTGTCCACCAGCAGCGGTGTGGGCGATTGGGGGTGGCTGCACGCTCCCAGCGCCAGCAACAGCAAAGGGGCGACCTTGCGATAAGGCGCAGCGTTGGGCAATGACCACTTCATGAAGCTTCCTTAGCGCCAGGCGCCTGATCCATGCGAACGGTCCCGGACAAGGTGCCGGCCGAGTTTGAAGGGGTGGCAGCGCCGGCGCGTTGCAGGCGAGCCTCGGAGACGTCCAGGGAGAATGGCCGAGGGTTGGCCAGCAGCCAGTCGACCACGGCATCCGCCGGGGCTTGCTCGAAGGTCAGGCGCCAACTACCGGCGTCCTGCGCCTGCAATTGATAGCGGCCCTGCAGCCCGGCGTTGTCGAGGGACTGCTGCAAGGCGGTTTCCAGATCACGGCTGCGCGGGGCTGCGGCGACGCCTTGCAGCAGCACCTGCAAGGCCTCGGCCTGGCTGCGCAGTTTCGGGGTTTCGGCTTGCCAGTAATCGATCTTCTTCAGCGGTGGCTGGATCAACAGCAACCAGGTCAGCAGCCCCGCCAACACCAGGCCGGCGCCCACCAGCAGACGTTTTTCACGTACGGCCAGGCCATCCCAGAACACCTGGGCCTGGCTACGCAGAAGCTGCCAGCGCTTATTCATCTTCAGCCTCATCGTCTGCATCGGCTTCAACGCGCTCGGCGAGCGGGCCGAGGGTCCAGCCCTGGTCGTCGCGGGTGGCGCTGAACCCGGCCTGGGCCAGCAGCGCCTGCGCGTCCGCCGCCAGCGCTGGACTGCGGGTGTCGGGCAGCAGGCTCACCTGCAAACGGCCTTGCTCGTAGCTCAGGCTCTCGACGCTGCCCGCCATGGACGGCAGGCTGCTACCCGCCAGCGCCAGCAAGCCGGTAAAGCGCTGGCCCGGCTCAGCCGCCGCGCCACTCTGGCGTGCGGCCAATTGCTGACGGGCTTGTTGCAGCGGGTTGAGAATCACCGGCAGCTCGGGGAAGGCCTGGCGCACTTGCTGGCTCATCTGCGCCTTGAGGCGCTGGCCTTCGTCGACCTGGCGGGCGGCGTAGAGGTTCAGGCCCAGGGTCCAGATGGCGACCGCCAGCGCCGTGCAAGCCGCCGCCCTGCCCCAGCCACCGGTGGCCGCCTGCTGAAGCCGACCGTGCAACCCCCAGCCCGGTAATGGCCCACTCCAACGAGCCTCGCCGGTCACTTGATGGACATCGAAGCCGGTGGCGAGCAGATCATCCAGCGCGGGCTGTCCCAACGGATGCACCGCACCCTGCTGGACACTGAGGCGCAGCAGCAAATGCCCGTCGCTGAATGCCGCGCTCGCTGGCTCGCTGACTGGCAACGCATACGGCGCCGGGTACAGGCCACGCACTTTGATTTTCAGTTGGGTGGTTATCCGGCCCAGGTGTTCAAGGCTGCTTTTGGGCAACCAGCCCACCTGCACCCGTCCGCTGCTTTCCCGTGGACCGTGGGCCACATGCATCAATTCCAACGAGCCAAGGATCAATGCCTGGGCCGCGCACGTCACTGCGTCGTCGACCTTGGCGGAGGGCAATTGCGGCAGCTCCAGGCTGGTCAGCAGGCTGTCCCGCGGGTGCAGAAAAAATGCCGCCGGGTTATTCGCCAGTTGCGCCAGACTGCCCTGGCCTTGCTGGCTGACCTGCCCGGCGCGGTCCAGCCAGGCGAACGGCACCTGGCTCTCGGTGGTGAGTTCATCCAGTGGCGGCAAGCCGATTCGCAAACGCTTCATACGCCCACCCGCGACCAGATCACCTGAGGCTGACGGTCTTCGGGGCGATACAGCAACGCCTCCAGCGTGACCCGACGCTGCTCGCGACGGACCTGGCCCTGCACGCGAAACCACTCACTGGTGATCCCCACCTGCACCGTATCCACCGCGACCTGTGGCATGCGCAACCGGTTGACGAAATCTCCGCGATTGATAAACCAGCGCCCGCCGTCGCGCTCGGCCACCAGGGCCTGGGCCTGCGACAGGCTAAGCCCCGGCACCACGCTACTGAGCACCTCGGCGCTGGCGGTATTGCCGTTGACCCAGGTATTGCCGGGCAGCACGCTGACGTAGCTCGCCATGCGCCGCAGTTGGCGCGGGTCGAGGCCTTCGATACCGCTGAGGTCAGTGAGACTGCGCAGCATCGGGTACTTGGCTGGAATCAATGGCGCCGCGGCTCCGGGCGAGGTATCGCGGCTGCTGTTGAAACCGCCGGTGAGTGAGGCGGTGACCTCGCGCTGGTCGTATGAGTCGATCACCCGCCGGCTGATGCGGCGGCTCACGGCCGGGTCGATGCCGATCAATTGGCACAGGCGCTCGAAGCTCTGCAATTGCACGGCGTCCGGGTGTTGTTGGGTCACCAGATTGCGCAGGTTGAACTTGCCCTGCTCGTCTTCTATGCGCCCCTCAAAAGCACCGCCGAGGGGGCGTGCCCACGGTTGATCGAGCCGGGTCAATACGTCCTGGCGGCGCGCGTCCCACAGCAGTTGGCGACTGATTTCCAGGCCGCCATTCAACAACCATTGACCCTGGATACGCCGCTGTTCGGCTTCCAGGCTGCGGGTGAACACGGTTTGCCGGGTGAGCATCGCACCGGCAATCACCGCAACCACGGCCGCGATCAGCAAGGCGCTGATAATCGCCATGCCGCACTGCTTCGCCGCTGGGGGCGAATGGCTGTTCATCGCCGGCCTTACAGCTGCCAGGAGCCGATATCGGCATTCACACCGTCACCATCGGGTTTCCCGTCGGCGCCGAGGGAGAACACGTCCACCTCACCGTTGGCCCCTGGGTTGAGGTAGTGATAAGGGTTGCCCCACGGGTCGTTGGGCAAGCGCTCGAGGTAGGCGCGCCAGTTGCTGTTTTTCGCGTCGGCCGGGCGCTCCACCAGCACCTTCAAGCCCTGGTTCATAGTGGGATAAGAACCGTGGTCAAGGCGGTAGAGTTTCAGGGCCTGCATCAGCCCGCCAATGTCCTGCTTGGCGGCTGTGGCCCGCGCCTGGTCCGGGCGGTCGAGCACCTTGGGCACCACCAGCGCCGCCAGAATCCCCAGGATCACCACGACCACCATGATCTCGATCAGGGTGAAACCACGCTGCCTGCGTGGGGAGGTGAAGTGTGCGATATCCATCTCGACATTCCTTGGCTTGAGTGCATTTCGTGGCGCAGTGTTGCAAGAACACATGTCAGTCATGTTGAAAATCCTCGGGAGCTTTGGTCGCCAATCGGTCAACTGCGGGGGCTAGTCTGCGGGCCTGATTCCCGGTTTTGAGTACGCCATGGGCGGCCCCCGCAACGAGCAAGGTTTCACCCTGATTGAAGTGTTGGTGGCACTGGCGATCATCGCCGTGGCCATGGCCGCAGCCGTGCGCGTGGCCGGGCTGATGACCACCAGCAACGGCCTGCTGCGGGACAAGTCGATGGCGCTACTGGCGGCCCAGAGTCGCCTGGCGGAACTGCGCCTGGAAGGTCGGGTGAGCCCCGGGCGCATGACCTTCGACTGCGACCAGGGTCGGCTGAAACTGCGCTGCGAACAGACCATCAATAACGGGCCGGAGGGTCGCCTGTTCCAAGTCAGCGTGCGGGTGCTGGACGCGACCCGTGAAGCGCCACCCCTGGCGCGCCTGGAAACCTTGATGGGGCGCCCGCCGGTGAAGCGCGCGGTTACTGCCGAGTGAGGTTGGGCAAGGCCGGGCCGTCGGGCAACTTGTCGAGGGGCACGCGGATTTTTTCCGCGCCGCGCTCGATCTCCACGCTATCGCCTTCAATGGCCGTCAAGCGCACGCCGGGGCTTAGCCGCTCACCCAACAAAAAACTGCGGGGCGGCCCGTCGTTGAGGCTGAGGATCGCCACCGCACCACGGGCACCGGCAAGCACCCCGGAGACCTTGATCTGCATCACCGCCGGGGTATTGGAAAACCACTGCACGGCAGGGTTGTCACTGCGGGCGACCAATGCCTGGGGCGCGGCCTGCGGGGTGTGGGACTCGGCCGACGTGAGCAGCAACGGCGTCCAGGTCGCCACCCCTGCCAGCGCTGCCAGCAACGCCAAGGCCTGGACGCCATGGGCGGGTGAAAAACGATGGGTGAATGCCATGGGCGGGACCTCCTGTTTGTCCGTTGCCTCAGGCTACAGGGCAATTCACACCTTTTTATTTCAGCGGTTGATCAGGGAGCAAAAAATGAAACAGCGGGGCTTCACGTTGATCGAGCTGATGGTGGTGTTGGTGATCATCGGCATCGCCAGTGCGGCCATCAGCCTGAGCATCAAGCCTGATCCGCTGCACCTGCTGCGCAAGGACGCGGAACGCTTGAGCCAGTTGCTGCAGGTGGCCCAGGCCGAGGCTCGCGCGGATGGCCGGGCGATTACCTGGAAGGCGGATGCCAAGGGGTTTCGCTTCAGCCGCGTTACCGATGATGGGCTGGGGTTGGAGGACTTCAGTGGCGATCAGCAACTGCGTCCGCGGGCCTGGGACAGCACGCCGATGCAGGTGCGCATCGAGCCTGGCAAGAACCTGGTGCTGGATGCTGAATGGGTGAATCCGCCGATGCGAGTGGTGCTGTCGGATGGGCAGCACAGCCTGAGTCTGCAACGGGATGCGGCGGGGTTGTTGCGGGTGGTGAGTCATGAGTGACCAGAAGGGTTTTACGCTGATCGAGGTGATGGTGGCGATCATGTTGATGGCGGTGGTCAGTGTGATTGCCTGGCGCGGGCTGGACAGTGTGACCCGGGCTGATCAGCACTTGCAGGTCAGCAGTGAGGAGACTGAGACCTTGTTGCGGGCGCTGAACCAGATGCAGCTGGATCTGAGTTTGCGTGCGGGGGTTGAGTTGGGGCCGCCGATTGGGGATGAGGCGCCGAAGCCTGGGGGGTTGGCGGCGGTGTCGGTGAGGAGTTCGGATAGCAAGGGGTTTAGGTTGGAGGTGATCCGGAGTGCGCCGGTTCCCGGGGATGGGTTGCAGCGGGTGCGGTGGTGGCTCAAGGGAGACACGCTGTATCGGGCGGCGGCACCGGCGCGGGATCGGTATCCGCTACCGGCGCCCAGGGACGCGGTGGCGGTGCTTGGGCAGGTCAGGGATTTGCAGGTGCGGGTTTGGGATAAAGGGTGGCGGCAGTTGAGTGGGAATCGGCAGGAGGAGCCGCTGGGGGTTGAGGTGGTTCTGGTGCGGGAGACGGGTCAGGGGGTGGAGCGGTATCGGCAGGTTTTTGGGCCCTTGCGGTAGGGCTTTTTGGGGGGCGTGTACATATCCGTTATTTGGGTGATGGCTTGTATGGGTTCCGCCCTTACGGCGGCTCACTTTTGAAGAGCGCACAGCAGCCTACCCGGCCTCCCGGCCGGCTTGAGTGTTAACAGCAAAATCAAAAGCTAAAGCGGGCACGGTCCAAATGTGGGAGCGGGCTTGCTCGCGAAGGTCGTTAACGATGACGCTGGCATTCTGGATGAACGCGGCGCCCTCAGGTTTTTCGCGAGCAAGCCCGCTCCCACAGAAAAGCAGCTCTGCTTTCGCTCTGGATCTTGCCTTTGCTTTTAACACTCAAGCCGGCCGGTAGGCCGCTGTGCTTTGCTTTTGATTTTGATCTGACTGCCCCAATAAGCCCGAGGCCGAACGCAGGTATTGCGGAGCGGGTAAACCGGCAGGACGCCGGTTTAGCCGCGCCGGGCCATGGATGGCCCGTCGCGGCGGCCCGCTTCGCGGTGCCGGAGTGAGGGAACGCCGAGCCTAAGCGAGGCGCCGACAGGCGGGGCAGAGCCCTTTGGTTACTTTGGGGCTTTTCCAAAGTGACTCGCTGTAAGAGCGAAACCATAAGCAGCCGTTACCTAAATAACGGATATTCACACCACCGCTTAACTCAACAAAACCACCCCCCCAGGCAACTCCGTACACTTGGCCCCATACGCATCGCGAATCAAAAGCGCCACCCCCGCCAACTGATGCAAACTAAACCGCGCCTGCACCCGCCGCTTGCCCAACTCCGCATTCATCAGCAGCAACATCCCCGGCCGATAGCGATTAATCTCATCCACCACCGTCGCCAAGGTCGCGTTATCAAACACCAGCACCTGCTCCCGCCAGGCCACTACCGCCTGCACATCCACCGCCAACGGCTCACCCACACCGCCAGCGTCATAAGTCAGTTGCCGCCCACCCTCAAGCCGAACCGTACGCCCACCCACAGCCACCGCCACCGCCCCATCAATACACGTCACACACACACTGTGATCCGTATTGCGCACATTGAACCGCGCCCGAGCCGCACTCAACCACCCTCCACCGGCCTGAACCTGGAGCGGCATCGCAGCATTGGCAACCACCTCAACCTCCCCCTCCACCAACTCAATCCCACCCTCACGCCGACTGATCCGCGTCTGGGTATTGAGCTCCAGCCGAACCCCCTCACTCAATTCCACCCGCCGCTGCTCCCCAACCTCGGTGCGATAATCCGCCGTCAACCCGGCAAACCCACCCGGCACGGTAAACCGCACCATCAACACCGCCGCCGACGCCGCAATCGCCCCACCCAAAAACGCCCGTCGCCCAAAATGCCGTGGACGGGAAACCTGCTCGGCGGCCGGCGCCAATTGCTGCCACAACACCTTGGCCTGCTCGAACGCCCGGGCATGTTCCGAACTCTGGGCGCACCACTGGCGCAAAGCTTTGGCGTCCGCGACGGTGGCCCGACCCGAAGACAGCAGCACCAGCCAATCACGCGCTTCATCGTGCAGGGGGCTGTCTGGCGTATTCCGAGCAGCGGAGAAGTTAAAAATGTTCAAGCGCGCAGGTACTCAACGGATTATCAGGGACTCAATCACTAAGACGGTTTTCCGGCCCCGGGACCGAACCGCTGGATCACTTTTCTTTCAAGGCGCTGCGCGCAGTGGCCCAGCCCAGCCTTGATTTCCTTTTCGACCATGCGCGTGGAAATCCCGAAACGCTTGGAGATTTCCAGGTGCGGCGCCTCTTCCAGGCGCGCAGCGATCAGGATCTGGCGCCGCCGCGCCGGCAGTTCGTAGAGGGCCTTGAGCAAGGACTGGATTTCCCGCTGGCCACCCACCACCCGCGAGGGGTCCTGGGCTTCATCGGCTGTCTGCAGCAGCTCTTCGACTTCACTGCCGGTCAGCAGCCGCGCATCCGCCTGGCGTCGGTCGGCGGCGATGTTCAGGGCCATGCGGTACAGGTAAGCATTGGGTTGCGCCAGGTTCGGCGGCACGTCCATGCGGTCGACCCGCAGGTAGGTTTCGTGCAGCACGTCGTTGGCCAGGTCCTCGGACCCGAGGCGCTTGCGCAGGCGTACCTTGAAGTCCTCGTAGGACGCCAGGAACAGGCTGACCATCGTGCTGTGGCCGGTGTCTTTCATGCCCCGGAAACTCCTTCCCCTGCTGTGCATTCCATGCGTGTTCCTGTTGAATCGGGCACCAAAAGTAAGGTCACCGGCAAGCGCAGTGAACTGGGCGCCGGGCGTTCGACACGGGTGGTGCCCAGGCCGCGCACCAGCGCTTCGTCACGCTGCAGGTCACCTGTGGAACTGACCAGGCGGCTGTGTTCGATCACCCCGTCACCGTTGACCCACACCTGCACCAGCGCGCGGTAACTGCCGGGGCGGGTCAGGGGCGAACGGCACAAACTGCGCTCGATCGCCTGCTGCAAGGCCGTGGCGTAGCTGTTGTTGATCCGTGCTGCATGGCCGGCCTTCAGTCCCCGCGTCGTTGCCGGCTGGCTGACCTCGGGGACTTGCAGGGTGAACGCATCGCTGCGGGCATAACGCGCCATCAAGCCACTCCCTGTCAGCAGCAGGCCCAGGGCTTGCTGCGCGCTGTAGCGGCCATGTACACCGATGGAACGCCGGCCCCGGGTCAATTCGCGATCCACCAGCACCGCCATGCCGGTGGCACGGCTGAACGCTTGGAGGGCGTTGTCCAGGTTCTGGGCAGGCAGGTCCAGGATCACTTCGGCGCGCACGCTCTGCGCCAGCCCCAACAACAGAGCCAGGCAGCAACCCGCGCGCCTCCAAGCCCCCCTGCTCAGCATCGCAACACGTCCGACATAGCCTACAAAACCGTCATCCTGAGGCCCGTTTATGAACCTGATGTTACGGTGCCAGCAAAAAAAACATCACGGTGACGGGCAGCCCGCTGCACTACACTTTCGCCCCATACCCGCCCGTTTCCCAAGGCGCGCCAGGAGGCACCGATGAACCTGTTCCCGACCCTCGCCAGCCTGTTGCTGTGTGCAACCCTGCCGCTGATGGCCCACGCCGAAGGCACACCCAGTGGCTGCGCCGAGGTCAATGTGGATGGCTACAAGGCGCCGGACTATGGCTGCCTGAGCCAGCAGATGGGCAACAGCCCGGACGCCGCCAAGGCCACGCAAAAGAACCAGGAAGCGCAACAGGTGCCCATCGAAAAACGCAAGCCGAACCAGATCGGGCTCTCTACCCCGGCGGCGACCAGCGTGCGCATGGGCAATACCTTTGGTACTTCGGTGAAACCCCAGCGGCCTTGATCGCCGCTTGTCCCCCTCCTGCGCGCCCGCTCGAAAAAAAGCCATTGTGTTATCGCGATTGCCGATGTTATGTTTCTAACAGACATCAAAATCATGAAACCTGAGTAACATCAATGACCGGTCTCCGCGAAAACGTCATGGATAAAAGCAGCTTCCAGCGCACGCTGGAACAGCAGTTCCCGACGCTGACGCCCACCGGCAAGCGCATCGCGACCTACCTGCTGGGCAACCTGCAACAGCTGCCGTTCGAAACCGCCGACAGCATCGCCCAGCAAGCCGGCACCACCGGGATTTCAGTGGGGCGTTTTTTGCGCGCCTTGGGTTATCGCAACCTCGATGACGTCAAGCAAGGCCTGCGCGGCGACCCGCAAGCGTCCTGGCTGATCACCGACCGCCTGGGTGCCTTTCGCCAGGAGAACGATCAGGAAGACGCCCTCGACCGTTCCCTCAACCGCGAGATCGAAGCCATCCAGCACGTCTACGGCCTGGCCCGCAGCCAGGGTTTCGCCGACATCGTGCAGCACATCGTGGACGCCGACGCCGTGTTCATCCTCGGCATCCAGTCCACCCGGGGCATCCTCAACGCGTTCCACAGTCACCTGGAATACATTCGCCCCAAGGTCTATTACGTCGATGGCCTGTCGGGGATCTACGCCGAGACCCTGAACTCCGGTTTTGAAAAGCCCTACGCCATCACGGCGGACTTCCGCGCGTATTCGAGCATCACGCCCACGTTTTGCGAGACCGCCAATGCCCAGGGTCTACCCTTGGCGCTGATCACCGATTTGCAATGCCCCTGGGCCCGGGACTACGACCTGGACCTGCTGCAACTGAAAACCGATGTCGGCCAGTTCTGGGACTCCATGGCGCCCCTGACGTGCCTGTTCAACCTGATGGTGTCTGCCGTCGCTGACCGCTACGGCGAGCGACTGGATGCACGCCTGGCAAAAAACCGCGCCCTGCAACAGGCCTTCGGCCAGTTCGAATCCTGACCCTGGAAAGGAAATCTTTGAGTGAATACCAGCCCATTGGTAGAAATCGCCCCACCGGAATACCCGGTACAGGTCGACCTGATCTACGCCAGTGCCGACAACCTGGCAGGCACCGTGATCTACCGCAACGCCCGCTGCCTGCTGCACACCGAAGCGGCGGCCTGCCTGCGCAAGGCGAGCCTGTTGGCACGCCAGGCCGGCATGACCCTGCTGATCTACGACGCCTATCGGCCGGCCTACGCCCAGCAACTGCTGTGGCAAGCCCTGCCCAACCCGGACTACGTGCGCGACCCGCGCCTGGGCTCGCACCACACCCGTGGCGTGGCCGTCGACCTGACGCTGATTGATGAACACGGCATCCCCCTGGACATGGGCACGGCGTTTGATGCCATGGAGCCGAAGTCCCACCCGTTCTACCCCGACCTGCCGCCGCAGGTGCAGCGCAACCGCCTGCTGTTGTTGGGCATCATGCTCGGCGCCGGCTTCAAGGCGATTGCCACCGAGTGGTGGCATTACGAATTGCCGGATGCCGAACTTTTCCCATTAATTGAGGAGTCGCACTGATCACAAGGACCGTACCATCACAATAATTAGCAGCACCCTTTAGCGCCAACTGCCCGGTTATAGATTTCATAAAAATAAACCAACCCGCTTTTTCCTCTAAATAATCAAGGAAACCGGCATGACCCCAAGCAACCGCAAGACCCTCGCACTCTCCCTGCTGTGCGCCGCCCTGAGCCTGGGCGCGTGGCAATCGGTAAGTGCCGCCGCCCCCAAAGACACCCTGATGATCGGCAAGGCCGCCGACCCGCAAACCCTCGACCCGGCCGTGACCATCGACAATAACGATTGGGCGGTGACGTACCCGGCGTACCAGAAACTGGTGGCCTACAAAGTCGAAAACGGCAAGGGCAGCACCGAGGTCAAGGGCGACCTGGCCGACAGCTGGACCACCTCGGCCGACGGCCTGGTGTGGGACTTCAAACTCAAGCCCGGCAACAAGTTCGATGACGGCGCCGAGGTCGACGCCAACGCAGTGAAGTTCTCCTTCGACCGCGTGATGCAGCTCAAGCAAGGCCCGTCGGGCGCGTTCCCGGATGACATGAAAGTCACCGTGGTCGACCCGCTCACCGTGCGCTTCACCCTGACCAAACCCTACGCGCCCTTCCTCTACACCCTCGCCCACAACGGCGCCGGCATCATCAACCCGGACGTGGTGAAACAGGGCGACGTCAACGCCTACCTCTCCACCCACACCGCCGGTTCCGGCGCGTTCCGCCTGACCAACTGGCAGAAAGGCCAGAGCCTGACCCTGGAACCCAACACCTACTACGCCGGCCCCAAGCCCGCGCTGAACAAGGTGGTGATCAAGATCATCAGCGAAGCCTCGGTACGCCGCCTGCAACTGGAACGCGGTGACCTGGACATTGCCGAAGACATGCCCCAGGACCAGCTCACCAACCTGGCCAAAAAGAAAGACGTGGTGATCAAGGAGTTCCCGTCGCTGCGGGTGACCTACCTGTACCTGAACAACCAGAAAGCCCCGCTGAACAACCAGAACGCCCGCCAGGCGATCGTTGATGCGGTGGACTACAAAGGCATTGTCGACGGCATCCTCAAGGGCCAGGCCAAGTTGATGAACGGGCCGATTCCTGCCGGCATGTGGGCCAATGACCCGAGCCTGCCAATGATGAAACAGGACCTGGACGGCGCGGGTGCGAACCTGAAGAAGCTCCCGACAAAAATCACCACCCTGAACTACATGTACTCCGACAAGGACCCGGACTGGGAATCCATCGGCCTGACCCTGCAAGCCAGCCTGGCGCCGCTGGGGATCAACCTGAAGATGGAAAAACTGGCCAACGCCACCATGCGCGAGCGCCTGGGCAAGGGTGACTTCGACGTGTCCATCGGCTCATGGGCGCCGGACTTCTCCGATCCCTACATGTACATGAACTTCTGGTTCGACTCGTCCCTGCAAGGGCTGCCGGGCAACCGCTCGTTCTACAGCAACCCGGTGGTGGACAAGCTGATTCGCGATGCGGCCGCCAACAACGACACGGCCAAACGCACCGAGCTGTACCAGGAAGCCCAGAAGATCGTGCTCAAGGACAGCGTGTACGCCTACCTGTATCAGAAGAACTACACCCTGCCGATGCGTGATTCGGTGAAGGGGTACGTGTTCCATCCGATGCTGGAGCAGGTGTTCAACGTGGCTGAGATCAGTAAGTAACACGCGATCAAATGTGGGAGCGGGCTTGCTCGCGAATACGGTGGATCAGTCATACATCGGGTAACTGATACACCGCTTTCGCGAGCAAGCCTGCTCCCACACGGGTCATGCTGTGTTTCCAGGCTGTATTCCTGATCCAAATGTCTCGCGTTACCGAGGAGCCCTCATGGCCTTCCTGAATATGTTGCGCAAACGCCTGTTCGGCCTGATTTTGGTCGTCGTCGGCGTTTCGCTGATTACCTTTTGCATCTCTCACCTGATCCCGGGTGACCCGGCACGCCTGATTGCCGGCGACCGGGCCAGCGACGCTATCGTCGAGAACATCCGTCATCAACTGGGCCTCGACCTGCCGCTGTACCAACAATATGGCCGCTACATGAGCGACCTGCTGCACGGCGATCTCGGCACATCGATCCGCACCAGCCGTCCGGTGCTGGAAGACCTGAAAGCCTTCTTCCCCGCGACCCTGGAACTGGCGGTTGCCGCCCTGTTGCTCTCCGTATTGGTAGGCGTGCCGCTTGGCGTGCTGTCAGCGGTGTATCACAACCGCGCCATCGACCAGATCGCCCGAACGCTGGCGGTCACCGGCATTTCCACGCCGGCCTTCTGGCTTGGCCTGGGCCTGATCGTGTTGTTCTACGGCCAGCTCGGCTGGTTGCCCGGCAGCGGTCGGCTGGATGAAGGCCTCGAACCACCCCGCACCATTACCGGGTTCTACCTGATCGACTCGCTGCTGGCCGGCGATATACCGCTGTTCCTGAATGCCCTGGAACACCTGATCCTGCCCGCCGTCACCCTGGGTTTCGTCAATCTCGGCGTGGTCGCCCGGCAGATCCGTTCGGCAATGCTCGACCAGTTGGGCGAGGACTACATTCGCACCGCCCGTGCCTATGGACTGTCGCGCTGGGCGGTGATTTTGCGCCACGCCCTGCCCAATGCGCTGATCCCGTCGATCACCGTGCTCGGCCTGACCCTCGGTGACCTGCTATACGGCGCGGTGCTGACGGAAACCGTGTTCGCCTGGCCGGGCATGGGCGCCTATGTGGTGAAGTCGATCCAGTCCCTGGATTTCCCGGCGGTAATGGGCTTCGCGATCATGGTGTCGTTTATTTATGTGCTGCTGAACATGCTGATCGACCTGCTCTACCGGGTGGTCGACCCACGCATCGGCGAGGTGAATTGAGATGACCGCCCCCGTGACCATGCCCGTACCGGTGCCCCTCGAGCAACGCCCCACCTGGCGTGCGCGAATGGAGTACCTGGGCTATCAAATACGCCGCAGCCCGCTGACCATCGCCGGCCTGACCATCACCTTGATCGTGCTGATCTGCATGGCCTTCGCTCCGTGGCTGGCCAGCCATGACCCCAACGCGTTGAACCTGGCCCAGCGCCTGGCCGAGCCCTCCGCCGAACATTGGTTCGGCACTGATGAAGTCGGCCGCGACCTGTTCAGCCGGGTGCTGTACGGCAGCCGCCAGTCGGTGGGCGTCGGCTTGTTCGTGGCGTTTTCTTCGTGCCTGGTGGGCGGGCTGCTGGGCTGCCTGTCGGGGATCATCGGCGGGCGTTTCGACAGCCTGATCATGCGCCTGATGGACATCATGCTGTCGGTGCCGTCCCTGGTGCTAATCATGGCGCTGGCCGCCGCCCTGGGCCCGAGCCTGTTCAACGCGATGCTGGCGATCACCGTGGTGCGCATTCCGTTCTATGTGCGCCTGGCCCGCGGGCAAGCCCTGAGCATTCGCCAGATGGGCTACGTCAAGGCGTCCCAGACCTTCGGCGCCGGGCGCTGGCACATCGTGTCGTGGCACGTGGGCCGCAACGCCATGCCGCCGTTGCTGGTGCAACTGAGCCTGGACATCGGCAGCGCGATCCTGATGGCCTCGGCCCTGGGCTTCATCGGCCTGGGCGCGCAACAGCCCACCGCCGAATGGGGCGCGATGGTTGCCACCGGGCGCAATTTCATTCTCGACAACTGGTGGTACTCGACCTTTCCGGGGCTGGCGATCCTGGTCACCGCGACCGGTTTCAACCTGCTGGGTGACGGTGTTCGTGACCTGCTCGACCCACGGCAACAGGGGAAATGACCATGTCCAGTCCGGCAGTCCTTGCCATCGATAACCTGAGCCTGGAATTCCCGGCTTACCGTAACAACGTCCAGGCACTCAACGGCGTGTCGTTACACGTCAACCCCGGCGAAGTGGTCGGCGTGGTGGGAGAGTCCGGCTCCGGCAAATCCGTGACCGCCATGCTCAGCCTGCGCCTGCTGCCGGAGCGCAGTTACCGGATCACCGCCGGCAGCTTGCAGATGCTTGGCCGCGACATGCTCGGCGCCAGCGAAAAAGAGCTGTTGCAGATTCGCGGGCGGGACGCGGCGATGATCTTCCAGGAGCCGATGACCGCGCTGAACCCGACCCGGCGCATTGGCCGGCAGATGCTCGACGTGATCATCCATCACCAGCGCCTGAGCAAGGCTGCCGCCCGCGCCAAGGCCATCGCCCTGCTGCGGGACATGCACATCGCCGACCCCGAGCAAGTGCTCGACAGTTACCCTTTCGAACTGTCCGGCGGCATGCGCCAGCGGGTGATGATCGCCCTGGCGTTTTCCTGCGACCCGCAGTTGCTGATCGCCGACGAACCCACCACCGCCCTCGACGTCACCGTGCAACGCCAGGTGCTGTTGCTGCTGCGGGAAAAAGCCCGGGAGCGCGGCACCGCGATCTTGCTGATCACCCACGACATGGCCGTGGTCTCGCAGTTCTGCGACCGGGTCTACGTGATGTACACCGGCGCGGTGGTAGAAGAAGGCCCGACCGCCCAGGTGATGAGCGATCCGCGCCATCCCTACACCCAAGGCCTGCTCAGCGGCTTGCCGGAACAGGTAAAGCCCGGCGACGACCTGCTGACCATCCCCGGCCAGGTGCCCAACCTCGCCGCCCTGCCCTCAGGCTGCACCTTCCGCGAACGCTGCCCCCAGGCCATGAGCCAATGCATCGAGCGCCCGCGCCTGAACCTGATCAACCCTGTCGGCACTCGCAAAAGCGCGTGCTGGCTGACTTCCGGGGAGTCGGTGTAATGACAGTGCCTCAAGATTCACTGCTGGCCCTGCGGGATGTACGGGTCAAGTTCCCGGTGAAAACCGACTGGCTGGGCCGCCCGCGCGGTTATGCCCACGCCTTGAACGGCATCGACTTGCAGGTGCGCCGTGGGGAAACCCTGGGGATTGTCGGCGAATCCGGCTGCGGTAAAAGCACCCTCGCCCAATTGCTGATGGGCCTGGTCAAGCCCAGTGACGGCGAAGTGGACTGGGTCTACGAAAGCGCCCGGGAACGTCACCGCCATGTGCAGATCGTGTTCCAGGATCCGCAATCGTCCCTCGACCCGCGCCTGCCCATCTGGAAAATCATCACCGAGCCGCTGTTCGCCCTCGGCGACACGCCCAAGGGTGAAATGCGCACCATCGCCGCCAAGGTCGCCGCCCAAGTGGGCATCCGCGCCGAATACCTGGACCGCTACCCGCACCAGTTTTCCGGTGGCCAGCGCCAACGCATCGCCATCGCCCGCGCGCTCGCCTCCAACCCGAGCATCCTGGTGCTGGACGAACCGACCTCGGCCCTGGATATCTCGGTGCAGGCGCAAATCCTCAACCTGCTGGCCGAGCTGCAACGCCGGCTGGGGCTGACCTACATCCTGATCTCCCACAACGTGTCCGTGGTGCGGCACATGGCCGACCGGGTGGCGGTGATGTACCTGGGGCAGATTGTGGAACTGGGGTGTGCCGAGCAAGTGCTGGAGCAGCCGAAGCATCCCTACACCCAGCTGCTGCTGGAGGCCGTCCCCAAGCTGGGGGTGGCACTGGATGATGCCTACGTCAGTGCGCCCACCGAGTTGCCGGGGAACCGGGTATTGCCGGGCGGGTGCTTTTTCCTTGATCGCTGTCCGAGGCGTACACAAGGATGCGAGCGGCCGCAGCGGTTGACCGGCGGGATGAGTCAGCAGGTGCGGTGTCATCTGGAACATCCATAAACCGCACCTGCCGAGGCTTCAGGGTGTAGGTTCCATCCCCAGTGTTGCCGACGCGACACTGGGGACTGCGGCTGGACTGCCGCTGGCGACAAAATCCTCTTTGCGCAGCACCACCAATGCAATCAACGACACCGCCCCGGTCGCCACATAAAAGTACCAGGGTGACGTGATGTCGCCGGTGACCTTGATCAGCCAGGTGGAGATCAGCGGCGCACTGCCGCCGAACACCGCCACCGGGATGTTGTACGCCACCGCGATCCCGGTGGAGCGAATGCGCGTGGGCAGCAGCTCGCTCATCAACGCGTACGTCGACGAGGCATACAGCCCGAACAGAATCGCCACCGCCATCAGCGGCCAGAAGAACGAGGCCGGCGTGGCCGTGGGCGCCGATTTGAACATCCAGAACATGGCCAGGGTGGCCAGCGTGCCGATCACCAGCAAGAACGGTTTGCGCCCGTATTTGTCGGTGAAGGCACCACCAAACGGCATCACGAATGCCGCCGAGAAGCTGGCGACGAAGACGTAGAGCAAAGTGGTGCCGCTGTCGAACTTGAGGATTTTCGACATGTAGGTCGAGGCGAAGGTCAGCACGAGGTAAAAGATCGAGCTGTGCAGGGTGATGATGAAGAACACCAGGGCGATCGCCCGCTTCCACTGCCAGACTTCACGCAGGGGCGCCTTGGAGGTTTCACCGGCGCGTTGCAGGGCCAGGAACTCGGGGCTGTCTTCCAGCTTCAGGCGGATGTACATGGAGATCATGCCCAGTGGCGCAGCGATCAGAAAGGGAATGCGCCATGCCCATTCCTGCATCAAATCAGCGCCCAGGATCCAGGTCATGCCATTGGCGACCGCACCGCCGAGCAACAGGCCGAGCACCGCCGTGACCATCAGCCAGCAAGTGGCAAACCCGCGGCGGCCGGGACCGGCGTATTCAGAGATAAAGCTGGTGACAGTGCCAATCTCGCCGCCGGCTGAGAAGCCCTGCACGCAACGCACCAGGATCAGCAACACCGGCGCGGCGATGCCCAGGGTCGCGTAAGTCGGCAACAGCCCCAGCAGGCAGGTCGAGCCGGTCATCATCACCAGGGCCATGATCAGGGTTTTGCGTCGACCGATCTTGTCCGCCAGCGGGCCGAAAAAAAGCCCGCCCAGAGGCCGGATGAAGAAGCTCAGGGCAAATGCCGCAAAGCTCGCCAGCAGGCTGGTGGTGGGGTCGTCGGAGACAAAAAACGCCTGGCCGATGTAGACCGCCAGAAAGCCGTAGACGCCGTAGTCGTACCACTCGATCAAGTGACCGGAAGTGGCACCGAGAAACGCACGGCGCCGCTTGCGGGCCGTGTCTTGCTGTTGAATGCCCATCGATGGGACTCCTTGTCTGATGTCTATCCATGAAAAGCGGGGTCAGTGAGCGGCGGTGATGCTCTGCTGTTTCAGCCACGCCCGCAAGTCGGTCTTGAGGATCTTGCCGTAACTGTTCTTGGGAAGTTCGTCGCGAAACACGTATTTCCTGGGCTTTTTGAACGAAGCCATGCGCTCGATAAACCAGGCACCCAGTAGCTTTTCATCGAGGGTTTGCGCGCCGCGGGTCACCACAAAAGCTACCACCGACTCGCCCCACTGCGCATCGGGCTCGCCCACCACGCACACTTCAAACACATCGGGATGCTGGGCCAAAACCTCTTCCACTTCACGGGGGTAGACGTTGCTGCCACCGGTAATGATGACGTCCTTGGAGCGATCCGTGAGGGTCAGGTAGCCGGCCGAATCGAGAAAACCGATGTCGCCGGTCAAGAGCCAGCCATCCACCAGGGCCTGGCGGGAGGCCGCTTCGTTGCGCCAGTAACCCTGCATGACGGTCGCGCCACGCACGGCAATTTCACCGCGCTGCCCCGCCGGCAGGGGCTGGTGATCGGCGTCCAGGATGCGGATTTCCATACAGGACTGCGCCTGGCCAACGGAGGCCGCCAGGGTTGCCCAGTCCGGGCGCTGCCGGTCGGCGATCAGTGCGCGGGGCAGCACGCTGATGGTCATCGGGGTTTCGCCCTGGCCGTAGATCTGCACCAGGCGCGGGCCGAACGTGTCGACGGCCTCTTGCAGGTCCGCCAGGTACATCGGGCCACCACCGTAGACGATGGTCTTGATCCCTTCCCCGCCATAGCCCTCGCGCCGCGCCTGTTCCACCATCCGCTTGACCATGGTGGGCGCGGCAAACAGCGAGACATTGCCCAGTCCGGCAGCCAGCCCGAACAACTCGCCAGCGTCGAAACCACGGGACCCAGGGACCACGTGCCGTGCCCCGCAGCGCACATGGATAAAGTTGTAGAGCCCGGCTCCATGGGACATCGGCGCGGCGTACACCACCGCGTCATCGCCGCTGACCGGGTCAACATCTGTGGGGTAACACAGCGACATGGCGATCAGATTGCCGTGACACAGCATCACCCCCTTGGAACGCCCGGTGGTGCCGGAGGTGTAGAACAGCCACGCCAGGTCCTGATCCTCGCGGCGGCAAGGCTGATCCAGCGACGGGCCGGCGAGCGCGGTCGGCAAGACACGCCCATCCCACTCGCTACAGCCTTCAGGCAAAGCCCCGTGCGCAAACACCTGGCCACCGTCGGTAAAGATCAATCGCGCCTGGGCGTTATCGGTAATCCAGGCCGCTTCCGCCGGGTGCAATTTGCTGTTGATCGGCACTGCTACACCGCCGATCCACCAGATGGCGTAGAGCAGTTCCAGGTACTCGCAGCAATTCTTCATCAGCAGCGCCACATGATCGCCGGGCACCAGGCCGTGCTGGTCGACCAAGGCGGCAGCGCGTTGCCGCACCCGTGCCGCGAAGGTCCCATAGTCCGCCACCTGGCGAGTCCCTTCGAACAACGCAGGTCGTTGCGGATCGCGACGTTGGGTGTCGTGCAGCCAGTTGGCAATATTCATCTCAGTACCGCCGTGCTTGCAGCACCGAGGCGTAGTTGGCCACGGCCATTCCGCCCATGTTGAACACCAGGCCGAACTCGGGATTGGGCACCGACAGGCCGATTGCCTCCCCCGTCAGTTGCCGAAATGCCAGAGCATGCATCGACACGCCCGTGGCGCCTACCGGATGCCCCTTGGCCTTGAGCCCGCCGGACAGGTTCACCGGCAAACGCCCTCCCGCCCGCACGGAGCCGTTATCCAGGGCACGATGCCCTTCGCCCTTGGGCGCAAGGCCCATGGCTTCGTAGATCAGCAACTCGGCGATGGTAAAGCAGTCATGCACCTCGGCAAAACTCAGGTCTGCCAGGGTTACATTGGCCCCACGCAACGCCGAGTGGATCGCCCGCTGCGGGCCCTCAAACGCCAGGATGTCGCGCTGGGCGATCGGCAGAAAGTCGTTCACTTGGGTCATTGCCCTGATCTGCACATCACGACGAAACGCCCGGGCCCGCTGGGGCGAGGCCAGGATAATGGCCGCAGCGCCGTCGCTGATCAGCGAGCAGTCCGTCAGGCGCAACGACGGCGCCACCAGCGGATTGCCCTGGGAGACGTTGTTGCAGTATTCGAAATCCATCACCCGGTGCATCTGCGCCAAGGGGTTGGCCATGGCATTGGAGTGGTTCTTGGTGGCGATGGCCGCCATGGATGACAGCGGGCAATGGTAGCGCTCGGCGTATTGGCGCGCCGCCATGCCGAACAGTTGCGGAAAACTCAGGCCCGCCTCGGCCGGATCATTCTGATAGCCGGCGCCGGCCAGCGCGTGGGTCACCTGCGCGGTGGTGTTGTGGGTCATTTTTTCGGCCCCCACCACCAGCACCAGTTCGGCGCTGCCGGACAGGATGGCATTGACCCCCGCCTGAATCGCTGCCGAACCGGATGCGCAGGCATTTTCACAACGGCTGGCAGGCGTGAAACGAAATCCCGGGTCGGCTTGCAGCAGCAACGAGGCGGCGAAACCGTCGGGCACCATCCCCGCGTTGAAATGCCCGAGAAACAACGCGTCGATTTCCGACGCATCAAGGGCGGCATCCGCCAGGGCTTCGCGGGTGACCTGAACGATCAAGTCTTCCAGGGTAGAGCCTTCCAGGCGGCCAAACCGTGAGTGGCCAGCGGCAACAATCGAAACGCAATCAACGGGCATGTGTATTTTCTTCTGTGCTTGGTGCGGACATTCCTTAGAATGACCCACCGAACAGCCCCCTTGCCAGTTCGTGCAACTACTTACATGGATAAGTAGCGTGGGCCGGATACCCCCTGAGGCAGGATGCCCGATGAGCGTTTTCGCACACCAACTCCAAGACATCGAACGCCTGGCGTTCAGAGTGTCCCCGGCCCCACAACTGATCACCAGCCACCGGGTGATACTCGATTGCAATGAAGCCTTCCTGCAGCTGTTCGGCTACCCGCGTGAAGCACTGCTCAACCAGTTGACCCTGTTGATCTACCCCTCCCAGGCCGACTATCACGCCATCGGCAAGCGCAGCCATGACTGGTTGCTCGACAGCAAGAACGGCTCCTACTCCGATGAGCGCTTCATGCAGCACCGCAGCGGCGAAGTGTTTTGGGCCAGGTCCCACGGCTACACGTTGACCCCGCACGACCCTTTCAAGCTGATGGTCTGGCACTTCGAGCGCCTCAACCGTACCCACCAGGGCACGGACGACCTGACGCCCCGGGAGCGGGAAATCGCCATGCACATCGTCAACGGGCTCAAGTCCAAGGAAATCGCCCAGCGCCTGGGCATCTCCCACCGCACCGTGGAGGTTCACCGGGCACGCCTGATGAAAAAGTTGCAGGCGAAGACCATTGTCGAGCTGGTATCGAAAATTATCCGGGTGGGCTGAAGCACCTGGCTTGAACCACAGAGGATTACCCCGCCGCCCACACCGGCTGGCGTTCAAACTCCTCGAACAACTCCAGGATCGTCTCCCTGACTTTCTGCACCGCGTTGCTCTGCACCGCCGTGTCCGGCCAGCACAGGGACAGTTCACGGGTGAACAACCGGTGATCGATCCGCGCCAGCTTGAGTTGCTGCTGCTCCAGCTCAACATGGGCCGCCGCCCACGGCAAAATCGTCACCCCCAACCGCGCCTGCACCGCCGAGAACAACAGGTTGGTGGAGTTGGCTTCGAACTCCACCTCAAACGGCAACCCGGCTTCCTGCATGGCGGCCTCTACGCGACTGCGAATGGTGTTGGGCGCACACGGCAGCACCAGCGGCATATTCGCCAGCGCCTCGATGCTGACGGGCATGTCCGCCAGGGCAAACTCCGGCCACGCCACCAGGTACAGGGTTTCGGTGAGCAAGCGTCGGGACGCCACGCTCCGGGTCGGCACCCCGTCGACAATCACCGCCATCGCCACCCGCCCCACGGTAATCAGCCCACCCAGGTCGGCGCTGGGAGCGTCGATCAGTTCCAGCTTGATCCCCGGATAGCGGCTGCGGATGGTGCGTGCCAGGGGAATCGCGAGCATCCGTGCGGTACTCGATGGCATGCCGACCGAGACCTTGCCCTGGGGGTATTCGGCGTCCTGGCGCAGCAGTTCGCGGGTGCCGTCGGCCTGGCGCAACAGCTCGATGGCATGCCGGTACAACGTCTGGCCCGCGGCGGTGGGCACCACGCCCTGCACGCTGCGCTCGAGCAGTTGCATGTCCATGTCCCGCTCCAGGTTACGCATCTGCTGGCTGATGGCGGGCTGGGCGATGTGCAGCGCCTCGCTGGCGCGGGTGATGTTGGCGCACTCGACCACTTTGACGAAGTAGCGCAACTGGCGCAGGTCCATGGGAGCCTCCCCAAAAAAATCGACTCTATATAAAAATCCGATGGGACCAAAGGAATTTCATATTTGTTACTTATGTAGGACCGGCATAGATTGATTTCACAATAAACGAAGCGCCTCGCCGCGCTTCTATAGGCCCGATCAGGGTCAATGGGAGGTCGTCATGTCCAAAGCGTTAACCGCATCGGCAACGAGGGTAAAACCCCACAAAACACCGCTGTCCCGCGAGCAGATTCGTGGCTTCTGGGCGGTGTACCTGGGCTGGGTCCTGGATGGTGTGGATTCGGTGATCTTCGCCCTGGTGCTGATCCCCGCCCTGACCGAGTTGCTGCCCAATTCCGGGCTCGCCCCCACGGCGGCGAACATCGCCATGTATGGCTCGATCATGTTCGGCCTGTTCCTGGTGGGCTGGGGCTTGTCGTTTATCTGGGGCCCGCTGGCCGACCGCTTCGGACGGGTCAAGGTGCTGGCCGCGAGCATCCTGGTGTACTCGATTTTTACCGGTGCGGCAGCCTTCTCCGACAACATCTGGCAACTGGCGATTTTCCGCTTGATCGCCGGGATTGGCGTCGGCGGTGAGTGGGCGCTGGCGGGCACCTACGTGGCCGAGAGCTGGCCCGAGGACCGGCGCAAGATGGGCGCCGGGTATCTGCAAACTGGTTACTACCTGGGCTTTTTCATCGCCGCGCTGCTCAATTACACCGTCGGCGCCACTTACGGCTGGCGCGTGATGTTCTTGTGCGGGCTGTTTCCGGCGGTCGTGGCGATCTACACCGCGCTGAAGGTCAAGGAGCCGCAAGCCGTGCGCAGCACACCCAAGGCAGGTGCATCTGCGCCCTGGTGGGAAATTTTCGCCCCGGCCTTTCGCCGTCGCACCTTGACCAGCTCGGCCTTGGTCGGGGTGGCAATTGTCGGTCTATGGGCCGGTTCCGTGTATGAAGCCACCGCCGTGGTCACCCTGGCGACCCGCGCCGGTATCGACCACGTGGGCGCCGTGCACCTGGCGTCGATTGGCGCGGCGGTGCTGTCCCTGAGCACCATTCTCGGTTGCCTGGTAGCGCCCTGGTTGGCCGAACAACTCGGTCGGCGAATGGCCCTGGGGATTTATTTCAGCGGCATGGCGGCGTCGATCATCTTTGCTTTTGGCTGGGTGTTTTACCTGGACGATGGCCTGCACCTGTTCATGGTGTCGCTGGTCTTCCTCGGCTTTTTCGGCGGCAATTTCGCGATCTTTTCCCTGTGGTTGCCGGAACAATATCCCACCCGGATCCGCGCCACCGCATTTGCCTTCAACGCGTCGGTGGGGCGTTTCATCGGCGCCGGCGTCAACTTCCTGCTGGCCGCCGCCATTCATTGGTATGGCTCCATCGGCGCGCCGATTGCCTGGACCGCCGCAGCCTTTGTACTGGGCGTGCTGATCCTGCCGTTTGCCGTCGAAACCCGTCATCAGACATTGCCGCAATAACCCCGACTGGAGAAGTCCATGCAAGCGTTGCAAGGCATCAAGATCATCGACCTCAGTCGCGCCCTCTCGGGACCGTTCTGCACCATGGTGCTGGCGGATCTGGGCGCCGATGTGATCAAGGTAGAGCCCGGGCCGGCCGGCGACATGAGCCGGACCTGGGGCCCGTTCGACCGGGGTACCAGCACCTACTACCTCTCGTGCAACCGCAACAAGCGTGGCCTGTGCGTGGACTATCGCAACCCCAAGGGCCTGGACACGATCCAGCAGTTGATCGACGACGCCGACGTGGTCATCGAGAACTTCAAGCCCGGCACCCTGGAGAGCATGGGCCTGGGTTATGAGGTGCTCAGCGCGCGTAATCCAAGGCTGATCCTGGGCAGTATCAACGCGTTTGGCAGCGACGGGCCGATGAGCAGTTGGCCGGGATTCGACCAGATTGCCCAAGGCTATTCCGGGCTGATGAGCCTGACGGGTTTCAACGAGGGCGACCCGACCCGTACCGGCACCGCCATCGGCGACCTGACTTCGGGCATGTGGCTGGTGAGTGCGGTGCTGGCGGCACTGCTGGAACGCGAGCGCACCGGGCGCGGCCAGCACGTCAACACGTCGCTGCTGGCCAGCCTGGTGGGCCTGCTGAGTGTGCACGGCCAGCGTTACCTGAGCCTGGGCGATGTGCCTCGGCGCACCGGCAATGCCCATGCGGTGATTGCACCCTACGGCGTGTTCCAGACCCTGGATGGCCCGTTGAACCTGGCGCCGATCACCTCGGCGATGTGGGGCCGGTTGTGCGTGTTGCTGGACCTGCCCGAGCTGCCGGACGACCCGCGCTTCGCCAGCAACGAAGCCCGGGTGGAACGCCGGGATGAGTTGAAAGCGATCCTGGAAACCCGCCTGAAAACCCGCGGCAAGCGTGACTGGACCGAACGCTTTATCGCCGCCGGATTGCCTGCCGGCCCGATCAACACCCTCGACGAAGTGTTCGCCGACCCGCAGGTGCTGCACAGCCAGTTGACCCGCACCCTGAACCATCCCAACCTGGGTGCATTGCGCCAGGTCGTCACGCCGATCTTCAGCGACGCCGCGCCGACCGAGCTGCAACGCCCCCCGCCGCTGCTTGGGGAGCACAGTGTCGAAATCCTCCAGCAAGCCGGTTTCGACCCGGCCTCGATCCAGGCCTTGCTCAACTCCCATGTCATCTTGCAAGCCACGCACCCCGAACACGCCACAGGAGTCGCACCATGACCGTTAACGTTTCCCTCACACTGCTCGACAAGCGTATCGCCCGCCTGGTGTTCAGCAACCCCAGCCAGCGCAATGCCCTCAGCGCGCAACTGCTCAACGGTCTCGACGAAAGCCTGGTCGCCCTCGCCGCCCAGGGCGTCGGCGTGGTGATCCTCGGCGCTGAGGTGGGCCATTCGGTGTGGAGCGCCGGCCACGACATCGGCGAAGTGGCGCACGACCGCGACCCGGTGGCCTACGGCAAGCCGCTGGAGCAAGTGCTGCGGCGCATCCGCGCCTACCCCGGCGTGGTGATCGCGGCGATCTCGGGCTCAGCCTGGGGCGGCGCCGTGGACCTGGCCATGAGCTGCGATATGGTGGTCGCCGACCACAACGCCAGCTTCGCCATGACCCCGGCCAATATCGGCCTGCCCTACACCACCAGCGGCCTGCTGCGGTTCTTCAACAACCTGCCGATTCACGTGCTCAAGGAAATGTTCTTCTGCGCCCAGAAGCTCGACGCCGAACGCGCCGAACGCTTCGGCGTGATCAACCGCTTGGTGGCCACCGACGCCCTGGAAGCCACCGCTCTGGAGATCGCCCGGGGCATTGCCGCCAAGGCACCGTTGGCAATCCAGGCAGTGAAGGAGCAACTGCGTATCCTCGAAGACCTGCAACCAATGCCGGTACAGGCCATGGAGCAGATCGCCGAACTGCGACGCCAGGCCTGTGAGAGTGCCGACTTCGGCGAAGGGTTGGCGGCGTTTGCCGAACGGCGACCGCCGGTGTTTGAGGGGCGCTGATGCGTTATTAACAAAATTTTCATGTTTGCGCGGCTATGATCCGCCACCTCGTTGGGGAGTAGCCTGCTTCGGATTCTCGAAGCGTTCGTATCAACATTCTCGGCAACATGCCGTGGTGCGAACACCATTTTGGTTGGTGAGACCAGCGACACATCCATGCCTAAAGTCGGGCGTGTGGTTGTGTCGTTGACTCATATAGCCCGACTGGAAGTCTTACCGTGAACCCCATTTCCCTCATCCTTCTCGCCCTTGCCATGTCCACGGACGCCTTTGCGGCGGCCATCGGCAAAGGTTCCAGCCTGCACAAACCCCGTTTGACCGAAGCCCTGCGGGCCGGTCTGATCTTTGGTGTGATTGAAGCCATCACGCCGATCATCGGCTGGGCTATCGGCCAGGCGGCCACCCGCTGGGTGGAACAGTGGGACCACTGGATCGCCTTTACCCTGCTGGTAGCCTTGGGCCTGCACATGATCTACAACGGCTTGAAAGCCGATGATCCAGAAGAAGAGAAACCGAGCCAGCACTCGTTCATGATTCTTGCCGTAACGGCGTTTGCCACCAGCATTGATGCCCTGGCGGTCGGTGTGGGCCTGGCGTTTGTTGACGTGAATATTCTGGTGGCCGCTGCGTCGATCGGCTTGGCGACCATGACCATGGTGACCATCGGCATGATGCTCGGCCGGGTGCTGGGGACGGTGGTGGGCAAGCGCGCCGAGATGGTCGGCGGCGTGGTGCTGATGCTGGTGGGTGCGACGATTTTGTATGAGCACCTGTCGGTCTAGACACTGGCGAAGATCAAAATGTGGGAGCGGGCTTGCTCGCGAAGGCGGTGTGTCAGTCGCTGAATATGCCAGCTGAACCACCGATTTCGCGAGCAAGCCCGCTCCCGCACAAGCGCGCTCCCACAGGGGATCTGCGGCGATCAATCAGGCCGCGTGTTTTTCTTTCTTCAGGCTCTCGATGTCGATCACAAACCGATACTTCACATCGCCCTTGAGCATGCGCTCGTAGGCTTCATTGATGCTCTGGATGTCGATCATCTCAATGTCCGAGACGATCCCGTGCCTGGCGCAGAAATCCAGCATGTCCTGGGTTTCCTGGATGCCGCCGATCAACGATCCGGCCAGGCTGCGGCGCTTGAAGATCAGGTTGAACACCGTCGGTGACGGGTGTGGGCTGTCCGGCGCGCCTACCAGGGTCATGGTGCCGTCGCGCTTGAGCAGGTTGAGGAAGGCATCGAGGTTGTGGGACGCGGCCACGGTGTTGAGGATGAAGTCCAGGGAGTTGGCAACCTTGGCCATTTCATCCGGGTTTTTCGACACCACTACTTCGTCGGCACCCAGGCGCAGGCCGCCTTCGCGCTTGTTCGGCGAGGTCGTGAACAGCACCACGTAGGCGCCCATGGCGTGGGCGATTTTCACCGCCATATGCCCCAGGCCACCCAGGCCGACGACGCCGACGCGCTTGCCCGGCCCGACCTTCCAGTGGTGCAGCGGTGAGTAGGTGGTAATGCCTGCACACAGCAGCGGCGCGACCGCCGCCAGGTTGCTCTCGTCGTGGGAGATGCGCAGGACGAACTTCTCCTTGACCACGATAGTGTCCGAGTAGCCGCCGAAGGTGTTTTCGCCGCCAAACACCGGGCCGTTGTAAGTGCCGGTGAAGCCGTTTTCACAGTACTGCTCTTCGCCCTCGACGCAGGATTCGCAGTGTTGGCAACTGTCGACCATGCAGCCGACGCCGGCCAGGTCGCCCACCTTGAACTTGCTGACATTGGCGCCCACGGCGGTCACTCGGCCAACGATTTCATGGCCCGGCACCGATGGGTACAGGGTGTTGTGCCATTCGTCGCGTACGGTGTGCAGGTCCGAGTGGCAGACGCCGCAATAGAGAATGTCGATCTGCACGTCATCGGCCCCGGGGGCGCGACGTTCGAATGTGAAGGGTTTGAGTGAGTCCTTGGAGTCACGAGCGGCGTAGCTGTAAGTCTTGGCCATTTCGTTCACCTGTTTGTTCAGACGGTTGAAGTCAGTTGACCAGCATAGACGCTGAACCGTTCAACCGAGCACGCCCATACAATCCGCACGGCAGCCCGGCCCCTAAGCTGGCGACTTTTCGATCACGCTGAAAAGTGCTGGAGAATGGGCATGTGCAAGAAAGTGACGACGATATCCCTGGCCTTGACGCTGTTGGGCGCGCAGATGATGGGCAGCGCGTTGGCGGCAACACCGAATGTGGCCGTGGCGCCGCAATACGACACCAGTCACGTCTACGTCGCCCCGGCTGACGTGGACCGCTTTGCCCAGAGTTTTCTCGCCACATTCGGCGGCAAAAGCACGCCCCAGGTGGTGGTGAATGTCCTGCCGGTGCCCAGCAGCACCACCTCGCAACTCCTGCAGACACCGGCGGGCACGGTGTCGCTGTTCGGCTTCACCACACCTGTCCCGCACCCGTTCGGCCTGGAGCGCAACGGCTACCTGGTCAAGGACATGGACGTTGCACTCAAGGCGGCCCGGGAAAACGGCGCGGCGGTGATTGTCAGTGATTTTCCCGACCCCATCGGCCGTGATGCGGTGATCCAGTGGCCGGGCGGCGTGAATATGCAGCTCTACTGGCACACCAAGGCCCCGGATTACGCGGCGTTCCAGACCGTTCCGGAGAACCGCGTGTATGTCTCCAGCGACCGCGCCGACACGTTCATCAAGTCTTTCGTCGGATTTTCTCACGGCAAGGTCCTGGCCGATGACAAGCATGCCCCGGCGGTGGAGATCGGCCAGGCCAGCGGCAGTTATCGCCGCGTCGATATCGAGTCGCCGTTCGGACGCATGGCGGTGCTGGTCACCAACGGTCACCTGCCCTACCCCTTCGGCCATGAAACCACCGGCTATCAGGTGGCCGACCTGACCGACACGCTGGGCAAAGCCACTGGTTCCGGCGCCAAGGTGCTGGTCCCGGCGTTTGACACTAAGGGCCGGCGCAGCGCGCTGGTGGAATTCCCGGGCGGTTACGTCGCGGAGATTCACCAGCTCAGCGGCGCAAAATGATCCGCGGCACAGGCTGGGGCCTGGCGGTGCTGTGGCCGTTGCTGGCCGGCAGCGCCCACGCTGACGATCAGCCGACGCGGCCGGACATCAAAGCCAACCGCTGGCAGGAAGACTGGTCCGTGCTCAAGGACCCGACGCTGCGCACCCAACCCCTGGACAGCCTGAAGTACATCCCGCTGTCCAGTGCCAACCCGTTCACTTACCTGTCCCTGGGCGCGACCTTGCGTGAGCGCTTCGAGATGAACGACGCCGCCGGTTTCGGCGCGAAGAACGTGGCCCGTGACCAGTACCTGATCCAGCGTTTCCAGGTACACGCCGACCTGCATCTGGATGAAAACTGGCGGGTGTTTACCCAGCTGGAGGATGCGCGGGCCTATGACAAGACGACGATCGGCGGCGCCGACCAGAACCGGGTCGACCTGCGCCTGGCCTTTGCCGAATACATCAACACCTTCAGTACCGGTACGTTCAAGGGCCGCGTCGGTCGGCAGGACTTTGCCTTCGACTTGCAGCGCTTCATCTCCTCGCGGGACGGGCCGAACGTGCGCCAGTCCTTTGATGCGCTATGGGCTGACTGGGAAACCTCGAACTGGCGTTTTATCGGGATCGCCAGCCACCCGGTGCAGTACCAGGACGAGCGGCACTTCGACGATAAATCCAACGCTGACGTGCAGTTTCACCTGCTGCGGGTCGAGCGGCTGGTGGGTGGCAAGAATGAGCTGTCGGCCTATTACGGGGTGTATGAGCGCAGCGATGCCCACTACCTGGACGGCGACGGCGATGAGAAACGCCAGTTGTTCGACGCCCGGCTGGGGGGCGCTGCCCTGGGGTTCGATTGGGACATCGAAGCCATGCTGCAAGGTGGCTCGGTGGGCCACAAGGATATTCGCGCCTGGGGTGGCGGCAGCCGCGTGGGCTACACCTTCGACAACCTGGCCTGGACCCCGCGCCTGGGACTGCAAATGGATATCGCCTCGGGGGACCGCCACGCCGGTGACGGCACGGTGGGGACGTTCAACCCGCTGTTCCCCAATGGCTACTACTTTTCCCTGGCGGGTTATACGGGGTACAGCAACCTGATTCACGTCAAGTCGTCGATCACCGTCAAGCCCATCGCCAAGCTCAGCGTTCAGACCGCCGTGGGCCTGCTCTGGCGGCAAACCACCGCAGACGCGGTCTACACTCAGCCCAACCTGCCGGTGGCCGGCACCGCAGGCCAGGGTGAACGCTGGACCGGCGCCTACGCTCAAGTTCGCACCGACTATGGGTTTACCCCCAACCTCACCGGCGCCGTCGAGGCCGTGCACTACGCGGTCGGCCAGACGCTGCGGGATGCGGGCGGCCATGACAGCAATTACCTGGGGGTGGAACTCAAGTTCAGCTGGTAACCCCAACCAAGCACACCCGTACAAGCGCTGCCTGCGCCTGTTCGACAATAGTCAGCCTTTGCCTTCGTACTCACCCAAGGAGTTTCCATGAGCACATTCCTCGCCAAAGACGGTACCGAAATCTACTTCAAGGACTGGGGCAGCGGTAAACCCGTGCTGTTCAGCCATGGCTGGCCGCTGGACGCCGACATGTGGGAATACCAGATGGAATACCTGAGCAGCCGCGGCTACCGCACCATCGCGTTTGACCGCCGTGGTTTTGGCCGCTCGGACCAGCCCTGGACCGGTAACGACTACGACACCTTCGCCGACGATATCGCCGAACTGATCAACCATCTGGACCTGCAGGACGTGACGCTGGTGGGCTTTTCCATGGGCGGTGGCGACGTCGCCCGCTATATCGCGCGCCATGGCAGCGCGCGCGTGGCCGGCCTGGTGTTGCTGGGGGCGGTGACGCCGCTGTTCGGCCAGAAAGACGACTATCCGCAAGGCGTTCCCACCTCTACGTTCGACGGCATCAAGGCCGGCCTACTGAAGGACCGCGCGCAGTTCATTTCCGACTTCAACACACCGTTCTTCGGCATCAATAAGGGCCAGAAAGTCTCCGACGGTGTACTGACCCAGAGCTTGCAGATCGCCCTGCTCGCCTCGCTCAAGTCCACCGTGGATTGCGTCACTGCGTTCTCGGAAACCGACTTCCGTCCAGACATGGCCAAGATCGACGTACCGACCCTGGTCATCCACGGAGACGGCGACCAGATCGTACCGTTCGAAACCACCGGCAAGGTGGCTGCCGAGATGATCAAGAACGCTGAATTGAAAGTGTACAAGGATGCGCCACATGGCTTCGCGGTCACCCACGCCGAAGCCTTGAACGCCGACCTGCTGGCGTTCCTGAAGCGCTGAAGCGACTGCATCACGCTGCTACACCTCCTTTTGGCCGGGCTTGCACCCGGCCTTTTTTATTCAGGCGTAACGCAGCGCGCCGGCCCACCGCTGGTTGAACGCTATTCGCCCGGGCCCGACAATCAGGATGCTGGTGAAAATGATCAACAGCAGCCAGCCAAACTGCCCTTCGAGCAGCGTCCACTGCGGATGCACCACCAGCATGGCAATCAGCAGCACACTCAGGATCGGCAAGCAGGCCAGGCGCACCAGCACCCCGGCGATGATCAACAGCGGGCACAGTACCTCGGCAAAAATCGCCAGCAACAGTGTCACGCTCGCCCCCAGGTGGAAGGGATCCTCGATCACCTTCAACTGTTCGCCATAGTCCAGCAGCTTGGGCAGGCCATGGACCCACAGCAGGAACAATCCCCCGCTGACCCGCAAAAACAGCAGCCCGAAATCCCGTGCCCATTCTTCCCGTTGTGATGCGTTCATAGGCGACCTGTCTCCGTGACGTTCACCGGCGTTTTTTACGCCGGAACCGGAGCTGATTGTGCCGCCACGGACGCCTCGGAAATTGCAGCGATGTGCTGACCTGGGAGCTCACTCACCCGTGCCGGCAAACCCCGCGACGATCTCGTCGATCACCACCCGCACCCGCGCGGTGTGCCGCAGGTCGGCATGGGTCACCAGCCACACGTCGTAGGGCAACGGTCGCGTACGCTCCGGCCACAGCCGCACCAGCCCGTCCCGCTCGCCGGAAATCAGCGGAATTTCACCGATGCCCAGGCCCGCGGCGATGGACCGGCGCACCAGCAGGCTGGAACTCATGGCCGCAACGATGCGCCCGCGCCCCAACGGCTCGGAGACCAGGGTCAGGTCTTTCTGGCTT
Organism: Pseudomonas sp. PAMC 26793; assembly: GCF_000313235.1. Classification (NCBI taxonomy): domain Bacteria; kingdom Pseudomonadati; phylum Pseudomonadota; class Gammaproteobacteria; order Pseudomonadales; family Pseudomonadaceae; genus Pseudomonas; species Pseudomonas sp. PAMC 26793. The sequence goes on from NZ_AMXG01000010.1 coordinate 33,980, forward strand.
TGCAGGTGCGGCTGGTACACCACCAGGTCGTGTCCTTCGAACAGGCTGCCCGGCTCCGGTGCGCCGTGCCGATCGATATACGCCTGCGAGGCAAACAGCCCCACCGGCCAGCGAGCGATGCGCCGGGCGATCAGGTCGGGGTTGTCCGGGCGGGTGTTTCGCACGGCGATGTCAGCTTCGCGCTTGGCCAGGTTAAGGAACTGGGTCGAGGCGTCCATCTGCACGCTTACGTCAGGGTGCGCGTCATGCAGCCGGGCCATGGCCGGGATCAGGAAGTCGATGGCCAGGGAGTCGGTGGTGGTCACCCGCACGGTGCCGGTCAGGCGGTCGTCCAGGCCTTGGACCTGACGTTCCAGGTCGAGGGCCGAGCGCTCCATTTTCTCCACCGATTGCAAGGCGGCTTCACCCACGGCCGTCAGCGCGTAGCCCTCGGACGTACGCAGGAACAACGTTGCGTTCAGGGACTTTTCCAGGGCATTGACCCGTCGCCCCACCGTGGCCTGATCCACCCCCAGCACCCGCGCGGCCCCGCGCAATGTGGACTCACGGCACACCGCGAGAAACACCCGCGCATCGTCCCAGTTCATGATTTTCCCCTTTGATGCATTTATGCATCACCGTGACGTGTAATCGCAGCATTATTGCATCACCCATCGCGGATATGCTGGGCGCCAGAGAAAATCCTCAGGATCGCCAGCCTGCTGAACCGCCCGGTACCGGGCGCGGTCCCAACCCATACGTTCATTGCTACAGGTGCACTCACATGAATCTGCCCCACGAAATGACCCTGATCGAAATCACGAGCCCCGGCGGCCCCGAGGTTCTGCAACCGCGCCAGGAGCCCATGCCGGTTGCCGGCCCCGGCGAAGTACTGATCCGCGTGCACGCCGCCGGCGTCAATCGCCCGGACGCCCTGCAACGCGCCGGCACGTACCCGATGAAACCCGGTATGAGCCCGTTCCCCGGGCTGGAAGTGGCCGGTGTGGTGGCCGCGCTGGGCGAAGGCGTCAGCGAGTACGCATTGGGCGACAAGGTCTGCGCCCTGACCAATGGCGGCGGGTATGCCCAGTACTGTGCGGTACCCGCCAGCCAGACCTTGCCGGTTCCCGAGGGGCTGGACTGGATTCAGGCGGCAGCGATTCCGGAGACCTTCTTCACGGTGTGGGCCAACCTGTTCGGCATCGGCGGCGCGCATAAAGACCAGCGCGTGCTGATCCACGGCGGCACCAGCGGCATCGGCACCACCGCGCTGATGCTGTGCCGCGAGTTTGGTATCGAAGCCTTCGCCACCGCCGGCAGTGCAGAAAAATGCGCCACCATCCGCGAACTGGGGGCCGAGCCGATAAACTACCGGGAACAGGATTTCGCCGAGGTCATCGCTGACAAAACCGCTGGCGAGGGCGTCAACGTGATCCTCGACATCATGGGTGGCTCCTACCTGAACAACAACATCAGCGCCCTGGCCATGGAGGGTCGGCTGGTGATGCTGGGCTTCCTGGGCGGCGCACGCGCCAAGGATATCGACCTGCTGGCGATCCTCGGCAAGCGCGCGATCGTGACCGGCTCGTTGCTGCGCTCGCGCACCCGGGAAGAAAAAGCCGCGATTGCCGCACAGCTGCGCGAACACGTGTGGCCGGTGCTGTCGGCCGGGCGTTGCCTGCCGATGATCGATGAGGTGTATGCCTATACCGACGCCGCGAAGGCCCATGCGCGGATGGAAGGTGGTGACCATATCGGCAAGATTGTGTTGCGGGTGGACTGAAAAAAACGCTGCGGGTCAGGCCTGGGGTTTCAACAGGGCCTGATACGCTTGCGCCTCGGCGAACAACCACTCGGAAAACTCCCGCTGCTTGTTCGCCGCACGCTCCCGGGGCGGCCACACCAGCCAATACGGATAAGGGTACGGTGCGGTGATCTCACTCAACTGCACCAACTCACCTCGCCCAATGGCGTCCTGCACCAGGCTGCGCCGGTCCAGCGCGATGCCCTGCCCCAGCCGCACCGCCTCCAGCACCAGGTTCGAATCGTTGCTGCACAGGCCTTGGCGCTCCACGGCCATTTCCACACCCGCCGCCTGGCACCAGGGCAACCAGGATTCGGTGCTGTGAATAATCCGGCTTGCGATGATCTGCGCAGGCGTGCACGGCAGATGCCCACCATTGAAATGTGGCGCCGCGACTACCACCACTTCGTCATAAAACAGTAACGCCTGTTCCACCCCCTCCCAATCGCCTTTGCCCATGCGAATGCCGATATCCACCGACTCCTGATGCAGGTTGGAAACCGTCAGGCTGGCTTGCAGGCGGATGTTGATGTCCGGGTAACGCTGCTGAAACGCCGGCAGCCTGGGGATCAACCACGCGCGGGCAAACGAGGGGATGACGGCCACCACCAGTTCGCCCATTTTCGGCTGGGCCTGGATCGTGCGGGTAGCGTGCTCAATGTCCGCCAGCGCCTGGCGGATTTGCAGCGCGTACAAGCGGCCATCCTCGCTGACACGCAGCCCGCGACCTTCACGCACAAACAGGGTAAGGCCGACCATCTCCTCCAGCGCCTTGATCTGCTGGCTGATTGCCGAGTGGGTGACGTGCAATTCCTTGGCGGCCAGGGTCACGCTCCCAAGCCTGGAGGTGGCTTCGAAACTGCGCAATGCGGTCAAGGGCGGGAAAGGGTTCATGTAAGCGTGGCTAACCTTTCGTGATAAAAAAGATCGATATTGCGGGGGCGAATCCCCCGATAAAGTAATCTGAATTTAACACTGCGGTAAATGGAGGCTACATGAAACTGGTCGGCATGCTGGACTCGCCCTACGTGCGCCGCGTGGCAATTTCCCTGGAGCTTTATGGTGTCGCGTTTGAACACCAGGCACTGTCGGTGTTCAGTACCTTCGATGAGTTCTCCAGGATCAACCCGGTGGTCAAGGCCCCGACACTGGTGCTCGACGACGGGACGGTGCTGATGGATTCCGGCCTGATACTCGAGTACCTGGAAGCCCTGGCGCCGGCGGACAAAAAGCTGTTGCCCCAGCAAACAGTGGCGCTTGCCCGGGATCTGCAAGTGATCGGCCTGGCGCTGGCCGCGTGCGAAAAAACCGTGCAGATCGTCTACGAACATCACCTGCGACCTGCCGAAAAACTTCACCAGCCGTGGATCGACCGTGTGACCGGGCAACTGCTGGCCGCTTATTCGTTATTGGAGACGCTGGTGGCCGAGCGCGACAGCGACACGCCGCTGAACCAGGCGAGCCTGACGGTGGCGGTCGCCTGGTCCTTCACCCAGCTCAAGATAGCCGACGTCGTGAAGGCCGATGCGCTCCCGCACTTGCAGCGCCATGCGGCACGTGCGGAACAGCATTCGGCGTTTCACAAGTACCCGACCGAGTAGCCGCGTTTACCCGGCGTACACCGGATAATCGGTAAAGCCCACTTCCGTGCCGCCATACAGGCCGGCAGCGTTCAACGGGTTCAGCGGCCAACCGTTGAGCAGGCGCTGAGGCAAGTCGGGGTTGGCAATGTATGGCCGGCCAAATGCAATCAGGTCCGCCAGCCCCGCCTCTACCAGTCGTACGCCGCGCTCTGCGGTGTAGCGGCCGGCGTAGATGATGCGACCGGTGAAGGTGTCGCGCATAGCCCGGCGGAACGACTCGGGCAATTCCGGCGCGTTGTCCCAGTCAGCCTCGGCGATGGACACGTAGGCGATGCCGGAAGCCTCAAGCACCTTGATCGCTTCGATGTAGGTGTGATGGGGGTCTTCCTCGACCAGGCCGATGTAAACCCGGTCCTGGTCAGTGCCGCTGAACAACGGCGCAAAGCGCACGCCCAGGCGTTGCGGGCCGACCACTTCGGCCACCGCCTCGACGATTTCCCGCAAAAAACGCAGGCGATTGTGCAGCGAGCCGCCGTATTCATCGTCGCGCTGGTTGGAATGCGCCGAGATGAACTGGTTGACCAGGTAGCCGTTGGCCGAATGAATCTCCACGCCATCGAACCCGGCGGCCAACGCGTTTTTTGCAGCCTGGGCATACAGCCCCACCAGCTCCTTGACCTCTGCGGTAGTCAAGGCGCGGGGCACTGGTGGCTGCACCAACTGACCGGTACCGGGCCCGGTTGCAACGAATGCCTTGGCTTGCTGCGGCTGGATCGCCGACGGCGCGATGGGGGCTGCGCCGTCAGGTTGCAGGTCGTGATGGGACACGCGGCCCACGTGCCAAAGCTGGGCGAAGATCACACCGCCTTCGGCATGCACGGCATCGGTCACGGTGCGCCACCCGTCGATTTGCTCCGGCGTGTAGATGCCCGGAGTCCAGGCATAACCCTGGCCGCGAGGCTCGATCTGCGTGCCTTCGCTGACCATGAAGCCGGCGGTGGCGCGCTGGCGGTAATAGAGCGCCATCAAGTCCGTGGCAATATCGCCGGGCTGGGCACTTCGCTGGCGGGTCAGTGGCGGCAGGACGATGCGGTTTTTCAGGGTGTGGTGCCCCAGTTTGATCGGGGTACCTAAAGCGCTGTTACTCATGATGGGGGTTCCAGAAGCGAATTTCGGGCGTGCAGAAGTGGCCGGCTCCCGCTCAGGGGAGCCGCCAACCACTTACTTTTGGGGGATTTAGCGGGTTACGCGGTCAGCTTCAACAGCGCTTTGGCGACGTCGCTGGAACTGGCAGGATTCTGCCCGGTGACCAGCAGGCCATCTTCAATCACAAAGGACTGCCAATCGGCACCCTTTTCATACTTGCCGCCCAGTGCCTTGAAATCGTCCTCGATCAGGAACGGCACTACGTCGGTCAGGCCAACCGCGGCTTCTTCGGAGTTGGAGAAGCCGGTGACGCGTCGACCCTTGACCAGCGGTTCGCCGTTGACGGCCTTGACGTGACGCAAGGCGCCCGGGGCATGGCACACAAAGCCAATCGGCTTGCCGGCACGCTCGAAGGCTTCGATCAGGGCGATGGAGGTTTTCGACTCTGCCAGGTCCCACAGCGGGCCGTGGCCGCCTGGGTAGAAGACGGTGTCGAAGTCGTCGGCGTTGACCGAGTCCAGCTTCAGCGTGGTGGCCAGGGCCTGCTGTGCCGCCGGGTCGGTGGCGAAGCGGCGGGTCTGGTCGGTTTGCGAATCCGGCAGGTCGCTGACCGGATCCAGTGGCGGCTGACCACCGGCTGGCGAGGCCAGGGTCACGTCGGCCCCGGCGTCCTTGAACGCGTAGTAGGGAGCAGCAAATTCTTCGAGCCAGAACCCGGTCTTGCGGCCGGTGTTGCCAAGCTGGTCGTGAGAAGTCAAAACCATCAATACTTTCATGTGCCAATGCCTCGGGGTGATGTGGGATGGAATGGAGTAAAGCTTAGGAGCCGGGCCAACACCGCACAATGTCATGTCCGCAAGGATTCCGGACATTGTGCCAAGCCGGTTGCCGTTTACCTGTTACACGCCGACAATCTCCGCTCCGCGCCCCTTGGAGAGATGAGATGCACAGCATTGCGCTGATGGTTTACCCGAACTTTCAATCCCTCAGCCTTAGCCTGGGCTCGGTGTTCGAGTGCGCGAATCTGCTGCGGGGCGAGCAGGCCTATGAGTTTCACCTGGTGTCGGAGAGTGGCGGCCCGATCATGACGTCCCAGGGGTTCTCGGTGAACAGCACGCCGATCCGGCCCGAGGGTTATGACACATTGATCGTCAGCGGCTACCTGGAGTTCCAACTGCCTGATGCTAACCTGCTGCGGCTGGTCCAGGCGGCCTCCAAGCAATCCCGGCGCATTGCTTCGCTGTGCATGGGCATCTTCGTGCTGGCCGAAGCCGGGTTGCTCGAGGGCAAGCGCGCCACCACCCACTGGCTGCATGCGCCGGCGTTCGCCAAGCGTTACCCGCAGATTCGCCTGGAAGAAGACAAACTGTTCGTCGTCGACGGCCAGATATGGACTGGTGCCGGCATGAGCGCCGGGGTGGACCTGGCCCTGGCGATGGTGGAGAACGACTTGGGCAGCGACCTCGCCCGCCGCATCGCGCGCAAGCTGGTGATTGCCCAGCGGCGTGGCAGCGAACAGTCGCAACTGTCGGCGCTGCTGGAACTGGACCCCAAATCCGACCGCGTGCAACTGGCACTGGCCTACGCTCGGGAGAACCTGACTCACGACCTTTCAGTCGAAGCGCTGGCGGCCGTGGCGCGGCTCAGCCCGCGCCAGTTCAGCCGGGTGTTTCGCGAGGAGACCGGGCAAACCCCGGCCAAGGCCATTGAGTCCCTGCGGGTGGAAGCGGCCCGGACGATGATGGAAACCAGCCGGCATCCGGTGGAAGTGGTCGCCCGCGAGACCGGATTCGGTGATCGCGAACGGATGCGCCAGGCGTTCCTGCGCGCATTCGGGCAGCCGCCTCAGACGATGCAGGCGGCGCTGTTCAGTGCAGGGGCTGGCGCAGCGTTTAGCTGATGCCTCAGTGCAGCGCCGCCCGCGTCACCAGGAAGCTCAGCAGGTTCGGCTCATCATCCAGTTCAATGGCCTGCACCGGGCGCGGCAGGTTATCCAGCACCGTGCGCCAGAACGCCTGGCTCACTTCATCCTGGTCATAGAACCGCACCAGCCAATTCGCCTCGCCGCTGCTCAATACCTGAGTAGCGATGGCGCGGCCAATGCCCTTGCGGCGGTAGCGTTTCAAGATGAACAGGTCCGCCAGTTCCAGCGCATCAATCCCCGGCAATTCGCTGCCTTCAATCAGCAGGAAGCCGGCGATATAGCCGTCCACCAGCAGCAGGTTGGCGCTCCACTGCGGGTCTTCCCAATAGCGGGCCAGGTGCTCCTCATGGATGTAGAAGCGGCCGTCCACCTCGACGTCTTCCTGTTCCCAGTCCGAGGACTCGTAGGCGTAGAACTGGTAAAGGTTGGCGATCAGCGCGGCGTGTTCCGGGCCGGCCTCGATCAATTCGACGGTGGTATCGGGGATTGCAGGCATGGGCATCTCGGCAAAAAAACAGGGCGCCATTGTCAACAAAGCCACAGGCAATGCCAATACACCGGCGAAGCTTTCTGTTGGCTGAACCGATCGCGCTTTTCTCTTGTCAACGACAAAATCATTACAAAGTTAGACTAAACTCCGCAGCACTTCCCTCCCCTCGTTTTCAGGATAAGTACTTTGACAAACGTCTGCACCAGCGGCCTCGATGTCGGCTTTGCATCCCTGGATTACCTGCAAATCGGCATCCTGGGCATCATTCAGGGCATCACCGAATTGCTGCCCGTGTCTTCCACCGCCCACATGCGCATCGTGCCCGCCCTGCTCGGCTGGCCGGATCCCGGCTCGGCGTTTTCCGCGGCCATGCAACTGGCCGCACTGGCAGCGGTGGTCAGTTACTTCTGGAAGGATGTGCGCCAGGTCACCGTGGGCAGCATCAGCGCGGTGCGCCAGGGCGACTACAACAACCAGTGGTTCAAGCTGGCGGTGGCCATTGTGCTGGCGACGATTCCGATCGGTATCGCCGGCATTGCCTTGTCGTCGACGCTCAACTCATGCAACTCGCCGTTGCGCGGGCTGATGGTGATCGGGATTTCCTGCCTGGTGATGGCGGTGCTGCTGGCCGCGGCCGAACTCAGCGCAAGGCATAAGCGCACGGTGGGCGAAATGCGCCTGCGGGATGCACTGATTGTCGGCATTGCGCAAATCGGCGCGCTGATTCCGGGGGTTTCCCGCTCGGGTTCAACCCTGACCGCCGCACTGTTCCTCAACTTCAAGCGTGAAGAAGCGGCACGGTTTTCGTTCCTGCTGGGCTTGCCGGCAATCGCCCTCGCGGGGTTGAAGGAGCTGTGGGTGTTGTTCCACGCCGACCTTCCGGCCCATGCCTGGCCGCACCTGATCTTTGGCCTGGTGGTCGCCAGTGTCTCGGCGTTCTTCGCGATCTGGGGCCTGATGAAGTTCCTGGAGCGGTTCTCCACCTGGCCATTCGTGATCTACCGTGCGGTGCTGGGGGTGTTCCTGATTGTGGCGGTGAGCACCGGGTTCCTGTAGGAGCGAGCTTGCTCGCGATGGTCGTTAACGATGACGCGCCCAGCCTGGATAAACACGGTGCCTGGGCGTTTTTCGCGAGCAAGCTCGCGCCTACGGAGCGCGGTCGGCCAGTTCTTCGAGCAAATCCGCTGACGGTATGAAAAACAGGCCGCCGGTGACCGCCGTGCTGAAGTCCAGCAGGCGGTCATAGTTGCCGGCCGGGCGACCGACAAACATGTTCTCCAGCATCAACTCCAAAGGCTCCGGCGACCGCGCGTAGCCGATGAAGTACGTCCCGAATTCCCCCGCACCCGGCCGGCCAAAGGGCATGTTGTCCCGCAGGATCTTCACTTCCTCGCCGTCCTTGGTGATGGTGGTCAGCGCACTGTGGGAATTGGTCGGCTTGGCCGCGTCGTCGAGTTCGATGTCCGACAGCTTGGTCCGCCCGATCACACGCTCCTGCGCCTCCACCGACAATTCATTCCAGGCCTTCATGTTGTGCAGGTACTTCTGCACCATTACATAGCTGCCGCCGCTGAACGCCGGATCCTCTTCCCCGACGATGGTGAACCCCACCGCCTTGCGCCCGACCGGGTTCTCGGTACCGTCGACAAAACCGATGATGCTGCGCATGTCGAAGTAGCGGAACCCCTGGACCTCGTCCACCACTGTCACTGAATCGCCCAGCGCGGCCATCAACTGCGTGGCCAACTCAAAACACAGGTCCATCTGATCGGCACGGATGTGCAGCAGGATATCCCCCGGCGTGGCCGGTGCCAGGCGCCCTGCCACGCCGACCTCCTTGAACGGATGCAATGCCGCCGGGCGCGGGCTGCCGAACAGCGCGTCCCACGCCTTTGAGCCGAAACCTGCGACACAGGAAAGGTTGCCCGCCGGCACACGCTTGCCGACTGAACGCACCAGGCCGGCAACATCGGCGCACCAACTGCGTACTGCTTCGGCCGAGTCGCTGCCAGGAGCCAGGGTGGCGACCATGAAAATGGCGCTGCTGGTGATCGGGCTGCAGACGGATTGGGGTTCAAGGCTTGAATCGGTTGGGGTTGTCATTGAGAGGTCCACGGGTGGCGGTCGAGATTTCAACGAACGCAGATTAGCAGACAGAAGAAGGACGGTCGCGGCTCGGCGCTAGAGGGTGGTCCCGCCTGCCGGGCTACAACGCCCGGCATTCAATCCTCAGTAATTGAGGGCCTTGTTCGTGGATCTCAATTACCACCGGCAAAAACCGCTGAATCACCGCCATGTTGCTCTGCAGGTGCTCGGTCATCCGCAACGTGGTGAAACTGCCGCCGCCTGCGAGCGCCATCGGCAGCAATAGCTGGTCGGCCAGATGCTCGGCGACGACCGCTTCGCTGGCAAGCCACTCGAGCGCCTGCTCGATGGCTTGATCGGCCACCGCCTCTGCGCGCAACCTGGCCTGGCCAAATGCGCTGAACATTTCAGTGACGTGCTCATGTGCATATTCCAGCATCAGGACATTGCCTGGCCCGTGCTCCGCGTCAAGGTTCACCGCGTGCAACTGCTCTTGCTTGATCGCCAGCCGCTGACGAACACGCGCCAGCTCACGCTCGGCCACATGCACGGGCAACCCGGCACTCAGTGTGGTGGCGTGGGAGCCCTGCAACTCACCGCGCTCGATGAGGTGCAATGGCATCAATGTGCTTGGATGGATAAACGCCACCAGCTCGCCACCGCCCGCCGGCACAAAGCCATGACGCACCAGCGTCAGCTCGGCCCTGGCCCCCATGCGCCGCAACTGCGGCAACCACGCGCGCTCAAGAAAATCCACCGGCGGCGCCAGCGGATTGTGGGTACCTCCGCAAATGCTGATGCGACTGGCTTGCGAAGCCAGCAGCAACGCCGGCAAGACTGTCTGCAATACCAGCGAGCAACTGCCTGCCGTGCCGATAGAGAACTTAAAGTCCCCACCCTGGATAGGCCCCGGCTCAAACAGCAACGCCTGGGAGCCCAGCTCGGCGCCTTCGATCCGAGCGCCGCATACCCGGGCGCCTGCCAGCACTGCTGTCAGGTGCTGGCGCAGCAGCCCTGGCCGACTGCGCCTGGCGCGAATGTTTTTAATCCGCAGCGTGCGCCCCGTCACCATCGACAGGCTCAGGCCACTGCGCAACACCTGGCCGCCGCCCATGGCGCCGTCCAGCTCGATCACATCCTGGTTCATATCCATTCCTTATGCGTAGTGCTTTACCGTTTCCCTCAGGTAGTGGTCCAGCAAGTGAGTGTGTTCCTGGGTACGTGGCAATTTTGGGACTTCGCGCTCAAGCTCCGCCGAGATAAACCGGTGCAACGCCGGGCGCCTGGGTCCATAGGCGGCTTCCCCGGCATTACGCTTGAGGGCCAGCAGCGTCGCCACTTCATCCAGCAAGAGCGGGTCCGTGACCGTCGACAACAGGTCGGCAAATGTCATCGGTGGCCGCCCTAGACCAAGGTCGATCCAGCGCACCGCCAGCAACGGCCGCAGCACATAGAAGTACTTCTTGAAGCGCACCGTGTCGCCTTGCAGGTACCCACGAAAACTCTTCCTGGCCATCGACAAATAGTGACCGCGGGCGGCTGGCGGGCTGTAGAACGCTTCCGCCAGAGCCCGCAGGCGCGAAGTCGCAGGCGTTTCGCTGCGATAGACCAGCGGCGAATCGAGCCACTCCAGCAGCGTCGGGTTGGATTTACGCAGCAGGCCGAGGGTCTTGCGCAACTCCCAGCCGCTGATATCCAGCTCATCGTCCAGCGGGCGTTCGATCACGTCCCGTGGCGTATCCACCTGGACAAACCAGTCCGGCTTTTCCACATAGACGAAACGCACGTCGTAATCACTGTCGGTGGACGCAAAGCCCCAGGCACGACTGCCGGATTCACAGGCATACAGCACCGTAACGTTTCGCTCGCGCTCTATGCGCTCCAGCTCAAGCAAGACCCTTTCGCGCATGGCGAGACTGAGGGGATGACGGTCGTCCTGTTCCCTATTCATGTTTAATGCTCCTGTACAAACATCAAATTCCAGACTTTATCCCTTCACGCACACCACCTGACGCAAGGTGTGCAGCACTTCCACCAGCTCGCGCTGGGCGTGCATGACTTGGTCGATGTCCTTGTAGGCCATCGGAATCTCATCGATTACCGAGGCGTCCTTGCGGCATTCCACGTGGGCCGTTGCCCGAACCTGGTCGGCCACCGTGAAGGTGTTTTTGGCCTTGGTGCGGCTCATGGTCCGGCCAGCACCATGGCTGCAGGAGCAAAACGACTCCTCGTTACCCAGCCCGCGCACGATGAAACTTTTCGCACCCATGGAGCCGGGAATAATCCCCAGCTCACCCTTCTTTGCCGACACCGCACCCTTGCGAGTGACCAGAATGTCCTCACCGAAATGCCGCTCTTTTTGCACATAGTTGTGGTGGCAGTTCACCGCCTCCAGCGCCACTTCAAACGGTTTGTGGATCACCTTGCGCGTCGCCTCAACCACCGCCCGCATCATCATCTCGCGGTTCTGACGGGCAAAATCCTGGGCCCAGCCGACCGCTTCCACATAGTCATCGAAGTGCTGGCTGCCTTCCTCGAAGTAAGCCAGGTCGCGATCCGGCAGGTTGGCGATGTGCTGACGCATGTCCTGTTGAGCCAACTGGATAAACAGGTTACCGATGGCGTTGCCGACGCCACGGGAGCCGCTGTGCAACATGAACCAGACCCGGTTGGCTTCATCCAGGCAAACTTCGACAAAGTGGTTACCCGAACCCAGCGTCCCCAAGTGTTGGCGGTTGTTGGTGTTCTTCAGTTTCGGGTGCTTGTCGGTGATCGTTTTGAAGCGTGGCTGCAACGCCGCCCAAGCCTGGTCGGCCTGCTGCGGAACAGTGTCCCAGGCACCCTTGTCACGCCCGTTACGGCCACTGGTGCGACCATGGGGCACCGCCGCCTCGATCGCGCAGCGCAGGCCGTGGAGGTTATCCGGCAGGTCGGCGGCAGTCAGCGAGGTCCGTGCCGCAATCATGCCGCAGCCGATATCGACGCCAACCGCGGCTGGGATAATCGCGCCCACGGTGGGGATCACGCTGCCAATGGTCGAGCCCTTGCCCAGATGCACATCCGGCATCACCGCGAGGTGTTTGAAAATGAACGGCATCTTCGCCGTGTTCATCAGTTGCTGGCGAGCCTCTGGTTCAACCGGTACCCCTTGGGTCCAGAGCTTGATGGGCTTGCCGTTGGCAACTTCCAGCAGTTGGTAGGTCTTCTCTTGCATGATCTCGATTCTTTTTTATGTGCCGCAGGCGCGGCGTTTCTAATAAACAGACGGCGACAAAAGAGGGGTGAAACATGCGGCACGCTCTCCCTCTGAGCTACAGTCTTGCGACTGGCGGGACTCGAACCCGCGACCATTCCGTACTGTAGTTTCACCGGCATTCGCCGAGGCAATCGTAATAAGGTGGCACGACAAAAAGTGTAACTGAGCGCCGGAACATACCGGCTTACCAAAGATGTACAGCCACAGGCATTCGTGCCTTCACTGGCGCTGACAAGGGTCTGACGAGACGTCTTGGATGTAGTCCCGTCGGCATTCAGCGCCGGTGAAATCAAACGTCTACTGCTTCAATCGCCTGCACCCAATGTTGAGCACCGTAGCGCCCTTCGGCGAACTGCGCGACCACATCAAATACCGCATCACTGAAGCCTCCCACATTCAAAATATCCTGGCGGTCTGCAGCCTGCGTGGTTGCACCGGGCTGCATATCGATACACACCAACCGCGCTTGCGGGTTGACCTGCTTGATCAGCTCCCACTGGCGCATGGTTTCGGTACCACGTTGACGCCTTGCGTCAATCCACGACTCGTTGTCAGACACCAGGATCACCGTATCCACTTTCATTTTGGCGCTGGCTATTTTCGCCAGCGGAGCCGAACAGTTAGTCCCGCCTCCGCCGATGGCTGCCAGCTTCTGCGCATTGCTCATCACGCTGTCGCGCGGGTTGAGGCGGATATCCACCACATGGTTCTCAAACGGCATCAAGCGTGCGTCTGGCTGCTTGCGCAAGATCGCCGCGCCGATCAAGGCCGCCACATCAATGCAACGCACAGCGCTGGTGGCTCCCTCGCGATACCCGGTGACCGAGCTGTGCATCGAGCCCGACACATCAGGGCAAACCACCACCGAACCTTGCAACACCGGCACGTTGGCCAGGGACAACTCAAGGGCGTCTTGCAAAGCTTCACGTACACAGGCTGGCACGTCATCCCCCGCCATCCGATACGCCGCCAGCAACTGGTACGGGTAAACCCGCGCCTTAGCGATCGCCTCTGCCTCCGCCAACCGCGCTGCCACTTGCCATGCGAACCCTGGCACCTCGAACGCGCCTTGGCGTGCAAAGGTATTAAGGTTCATGCGCAGCGCCTGCCAACCCATGTTATCGGCCTGGGCAGCCCATTGTTCTTTGCTGAGCTTCTCGTTCCCCAGTAACTGGAACGGCACCGCCGGCACTTCAGTGGTCGAACCACTACGGAAGGCGAGCAAGGCCCGCGTCAACTCCGGCAAGGCTTGTACGTCCACCGGCCGCCCGATCAACCAGGCGAAGAACGCTTCACGCCATGGCTCAGTGGGCTTGGGGTGAACCATTTTCACCACGTCCGCCAGCGACGGCTGATTACCTACCGCCGCCTGCAGAAGCTGACGCTCCGTCGCCGTGTTCAACCAGTTCTGCACCAAGCGCTTGGGCTGCGAGCCCAGGGACTTGCGCCCCGTCACACCGCTGCGCAGGATTTGCACGAAGTTGCGCAACATCTTGCCGCTGTCCACTACCTTCTCGAACACCTGCGGCACCATCACCGAACGCTGGGCCACCAACGCGGCCAACAGCAGCGCCGGCATGTCTTTCATGTGGCCTTGGCGGCGGGCATAGCACGCAACCTTGGCGACATAGCGGCTGTCCAGCTCGCCGGCCAACTGCAACACGCTCTCCAGCTGGCTTTCAGCCGACGCGTGGAAGGTCTGGTTCAGGCAACCGGTGACTGCCAACTGGGCCAGCTTGTGCTTGGCGCTGTAGGCATAAGCCGGTACCTGTGTAGCGTTCAAGGTGTCGCATGCAGGCAGTTTCGCCTGCTGGGTGTTGAAGATCTGGGAGTTGGCCATCGCGGCGTCTCGCTCTGTTGTGTGTTCCGTTGCGAGAGTTATTGCAGCTGCCATGCCAGTTTTTTATTTCCGCCGTTAAATATTTTTATCTATTTGTTTTATATGAATATTTTTAATTTAAATAACTAATCGACTCGACTGCGATGACATTCCCCTCAGAAATTACTTATCCTTACATATCGCCATCTATATTTTGGTATCGCTATGATTCAAAAGCGCACGGTCGCCATTGGTTTTATCGGTTCAACCCTGGACCGGGTCGGCAAAGGCGCCAATCGCTGGAACCATTGGCGGCCCAGCGTGGGCCTCTGCCAGCAACAGGAAGTACTGATTGATCGACTGGAGTTGATTCACGGCGTCGACGCACGAGACATCAGCCTGGCGCAGCGAGTACGCGACGATATCCAGCAGGTATCACCGGAAACCGAGGTGCGGCTACACCCCATGCACCTGAAGAACCCTTGGGATTTCGAGGAGGTGTACGGCGCGCTGCACGACTTCACCACCGGCTACCGCTTCGATACCGACCACGAGGACTACCTGGTTCACATCACGACCGGCACCCACGTTGCGCAAATCTGCTGGTTCCTGCTGACGGAAGCGCGCTATCTGCCAGCGCGCTTGATCCAGACGTCCCCGGCTCGCCGCCGCAACGAAGAGGAACGTGCCACCGGCACCCATGCGCTGATCGACCTCGACCTGTCGCGTTACGACCGCATCGCTTCACGCTTCGCCCACAAGCGCCTGGAAAGCCTGGCCTTCCTCAAATCCGGAATCGCTACACGCAATCCGGCCTTCAACCGCTCCATCGAACAGATCGAACGCGTGGCCGTGCGCTCCAAGGCGCCGATGCTGCTGATCGGTCCTACCGGTGCCGGCAAGTCATTCCTCGCGCGGCGCATCTACGAACTCAAGCGCAGCCGGCATCAGGTCCAGGGGCGTTTTGTTGAAGTGAACTGCGCCACCTTGCGCGGCGATGGCGCGATGTCGGCGCTGTTTGGCCATATCAAAGGCGCCTTCACCGGCGCCCAGAACGCCCGCGAGGGTTTGCTGCGCGCGGCAGATGGCGGCATGTTGTTCCTGGATGAAATTGGCGAGCTTGGGCTCGACGAACAGGCGATGCTGCTCAAGGCCGTCGAAGAGAAACGCTTCTTCCCCCTCGGTGGCGACCAGGAAGTCACCAGCGACTTCCTGATCATCGCCGGCACCCACCGCGACCTGCGCGGCCGCGTCGCCGAAGGGCTGTTCCGCGAAGACCTGTACGCCCGGATCAACCTTTGGACCTTCGACCTGCCAGGCCTTGCTGGACGCCGCGAAGACATCGAGCCCAACATCGACTTCGAACTGGAACGCCACGCCCGCGAACAGGGCCAAGTGGTGCGCTTCAACCTCGAAGCCCGGCGGCGCTACCTCGCCTTTGCCTGCTCCAGCGAAGCGGTATGGCTGGGCAACTTTCGCGAACTGTCTGCCTCCATCACGCGCATGGCCACCCTGGCGGACAGCGGGCGCATCGACGAAAACCAGACCCAGGAAGAAATCGACCGACTGCGTTACGCCTGGGGCCTGGCGTCGCCGCAAAACGATTGGCTGTCACGCCTGGGCGTCGATACCGAACTGGACCTGTTCGACCAGTTGCAACTCAACGCCGTCATAGAAACCTGCCGCCAGTGCGACAGTATTTCCGAAGCCGGACGCCGCCTGTTCGGCGTCTCCCGGCAGGCCAAGGCGCAACCGAACGATGCCGACCGACTACGCAAATACCTGGCGCGGTTTTCGATTGAGTGGAAACAGTTGGCGGAGTTGAAGGGCTGACGGACACCTATAGTGCGGCAGCCTGACCTTGTGCCGCCTGAAACAACGCATCGGCAGTCTCCTGAATTTCTTCACGCTGCCACACCTTGCCCAACCACTCGATTGGAATGCCCTGAACGCCGTAATACGCACCAGCCAACTGACCCACGATCGCCGCAGTAGTGTCGGCGTCATCCCCCAGGTTTGCCGCAGCCAGCACGGCCTCGGCAAAGCTGTTGCTGTGATGAAAACACCATAGCGCAGCTTCAAGCGAAGCCACCGCGTAACCTGAACCAACGATGTCGCTGCGCGCCTTATCGAGGTAGTGCCCATCAGCAATGTCCACAACGTTGGGTTCGCTCAAGTCCAGATAGTCAACCTTTAGTACCTGCGCTTTCGAAGCCCCACGCAGCGCATTGGAAATACACTCCGCCAGCACCAGGCAACATTCAATCGCCTCCAACGCGCCATGAGTGGTGCGGGAACTGTCGACGGTAAACTCCCGCAAACGCTCGGCATCAGGGAAACAGAACAGCACCACCGGGGCCAGACGCATCATTGACCCGTTACCCGCCGAGTACGGGTCGGTAGAGCCCGCGAACGGATCGCCCGTGTACTGATACTTCGTCAATGCATCACGAACGGTTGTGCCGATATCGAAACACTCCCCCGTAGCACTCAGGTAGCCCCACTTCCACCAGTTCAAATAACGCCCCATCTGATCGCCAGCGTCGAAACCATTCTTGCGCAGCAGGCTTTCGGCCAGACACAGCGCCATGGACGTATCATCCGTCCACTGGCCATGCAAAAGCTGGAACGGCCCACCTCCCACCATATCGGTGACCGGGGCAAACGACCCACGGCGCATGAACTCAACCGTGGTCCCTACTGCATCACCACAGGCCAGCCCAAGCAGGCTGCCGCGGTAACGGTCTGAAAGCATCATCAATCTCACTCCTTTGCACAACTAACACCCTGACAGAAAAACCATACCGGAGCTTTCCGCTCAATGGGTTGCCGTGCATTTCTATGGGAAATTTCCCACTCAGGCACTCCCCTCCTACGGCCTCCCGATGGTAGTGTGTGAAATTGTTTCTGACCTTTCGATCAGACATTTCTCACTCACTCTCTGCAAAGGAATGCCCCCAGCAATGGATTTTTCCCTCAAGCAACTGGCCGTAGCCACCCTGATGGCCGCCAGCCTTTCGGTGTTCACCACCCAAGCTCAAGCCAACCTCACCCCGCAACAGAACGCGATCATCCTGAAGACCTTCAGTGACGCTTCAGTCAAGGATTTCAGGCAGTTTCTCGGCAGCCTGGCCAAGAGCGACGTGGCGAAGAGCGACAACCTCGGCCCGGCTATCAGTGGCTTCCTCGACAACAAGGACCTGACCGCCGACCAGCAGAATGAAATCCATCGCCTGCTGGGCCTTTATGCGCGGGTGAAGTACGGCGCTGCCGCCACTGAAACCCTGCGTGAACTGGTGGAGATCCCGACCTTTCAGGTGGCCGGCGTGGCCCAGCACGACAACCCCGAGTTCATCAAGATCGCCGCCAAGATCAAGAGCCTGGCCGAGTCGTTCAACCTGAACTTCCGCAACATCGACAACCGCGTGTATGAGATCTCCCTGGAAGGCAGCGGCGATGAAGTCGTCGGTATCCATGCTCACGCCGACGTGGTACCGGTCACCCCGGAAAACTGGGTGCTCAAGGACGGCACCAAGCTCGATCCGTTCAAGGTCACGCTGATCGGCGACCGCATGTATGGCCGCGGTACCGAGGATGACAAGAACGGCATCGTGGTGGCGATGTACGCGATGAAGGTGATCAAGGAAGAGAAGCTGCCGCTGGCACGCAACTTCAAGCTGCTGGTGGACACCACCGAGGAAACCTCCGGCGACGCGATCCCGTACTATTTCGAGCACAACCCCACGCCCAACTACAACCTGGCGCTGGATGGCGGCTACCCGGTGGTGATCGCCGAGAAAGGCTACGGCACGGTGATGGCCAAGTTCCCCAAGCGCAAGGCTGACGGCAAAGGCGCAGAAATCATCTCGATGACCGGCGGCAAGGCCACCAACCAGATTCCATCGGCGTCGGTGGTGACATTGCTCAGCGACAAACCTGCCGAACTGGCCGCCAGCCTGCAAAAGGCCGGTAGCGAATACGCCAAGCGCAATGGCGGCGACTTTGAAGTGGCGGCCAAGGTGGTCGGCAAGGACGTTCAGTTGACCGTCACCGGTGTGTCTGCCCACTCCTCCGAGCCAGAATCCGGGGTAAACCCGGTGGCCCGAATGCTCGACTTCCTCAACAGCCTCGACGGCAAGGTCGCGCTCAAGCACAACCAGTTCACCGACGCCGCGCGTTATGCCGCCAACAACTGGGGCCTGGATTACCTGGGTGGCAAGTTGGGTGTGGGCTTCTCCGATGCGTTCATGGGGCCGCTGACTACGTCGCTGACCTATGTGGGTGAGGATGACAAAGCCTTCAAGCTTGCAGTGAACCTGCGGGTGCCAAAAGGCAAGTCGCCAGAAGCGCTCAAGGCTGAAATCGCCGACAAACTGGCAGCCTGGACCAAACAGAACCACGTGGCCGTGAGCTTCGACTATTCGATCGCCGAGCCGATGTACCGCAACCCTGAAGGCGAGTGGGTCAAGGCGCTGTTGGCGGTGGCCAGCGAGAACCTGGGCATGGAGCACAAGTACGGCACTTCCGCCGGCGCTACCTCGGTGCATGAGTTACCGAATGGCGTGCAATTCGGCCTGGCACGGCCGGAGGTCAAGTACACCGGCCATACCGACAGCGAGTTCAAGACCGTTGACCAGTTCCTGCTGGACCTGCAGATCGTCACTGAAATGATGGGCCGCATCGGGCAACTGCCGAAGCTCTGACGAACTTTTTTTCGGACCCGCCTGCCTGGCGGGTCCACACTCGGCGACGAATCAGCCGAGGCTTAAGATAAGTCCCACATTCCCCGCACACTTGTATTCGCACACTGCGCTGATGGAATTACCCCGCCTGTCTCATCGGGGTAGCCGTCATCTTCCCCCAGGAGTGCTCAAGTGATGTGCAAACCTTGCGAATCCGCATCAAAGCCCACCGTCAATCAACGACGCAACTTCCTGCGCCTGGCCGGCGTCGGTGCTGGCGCGTTGATGCTGGCCAGCGCACTGCCGACGCAACTGGCCCATGCCGCCAGTGACTCACCTCCCCCCAAACCCGAGAACACGCTGGATCCGAAACATGCATTGGCTCGCCTGATGGCTGGCAACGCCCGCTATGTCAACGGCGTGACCCGGCGCTATGATTTTCTGACTGAGCGTGAAGCCCTGGTGGATGGGCAAAACCCCTACGCCGCCGTGCTGGGCTGCGCCGATTCGCGAATTGCCCCGGAGTACGCATTCGACACCGCCCGAGGTGACCTTTTCACGATACGTGTGGCCGGTAACTTCCTCACCACCGACGGCCTGGCCAGCCTGGAATACGCCGTAGCGGTACTCGGCACGCCACTGATCATGGTGCTCGGCCACGACCGCTGCGGCGCCGTCTCGGCGGGCGTCAAGACACTGAAAGACGGGGTGAAATTTCCAGGGCAGATCCAGGGCCTTGCAGACGCGATCAAACCCTCGGTGGAGAAAGTCGTGAAACAACCCGGCGACCTGCTGGACAACGCCATCGCGCAAAACGTCAAAGACACCGTAGCCCGCCTGAAGAGCGAGTCCAACCTGTTATCGGAGGCGTTGGCCAGCGGCAAGCTGAGCATCGTCGGTGGCCTCTACAGACTCGACAGCGGGAAGGTCGAACTGGTCGCTTAGTGCCGCTTACACAGCACGCTAAGCGATACGCCAGCCCTTCGACGCCCGCCGCTGCGCCAGGAACCGGGCATAGCGCCCCTGGCGGGTCGTCAGTTGTTCAGGCGCGCCGTGCTCTACGATCCGGCCCTCTTCAAGCACCACGATCTGGTCGGCCATCACCACCGTCGACAGCTGATGCGCGATCACGATCAACGTGCACGTGCCGCGCAGCCGTGCCAGGGTTTCGGCGATGACCGCCTGGTTCTCGGCGTCCAGTGCAGCGGTGGCTTCGTCCACCAACAGGATCGGCGCGCCCTTGATCAGCGCCCGGGCGATCGCAACACGCTGGCGCTCGCCACCGGACAGGCGTGCCCCGCCCTCACCCACGATGGTCGACAGGCCCATGGGCAGACGCTCGATGATGTCTTGCACGCCGGCCTGTCGCGCGGCCTTCAGCACTTGTGCATCGCTGGCGTCGGGCTTGCCGAGGCGAATGTTGTCGGCGACGCTGCCCTGGAACAGGTAGGTGTCCTGGAAAATCTGGCTGATCTGCGCGTTGAGTTGCTCGCTGGACATCTGTCGCACATCCACGCCACCGATACACACCTGGCCCTGGCTGACCTCGAAAAAACGCGCGACCAACCGCAAGAGCGTGGTCTTGCCGGAGCCGGATTCCCCTACGAGTGCGGTCATGCTGCCAGGCTCAATACGCAGGTTCACGCCGCGCAGTACGTCCCGAGGACTACCCGGGTGACGAAAGCTGACGTCGCACAATTCCACTGAGGCATCCCGAGGACACTGCGGCGCGCTTGGCTCCTTCATCGGCGATGCCGCAAGGATCTCGCGCACCGCCTCAAGTTGCATCCCGGCGCCGCGCAAGGTCTCGCCATAGCCGGCCACCTCCAGCAGCGGGTCAATGAAGCGGCTGACCAGCAACAGCGAGACCATCACCGCGATCACCGAGCCCATGTACACGGCATTCCCCAGGTACGCGTCAAGCCACAATGCGGCGGCGATCAACAAGGCAGCGAACACCATTTGTACCAGCCACATATTCAGCAGTACCGAGGTTGCGGACAGCAGGATCAAGCGTGCCCCTGTCGCGTGTTGCTGTTCAATCGCCCGCTGCAGGAACACCGAGCTACCGCCGCCGCTGAATGCACGCAACACCGACTGCGATTGGGCGAACTCCAGCATGCGTTGGCTGGTGTCGGCCGAGCTGCGCTGGAACGCCCGGTCGGCACGCCGGCCCAGCCGCGCGCTGAGCCAGAACGCAGCACCGAGAATCGGCAATGCCAACAAGGCGATCAGGCCCATTTTCCAGTTCAACACACACAACGCCAACACCAACACCAACGGCGTCACCACGCCGCTGAGTACCGGGGTAAATACATGGGCCGGCAGTTGGGCGACGTTCATCATGCCTTGGGTCACCACCTGGTTGAGCCGCGCGGTGTTACGCGGCGTAAACCAGCCGACAGGCAGCCCGGCCACATGATCGCCCATCCGCTGGCGACCGCCTTGCAGCACCGCCACGCCCACCGCGACGCCGGCCTTTTCAACTTCCCGTCGCGTAGCCCAACACGTCGCCACCGCCGCCAGAAACACCACCAGCCACAACGCGGCTTCGGCAAGATCACCGTTGAGCATATCGGTCAGTACCGGCACCAGCGCCGCGATGGTCAGCCCGCACAGCGCACCGTAGAACACCACTTTTCCCACATAGCGACGCAAGACTGGCCCGTCATCGCCCAACAGTTCGATAAAGGTTTTCAGCATATCGGCAGCGCCTGTTCGCGGGTCTGTTTGTAGCCGCCCGACGCCCACAGGCGCGCGTAGCGGCCCTCCTGCGCGATCAGTCGGGGATGGTTGCCCTGTTCAACGATGCGGCCGTTTTCCAGCACGATGATGTGGTCGGCGTGCATCACGGTGTCGAGCCGGTGGGCAATCACCAGCAGCGTGCGCCCTTGGGCAACGCGCGACAGCGCGTCCTGGATCGCCACCTCGTTCCCGGCATCGGCGGCGGCCGTGGGTTCATCCAGCACCAGCACCGGCGGCGCCAGCAATACCGCGCGGGCGATGCTGATACGCTGCTGCTCGCCACCGGACAGCTGCGCGTCCTCGCCGATTACCGAGGCGTAGCCCCGTGGCAAGCCGATGATGCATTCGTGGATATTCGCGGCCCGGGCGGCCGCCTCGATTTCCTTGCGGCTCGCGCTGGGCCGGCCGAGGGCGATGTTTTCCGCAATGCTGGCGTGGACCAGGCGCACCTCTTGCAACACGAAGCCAATCAGGTTGTAGAGCTGCGAGGTCTCGATCTGCCGCAGGTCGACGCCGCCCAGGGTGATACGCCCCTCGGTCGGGTCAAAAAAACGCAGCAGCAGGCGCGCCAGGGTCGATTTTCCCGAACCCGAGGCGCCGACGATGGCGGTGACGGTGCCGGGCTTGAGGGTGAAGCTGATGTTCGACAGTACCGGGTTCTGCGAGTCGTAGCCGTACCCGAGGTTTTCCACGCGTACCTCGGCGTCCTTGGGCAGCCGCTCGGAACCCGGTTCCACCTGTGCCAGCACCGGTGTCGCCAGCAGTGCCTGTACACGCTCGGCGGCGCCAACGGCGTTGTTCAGGTCGTGAGTGATGTAACTCAGCAACATCAGCGGCGCACAAATACCCGGCGCGACAATCGCGAACGGCAGCACCTCCACGGCGTTGATCCAGCCTAGGCTGATAAACACCAGGCCGAACGTCAGCACCGTTGCGAGCACCGTCACCGGGGCGATCATTGCGTTGGCGTTGGCCATCGTCCCCACCAGGGGCCGGGTGAACTCAACAAAGGCTTCGCTGAAGTCATCCACCGCCTTGCGGTAGCCGGCGTGGGCCTTGCCGATGGCACCGAAGGCCTTGACCACCGCAATGCCGTTGACGAACTCGACGACTGCGTTATTGACCCGTGTCATGCGTTCGACAAAGGCCTGCCTGGTGCTGCCGCTGGCGTTCATCCCACGATTGAAGAACAGGAAAAACCCCGGAAACGGCAACAGCGATACCAGCGCCATGCGCCAGTCGACCGAGAACAGATACACCGCCGACAGCAGCACTGCCCCGGCGCAACGCCCGGCGGTGGTATAGAAATGCGCAGTCAGGCTGTGCAGGGTGCCGATGTCGTCCTGCATCGCCTGCTTGACCTCGCCCGACGCCCGCTCGGTGAACCAGCCCAGCGGCACCTGGCTCAGTCGCTGGGCGATTGCCAGGCGCAGGTGGCGAGTGATGTGGTTGTCGGCCAGGTGCGCGACTGTCTCCGCAACCGTCATCAACAGCAGGCCCGCGAACAGGCTCGCCAGGCTGACGCTGATGGTCAACCACACCTCCCCCGATGCCTGGGCCACGGACGGCCCGCCGAGGGCGACCCTGGCGATATGCACGATGCCCCCCAGCGGCACCAGCGTGAGCATACTGCCCGTACCAGCCAGCAGTGCCGCAGCGATCAGTCGCCCGCGCACCGGCCGCAACACTTGCGAGACCGCGCCCCGCCCCCTGGGTTTGGCCGTAGCCACATCCTTGTTACTCATGAAGTCTCCCTGACTGAATGAGCCTTTGCTCGCCCTTACCTTATCTTCCGAACGAGCCGCCAAAACCCTCAATCAAGCCCCAAGTTTTTTTCAGGCAGGGGCACGTACCGTCACCCAATAGCGGGTACGCCTCACCACTTGTATCGGCAACGCGGCGGCCAGGTTGTTCAGGGCCAGGTCGGTATTGTCCAGGTGCAACACGCCGCTGACCCGCAGCGTCGCCACCTCCGGCGCACAGCGCAGCACTCCGGGGCGGTAGCGCGCCAGCTCGGCGATCAGCTCGTCGAGCCGGGTACCATCAGCCACCAACAGCCCCTTGACCCAGGCGATGCTGCGGTCAGTCACCGCCGCAGTCGGGTGCACCTTGCCCCTGGAAACCGTGGCACCTTGCCCCGCCTCCACTCGCACCGCTGGGCCATGGTCCGGCTGCACGTGTACGGCGCCCTCAAGCACTGCCAACTGACAGCTGTCGTCGCATTGGCGGACGCTGAAGCGCGTGCCCAGGGCCTGAAACACACCTTGGCGACTCTGCACCCGAAACGGTCGAGGTGACGGCGCGGTAGTGATGAACACCTCGCCGGCCCGCAACCGTACCAGGCGCTGGTGATCGTCGAACTGCACGTCAATCGCCGAGGCCGAGCCCAACACCAGGCGGGTACCGTCGGGCAATACGACTCCGCGAATTTCGCCAGTGCGGGTGCTATGGCCGGCACTTGCCAGTTGCCAGGCATCGGTGCGGCGCACACCGTAGGCAAGGCCGCCGGCCGCGACCAACAGGCCCAGCAGCCGCAGGGTGCTGCGTCGATTGAGGGAATCGGGCGCTTCGGGTTCGGCCAGGCTGTGCCTGGCTACTGCGGCGGGGACGCTGTTGAGTTTTTGCTCGAAGCCCAGCAGGCGTGTCCAGGCCAGTTCGTGATGGGGGTGTTCGGCACGCCAGCGCAGGCAGTTGGCGTGGTCTTGGGCGCTGGCGTCATCGGCCCACAGGCGGGCCATCCAGGTGGTCGCGCGCTCGATGATATCGGGGGCGATTGGCTGTTCGGTCGACATCGCCGTGGGTCAGCCGTGCAGGGCCTGGTAGCAGGCCAGCAGGCCGGCGGCGATGTACTTTTCCACCGAGGAGACGGAGACGTGCAGCTCGGCGGCGATCTCGCGGTAGCTCAGGCCGTCGAGTTTGCACAGCAACAGGGCCTGGCGGGCCTTGGGTGGCAGGTTGTGCAGGGCAGCGTCGATTTCGATCAGCGCCTCGATGGCCAGGGCGCGGGTTTCTTCATCGGGGGCGCAGGGTTCAGGCAAGAGGGTCAGGGCTTGCAGGTAGGCGGATTCGATCTGGCGACGGCGGTAGAGGTCGATGACCAGGCCGTTGGCAATTTGGGTCAGGTGGCGCCGGGATTCGCCGGTGGGCGGGAGTTGGCCCTTGCGCATGAGTTGCAGGTAGACGTCGTGGGCCAGGTCGGCGGCGTCGAATGCGTTGCCCAATTTGCGCCGCAGCACGGTGCGCAGCCAGCTGTTGTGGTCGACGTATAGAGTTTCAACCTGGCGTTGAAAGGCGAACTGTCCGCTGTTCACAAACCTCTCCTTTTACCCAATGGGCCCGGGGGCATTGGGGTTTTGGTAATGGTTGGCAAGACTATCGGCTCTGGGGCGTGGGTGCAATGTGGAGGGGCTGGGTGGGGTGATGTGTGCCTATCCGTTTTTAGGTAACGGCGACTATTGGGGCGCCTAAGATCAAGAGCATAGCGGCCTACCGCCCGGCTTGAGTGTTGTAAATCAAAAGCCAAAGCGGGCACGGTCCAAATGTGGGAGCGGGCTTGCTCGCGAAGGTCGTTAACGATGACGCGGGCATCCTGATTCAACGCGGCGCCCTCCGGTTCTTCGCGAGCAAGCCCGCTCCCACATAAAAGCAGCTCTGCTTTCACTCCCCACGCAGAGCGGGCCCACTTGATTGATTTTTTGCCATGCAAGACACACCTTAGCGGATCGTTTTTCTAAAAGGTAACGCCCGCAGTGTCCGATTTTCCGACTCTCAAAACCGAACGCCTGACCCTCAGAGAACTTACACAGGAAGATTCGGCGGGGTTGTTTGCGATTCATAGCGACGCTGAAGCAATGAAGTGGTTCGGTGCCGACCCGATCACCGAGCCTCGTCAAGCGGAGCAACTGATCGAGCTGTTTGCCAGTTGGCGCACGTCACCCAATCCAGGGATTCGCTGGGGGATTGAGGACATAGCCACGGCAGCGCTGATCGGCACCTGTGGTTTCTTCAAATGGAATCGTACGTGGCGCAGTTGTGCCATCGGGTTTGAGATGGCGCAATCGGCACAGGGACAGGGGCTCATGAAGGAGGCGGTTTACGCCGCCCTTCGATGGGCGTTCCAGCGCATGGAACTCAACAGGATCGAAGCGCTGGTTCATCCTGACAACGCCCGGTCACTGAACCTGCTTGAGAAAGCCGGGTTCGTGCGTGAAGGAACGTTGAGGCAGGCGGGTTACTGGAACGGAGCTCATCAAGACCTGGTTCAGCTTTCGCTGCTGCGTGGGGAGTGTGAGTACCTTTAGGGTCAGCGTGCGGCCCGGCGGTAAACCAGCGTATCGCGTACGCCGAAGTACTCGCAGCGCCGCGCGCCTTGAAGGGTTTCCACCCATTCAAATCCCGCCGCCTCAGCCAGTCGTTGGCTGGATATGTTCGCTGAAGAAGTGGTCAGACGCAGTGTGTGCCCGCTCAACTGCAAAACCAGAGCAGTCAATGCCTCCCTCATCAGCCCATGACCGGCGTGAGCCTGATTGCCCCAATAGCCAACTTCGAAGCTGTGAATCTCATCGGCCAGCGGCAGCAGGCCGATACAGCCCACCAATGCCTGAGGATCGTCGCGAGATAACAGGAAATACCTTTTCTCCCCAACAGGTGCATCGAAGTCTTTTGCCGCGCGCTGCAGGCTTTCCTGCGTGTCCTCCAGCGTCCAGTGCGGCTTGCTCCATACGAGAAACCGGCGGTGCAGCGCGTAGCTGGCGTTCAAGGCATCGGCGAGTTTTTCAGCAAGCGCCACGTCGGGCGCAACCAGGCTCATCCGGGCAGTTTGCAGGGTTGTGGGCAGCGGCGCCTGTTGTTCAATGGTTTGCACCCAGACGAATCCTTCGTCTTCACTGGGTGGCTCGAGCATGCTGAAAACGCTTTTCAGCGCGTCCTCCGGCACCTTTTTGTCAGCATTGCGTTGGGCATTTCGCGCCAGCGCCAGCTCCAGCGGTGCGCTCACCAGGATGCCGATCACCGGGACTGCATAGTCCCTCGCGATGGACAGCAGCTCCTGCCGATGACGCCGCGCAGGCAGGGCGGCATCAAAGACAATTGCCCGACGTCCCAGCCGACCGAGGTTTTCCGACACCCAGCGAGACTTGCCCGCCCCCTGCACGCCCATGACCACGTAGACATGAGTGCCCTTTGCCGCCTGTGACAGCTCGTGCCTCAACCGCGTATACGCGAGCTGCCATGCCTGGCGATTGCGCTCAGGTGTGAACTCCCTGCCGAACTCGGTTTCCAGATAGTCGTCCGGGTTGATCACAACGGGCAGGCCTGCACCTTCGGCACTGGCTTTTTTATGGAATAAGCAAACATGGGGAGCCTCCTTGCGAGGCCCCGAATTTTGCCAGCCACCCCGTTCGTAAAAGAGCCGTGCCTGTGTATTGGTCGGCGTCGCGGACAGCCGCAGTGACTCACAACCCAACCCGCTCAAAAATGACCAGGCGTAGGCCTCCAGCAACTTACCCAGCCCTCGCCCGCGCATATCGTGAACCAGATAAAAAAGGCTCACGTAGCCTACCGTCAAATCCTCCGGCGCCCGGCCCATCTCAATCTGGCCAATGATGTCTTCGCCCAGCCACACGTGTACAACGCTGCCTGGCAAGTCCGTCGACTTGGTCCTTAGCCAGTCGGCGTAACGTTCGGTCCCTTTGCCATCGCTTGTGTGAAAGCGTTCTGCCGACCCGAAGGCGCAAATTTGAGCGTCTATGGCGAAACGTACACAAACGTCGAGATGCGCATCCAGGTTCACCGGCCTGAATGCCAGCTTGGGGTGTTGGGCGTTATCCGTCATGGAAGTCGATTCAAGCCTCAAGTGGTGTGTTCGAATACAGTCAGATTGAGCAAGTGCCGCCGTGCTTTTCCAGATAGTTCTGATGCTCTTCATCGGCCAGCTGAAATTCAGCCAGTGGCACAATCACGGTCGCCACTGGTTTGCCCAACTGTCCCGAAGCATCCAGCTTTTGTTTGGCAACCAGCGCCAGTTGGGCCTGTTGAGCTGTGGTAAAAAATACCGCTGAACGGTATTTCACCCCAATATCTGCACCTTGGCGATCTACTGACGTGGGATCGTGCAACGTCCAGAAGTGCGATACCAGTTGGGTGAAGGGTATCACCCTCGCATCGAAGTCAACTTGCACCACTTCGATCAGCGGTGAGTCACCTTGGGATGACCGGGCAAAACCGACCCGACTGTCGAGCACGCCGGGCAAGCCGTTGAAGGACGCCTGCGCGCCCCAGAAACAGCCGGCGCCAAAGGTCGCCTGCTCAACCACATCATGCTCACTCATTTTCCAGCCACCTCTGTTTGCGGTCTCAGGTGCAGGTGCAACTGCGCGATGTGCTCGGGCCCGATGCCGCAGCAGCCGCCAACGATGGTCGCGCCCGCCTCGACCCAGGTTCTGGACCAATCCAGGTAAGACTCGGGGCCCAGGTCACTACGAATTTCCAGCAACGTGCTATTCGCCTTGGCCTCTGTGTTGACGGGAGGAAACGCGTTGGCGTAAACCCCCAGCTCAAGGCTTTGACCAAGGCTTTGAATCACAAGCCGGGCCTCGGTGAGCGCGGCCGCCATGACTTCCGGCTGGCTGCAATTGAAGAGTACCGCCTGCGCGCCCAATTGTGCCGCCACACGTACGGCGTCGCCCACCGATTCGGTGGAACGCAGCTGCGCGGGCCCATCCGTTTCATCCAGCAGCGTAAACGATACCCAAAGCGGCTTGGATTGCGCGCCCAACGCCTCAACGACCGCTCGAACTTCAGCGGTCGAACTCTGGGTCTCCGCCAGCCAGACATCCACATGGGCTTGCAGCCCGTCGATCAGCTCGCGATGGATCGCGACCGAGCGTTGATGATCAAACAGGTCAGGCCGATAGGAGCCCAGGGCCGGTGGCAACGAGCCCGCGACCGCCACTGGCTCGACACTCGCGGATGCCGCCTGACGCGCCAGGCGCCCTGCCCGCTCCGCCAGCAGACGCCCCTGCTCGGCAAAACGTGCATCGCCGATATGAAACGGCACCACGGCATAACTGTTGGTGGTGATGATCCGGGCACCGGCAGCAATGAATGCTCCGTGAGCCTGGAGCACAAACTCCGGTGCCTCGATCAACGCCAGTGCCGACCATTCAGGCTGGCGGAACGGCGCCCCGATGCGTTTCAACTCACGGCCCATGCCGCCATCGAGCAGGCGCAAAGCAATCTGGCTCATGGGTTTGTACTCACTTTTTGCACCGACGGGGCTAACCATTGATCAACCGTGGCCGTGTTCGCCTGGACCCAGGCCTTGGCCGCTGCATCTGCCGGCAGTTTTTCTTTTTCGATCTTCAGGATCAGACCATTGAGTTGCGCCGGTTCAATCGAGAAATTACGCAGGAATTCGGCAATTTTTGGCGCGCGCTTCTGCAAAGCCGTTGACGCCAGTACGTAGACCTTGGCGTCCGGGAAGGCGCAGGTGATCTGGCTCTTGTTCAACCAGTCCGGGTCAATCGTCGGGCTGATAAATTTCCAGCAGCCATCGGCCTTGTACAGCGGGTCATCCTTTTTGTTGTCCTGGGCATAACCGTCGAACGCCGGTTCTTCCAGACGGCGCAGGTCAAAGGCCGAGAAGATCCAGTCTGGGGTATAGGCGTAAAACACCACGCCGCGTTGGGCCTTGTACGCTGCTGCCAGCTTGGCGTAGGTCACAGAGGCCTCGGTGGACACCGCCTCGAATTGATCGGCGAACCCATAATCCTTGGCCTTGATCTGGCCAATATAGGTCGACTCCCAGCCCGCCGGGCCCACCAGTAGCTGTGCCTCGCCACCGCCCAGCGGCTCGAACAGCTTGGCCACTTCCGGTTTTTTCAGGTCGTAGACCGATTTCACACCGTATTTGTCCTGGATATAGCCCGGGATGTAAAACCCCTGCTCGCCGGCATAAGGGTGGTCGTTCGGCACCAGTGAACGGGTGCCGCCCGTCACGTATCGGGCCCATGCTGCCGACTGGTTGGGCAACCAGATGTCGGTCAGCACATCCACCGCGCCATCGCCTTTTGCGGCAGCACTGAACAGCACCGGCACGTCCCCGGCCAGGTACGACACATCACCGTTCAGGCGGCTTTCGATGACTTCCCCAAGAATGTGCTGAATGGCGATTGCGCCCGTCCAGTTCTGCTCGCCAATGACAATTTTGTCCTTGGCGAAAACCGTCGGGGAGAGAATCAGGGAGGCCAACAGTGCGGCGGCGCCCAGGCGGCGCGATAAGGGTGTGTTCACGATAAATCTCACTATGGGTTGTGCAGGTGATCTTGCTTGCGCAAGCTCGATTGAATGATTCGGTCCGGGATAAGCGCACACAGCACAATCGCGACACCGGCCAGCATGCCCTCGCCGCCCTTGATGTTGCGCAGCGCCGTCATCACGTCATAACCCAGGCCTCCGGCGCCGATCAGCGCAGCGACCACGACCATCGACAGGCTCATGACGATGGTTTGGTTGATGCCCAGCAACAAGGAACGGCGAGCCAGTGGCAACTGGACCTTGATCAGGGTTTGCCAGGGGCTGGCGCCATGGGCGACAGCAGCCTCGACGGCATCCTTGGGGACTTCCTGGATCCCCAGCGATGTCAGGCGAATCATCGGTGCCAAGGCAAAAATCACCGTCGCGATGACCGCCGGCGTCTTGCCCACCGAGAAGAACGCCACGGCGGGAATCAGGTACACAAAGGTGGGCAGCGTCTGCATCACATCCAGCAACGGCGTTACCACGCGGCGAAACAGCGGTCGTTTCGCCAGGAGAATGCCGGTAGGCACGCCGATGACCAGCGCGATCAGTACCGACGAGCCCACCAGTGCCAGCGTGGCGATGGTGCGCTCCCAGAAACCGAACAGCCCGATGTACAGCAACGCAGCGCTGCTCGTCAGTGCCAGCGCCAGGCCAGCCGAACGCCAGGCCAACAACACCAGCGCCAATGCCGAGACTGACCATGGCAACCATCCCAGCAGGTTTTCGATGCCCTCGATGACGGTACGGACGGCGACAATCACCCCGACAAATGCGCCCTCGAAGGTCACCTGAGACCAACCAATGAACTGGTCGATACTGTCTGCTGCAAACAGCAACGCTTGGCGGTTTGCCGGAAACTGAAGCAACGCGCTATGGGTGTCCGGCGTGATGACTCGCCAGACCACCAACGCCTCACTGGCAAGCAGTACCAACAACGGCAGCCCCCAACTCGATACGTTGCGGCGCACCGACTGACGGCTGAGGGAAACGGCCAGGAAACGGCTGGCGCCGAGCACCGCCATGGCGGCCAGCACTGCGAGCCACGCGCCGCTGATAATGCCTTTGACCAGGAAGGTCAAAGCGGCAAGTTCGGCGGCGAAGGTCAGCCAGAACCAGCCGCCCCTGCCACGGGCAGCCAGCGCTGCCGGCCCCAGCAGAAGCGCTTGCCAGCCGCGCAGACCGGGGCTGGCGTGTTGCTCACGAGGCTCGGCATCGGGAGCCTGGAGGCGGACGCTGGCAACCTGTTGCACCGGGGATGGCGTGGGCCTGCAGTCGCGGAAAAAATCCGCGACTTCTGCATCGGCAGGACGCTCAAGCAACTGCGCCGGAGTGCCCACTTGCACCAATCGGCCTTTGCGTAGCACGGCAATACGATCGGCCAGCAGGATGGCTTCTGCCGGGTCGTGGGTGACCAACAAGGTGCTGATCCCGCGCTCACGTGCCAGGGCCAGGAAATGACGCTGCAAATCGCGGCGGATGGTGGGGTCGAGTGCGCTGAATGGCTCGTCCATCAGCAGGATATCGGGCTGCGTCACCAGCGCCCGGGCCAACCCGACGCGTTGCTGCATGCCTCCGGAAAGCTCGTGGGGATAATGCTCTCCCCAACCGTCCAACCCTACGGCCTTTAGCTGAATGACGGCAGCCGCGTGCCGAACCGACTCGGGTTCCCCGCGCAATTCCAACGGCAACGCGACGTTGTCCAGAACCGTACGGTGGGGTAACAGGCCAAAATGCTGAAACACCATGCCGATACGGCGCGAGCGCAATGCACGCAAGGCCTTGCTGCTCAGCTCGCTGATGGCCTCGCCTTCAATCAAGACTTCGCCACCGGTGGGCTCGATCAAGCGGTTGATGTGCCGCAGCAACGTCGACTTGCCACTGCCGGAGGTGCCCATCAGGCAGAGGACTTCTCCGCGGCGTACCTTCAAGTTGATATTGCTGACGGCTGGCAGCGCCGACGCGTCTTTTCGCGCATAAGCCTTGGTGATGTTTCGCAGTTCAAGCACCACGTCACCGTCGTTCGCATGATCGTCTCCGCCCCCCTCAGGGTGTCGGGAAGGCGCGACCCAGGCAGTCGCCAACGGGGATTGAATGATTGTCACAGTAGCTCCAGGTAGCCAAACGCAAAAAAAAGCGCTGCGCTTGAAGCGCAACACCTTCCGTGCGCATAAAGCTAAACGATCTTAAAAAGTAGGAATAAATACCTTTTTTGCATTAGCTTAAGCGCTGCGGTTCGGACGCTGTCGGCGGTGGCAACCCACGAAGAAATACGTTTGTGCAGACGAAAAAAAAGGACCTCTTTTCAGAGGTCCTTTTTCAGTTTCTGTCGCGTAACGCCTGACGCCTACAGTTTCTACTCTTGGACATCCATGAACTCTTTGGCCCAGCTCACGTAGGTGTCGGGGAACGTGTAGGTGTGGGTCAGTTCGCTGGCGGTCAGGTTCGACGTGCTGCGCGTGAGGTTGCGCTGTTCGCGAAGGCTGTCGTAGGTGGCCTTGATCGAGGCAAAGTACGCGCCGTGGCCGGCCACCACAATCCGCACGCCCAGTTTGGCCAGGCGCTCATTGTCATTGAGGTTCGGGTTGGCGTAGGTCACCAGCATCAACGGGACCGTCAGGCCTTCGGCGATCTGTTCAAGGTGGTCGAAGTCACGGACACCCACCATGCAGATGCCGTCTGCACCGGCTTCTTGATACGCCTTGGTGCGATGGATGACGTCCTCCACCGGCAGCACGGCGGCGTTGGTGCGCGCGATGATCGAAAGCTGCGGATCGACCCGCGCCTCCAGGGCTGCCTTGACCTTGCCCACGCCCTCTTCCGTGCTGATGAGATCGGTGGATTTACGCCCGAACTGCGCGGGCAGCAAGGTATCTTCAATGGTCAGCGCTGAAACGCCCGCACGCTCCAGTTCCTGGACCGTGCGCATCACGTTCAGAGCATTGCCGTAGCCGTGGTCAGCGTCGGCGATCACCGGAAGTTGCGCTACCCGGCCGATGCGGGTGGCCTGCTCGACGAACTCACTCAGGGTAATCAGCGCGAAGTCCGGCGCAGCCAGAACCTGCAGCGACGCCACCGAGCCACCCAGGATGCCGACTTCAAAGCCCAGGTCTGCCGCAATCCTGGCAGACATCGGGTCGAACACCGAGGCGGTGTGAAAGCAGTGCTGGGAGGCCAGCAGCTCGCGAAACGAGCGCCGCAGATCATGGTGGGAAATTTTCGACATGTTCACTCCTCACTGTCGCCGTATACGCGGGAACGACCAGTGCCAATTCAAAAGTAGGGCTAGCGTATCACGCCGTAAAAAGATGGTTGATGACGTTTGAGAAACTTATGCATCACGTTTAGCAGCGACGTCTGATGGCGCGGTGTTCGAAGGCTGAGACCACCAGCCCCCACCGTTAAACCGTTCCTTCGGCCTCAAGTGCGTGCCCCAGCAGTCGATATACAGGGGGTACGCATGGCCACACCCGCCGTCAAAACAACACATGCGACGTTCGACCCAACTGTTTTCTCCTTGCCAAAACTATAAATACCCGCAGGTGAAGTCATGAATATCAAGCAGAAGCTGACCTGGGCCTTTGCGGCCATCGCGTGCCTGCCGGTCATCCTGGTGGCCATTCTGGTGGTGCTGAATGTGCGCGAGGGGGCCATGGCCAATTTCCTCGACAGCAGCGGCCGCGAGATCCGTCAGATCGACAACGGCATGAAGCAGTTTTTCGACGGCATCAGCCAGAACGTCGAGTACGTGGCCAAGGACCCGCGCGTTGTCGCGGCCAAGGACCTCAAGAGTTATGCCGGCGCCGACGCTGCGCAAATCCCGCTGACTGCGACCAACAAAGACCTTCTGGGGATTTTCGACCAGTTCGCCAAAAGCCATCCCAGCACCGCCTACCTGTCCCTGGGACTGAGCGACGGCGGTTACGCCAGTTGGCCTGACGACACCAAACTGAACAACTACGACCCGCGCGTGCGCCCCTGGTACCAGGCGGCCATCGCCGCGCCCGGCAAGACCGTGCGTACCGGCGCCTACTATTGGGCACCAGACGATGTGTCGCTGATCGGCACCGTGCACACCGTCGCCGACGACACGGGCAAGATCCTCGGCGTCGTCGGCCTGGATGTGTCGCTCAAGCAACTCACCGAACTGGTGCGCAACATCAAGCTCGGCGACAGCGGCTACCTGATGCTGGTGGAAGCCAACGGCAACGTGCTGGTAGACCCCAGCGACGCCAAGCACAACTTCAAACCGATGGCCGACCTGGGCCCTGATTATGCCGAGTTGGCCAAGCGCGGCGACGGCGTGACCCAGGTGAACATCGAGGGTGTGACCTACATGGCCAACGTGGTCAGTTCCAAAGACCTGGGCTGGCGTTTTATCGGCCTGATCAAGCGCGACGAAGTGATGGCCGGCGCCACTCGCCTGACCTGGCTGATCGCCGCCATCGCAGCGGCACTGGCCGTGGTGTTTGCGATTGTCGGTGCCAGCTTTGCCAGCGTGATCGTGCGCCCGATTCGCGGGGTGGCCGACGGCCTGCAAGAGATTGCCGAAGGTGAAGGCGACCTCACCCGCCAGCTCAAGGTGCAGGGCAAGGACGAAACCGCCAGCCTGGCGGGCTGGTTCAACCAGTTCCTGAGCATGATCGCCCAGTTGGTGCAACGCATCGGCAATGCCTCTTCCGACCTGCAAGCCGCCGCCGCCGACACCCGCGACGTCGCCCATAACATGAACCAGGCGGCAGGCCGCCAACGTGAAGCCGTGGAGCTGGTCAGCACCGCCTTCAACGAAATGGTGGCGACCGCCAACGAAGTCGCTCGCTCCTGCAGCGCCGCCGCATCGAGTGCCGACGAAGGCTACCGCGATGTACACGACGGCCAGCAGCATATCGGCGAAGCCACTGGCAGCGTGCTCAAGCTCAGCGAAGACCTGCAGCGCTCCACCCAGACGATGCAGCAACTGGAGCAGGACAGCAAAAACATCAACACCATCCTCGACACCATCCGCTCGATTGCCGAACAGACCAACCTGCTGGCGCTTAACGCCGCCATCGAAGCCGCACGTGCCGGTGACCAGGGCCGCGGGTTCGCCGTGGTCGCCGACGAGGTGCGGGCCCTGGCGCGACGCACCGCCGACTCCACCGGCGAAATCGACAGCCTGCTGGGCAACCTCGCCCGCCGCACCCAGGAAGTCACCCAGCAGATGCAAGGCAGCCTGCTGGTGTCTCACACCAGCGTGGAACGCATCCAGCAGGCCCGCGACAGCTTCGACAAGATCCGTGGCTCGGTCGACTCGATTCGCGACCAGAACACCCAGATCGCCACGGCCGCCGAGGAACAGCACCAGGTGGCCGAAGAGATCAACCGGCACATCGCGCAGATCCATGCCGATGCGCAGTTGGTGGAAGGCTTTGCGCATTCGGCACAGACCGGGTCCGGGCGGTTGACGGATATTTCCGGTCAGCTCAAGGGCCTGGTGGGGCGCTTCAAGTTCTAGGCATTTCGCTGAGGGCAATGCCTGAACCGCCCACAGCGCCGGCAAAAAAAAGCGCCACTCAACGAGTGGCGCTTTTTCTATTCCCTGTTCGACGTCAAGACCCAGGCGCTGCTTGAGGCTCTACCCCACCCAGCTGATGGCGGTCTTTGGAATCACTTCGGACTCATCGAGCTTGGAAGCGAACATGCTCACCGCCTCGACCGCATCGCTGGTGCCATTGCGAATCTGCAAAATCACCGAACCGGCTTGATCGGCCAACGTTACGCCGCGCTGCGCCCCTTCCTGGGTGGCATTCATGCTGACCACCGCGTCCCGTGTCTCGGCGAGAATCTTGCTGATCATCTCGGCGATTTCCGCCGTTGAGCGGCTGGTGCGCCCCGCCAATTGCCTCACCTCGTCGGCGACCACGGCAAACCCCCGCCCTTGATCCCCGGCGCGGGCGGCCTCGATGGCGGCATTGAGCGCCAGCAGGTTGGTCTGGTCAGCAATCCCGCGAATGGTGTTGACGATGGCGGTGATCTGCTCGGAGCGATCGCCCAGTTGTCCCACCAGTCGCGCAGACGCCCCGATGTTTTCGGCAATGCGGCGCATCTCGCTGGCGGTCTCTTGAATGACCTGGGTGCCCTGCTCGGCAAATTTCTCAGTCTCGGCAGAAATATGGTAAGCCCGGGAAGCGCCACGGGAGTCGGCTTCGAATTTCTCGACCCGCTCGGTGATGTCGCTGGCGAATTTGACGATCTTGGTCAACTTGCCGTCGGCGTCATAGACCGGGTTATAGCTTGCCTCCAGCCACACGACGCGGCCGTGCTTGCCCAGGCGTTTAAATTGCCCGCTGAAAAACTCGCCCCCATTCAGCCGACGCCAGAAGTCGGTGTACTCATCGCTGTTCACCAGGCCGGGTTCGCAAAACATCCGGTGATGCTTGCCCTTGAGTTCCGCCAGCCCATAACCCATGACATTCAGAAAGTTTTCGTTGGCGACCAGCACATTGCCGCTCAGGTCGAACTCGATCACCGCCATGGCCCGGTCCAGCGCCACGAGCTTGCTGCGGGTGGCGGCCTCCTGGGCCACTTTGTCGGTGACGACAAGCGCGTACTTGACGATCTTCAACACCTGGCCGCGCTCGTCCAGCACCGGGTTATAACTGGCCTCCAGCCAGACAGTCTGCCCGTCTTTATTGACCCTCTGAAAGGTGCCGGAAACGAATTTGCCGGCCCGAAGCGCGGCCCAGAATTCGCCGTACGCCGCGCTGTTCGTCAGTGCAGGCAAGCAAAAGTCCCGATGTGACTTTGCACTCAATTCATCCGGGCGATATCCCAACGCCTGCAAGAAGTTATCGTTGGCGCGAAGCACCTTGCCGTTCAAGTCGAACTCGACCACGGCCATCGAGCGCTCAAGCGCAGCCATCAATCCTTTATACCCTGCAACGTCGGCCGTCCTGGCTGCCAGTTCTGTTTTCAACGTTTTATTGAACATGACGTACCCCTTCAGAGCAATGGACCCTTAAAGGCGCTATCGGCTGTGAGTTGCGGAACTAAACACAGCCCGGCAGGCTTTTTATTTGACGTCAATTTAGTGCGCTTTTCCTTGCACCACGGGGCCTGCAGGACGCTCACACCGCCAATGTTAAAATATGTTATTTGAAAAAATAACTTCACATAATCCGATCACTGGTGGATTATCAGCCCAACATGTCTCACCCCCTGACCACAAAACAGGAACCCCCATGAATAATAAGAACGTCGGTGTTATTGGGCTTGGCGCGATGGGCCTGGGCATTGCCCGCTCGTTGCTGCGCAATGGTTTCAATGTGCATGCCTGTGATGTGCGTGAAACCCTCACACAACAGTTCGCCAGCGAAGGCGGCGTAGCCTGCAGTTCACCGGCACAGATGGCGGGTGAATGCGATGTGATCATCACCGTGGTGGTGAATGCCGAACAGTCCGAGACCGTCCTGTTTGGTGAACACTCGGCGGCCGCCGCATTGCGCCCGGGAAGCCTGGTGATTGGCTGTGCCACGGTGGCGCCGACCTATGCCGTGGAGCTGGGCCAGCGCCTGGCAGACGCCGGGTTGCTGTACCTGGACGCGCCGATCTCCGGCGGAGCCGCCAAGGCCGCGGCCGGCGAAATGACCATGATGACTTCCGGCCCGGCCGACGCCTATGCCAAGGCGGATGCGGTGCTCGCGGGCATGGCCGGCAAGGTTTATCGACTGGGCGACGTGCATGGCCTGGGCTCCAAGGTCAAGATCATCAACCAGCTGCTGGCGGGCGTGCACATTGCCGCCTCCGCCGAAGCGATGGCGCTGGGGCTGCGCGAAGGGGTCGACGCCGATGCCTTGTATGAGGTGATCACCCACAGCGCCGGCAATTCCTGGATGTTCGAGAACCGCGTGCCACACATTCTCAAGGCCGATTACACGCCGTTGTCCGCCGTGGATATTTTCGTCAAGGACCTGGGCCTGGTGCTGGATACCGCACGGGCCAGCAAGTTTCCGCTGCCGCTGTCGGCCACCGCGCACCAGATGTTCATGCAGGCCTCCAGCGCCGGTTTCGGGCGTGAGGACGATTCGGCGGTGATCAAGATTTTCCCGGGCATCGAACTGCCGACCGCCAAGCCTGACTCCGTATAAGGACCGCGCCATGAACCGACCTGCCGCACGCCCATTGCTGGGCTGCATCGCCGACGATTTCACCGGGGCCACCGACCTCGCCAATATGCTGGTGCGCGGCGGAATGCGTACGGTGCAGAGCATTGGCATTCCGAGCGACGAAGTCGCGGCCGGGCTGGACGCAGACGCAATCGTCATTGCCCTGAAATCCCGCACCCTGCCCGTTGCCGACGCCATCGCCGACTCCCTGGCCGCCCTGGAATGGCTGCGCGCACAGGGTTGCGAGCAGATTTTCTTCAAGTACTGCTCCACGTTCGACTCGACGCCCGCCGGCAATATCGGCCAGGTCAGCGAAGCGTTGCTCAAGGCGCTGGGCAGTGACTTCACCCTCGCCTGCCCGGCGTTTCCGGAAAACGGCCGGACGATCTTCCGTGGTCATCTGTTCGTGCAAGACCAGTTACTCAATGAGTCGGGCATGCAGCACCATCCGCTGACCCCCATGACCGATGCCAACCTGGTCCGTGTGCTGCAGTCGCAGACCTCATACAAGGTTGGCCTGCTGCGCTACGACAGCATCGCCCAGGGCGCGCCTCAGGTGCGCGAGAAAATCGCCGAACTGCGCACCCAAGGTGTGGGCATGGCGGTTGCTGATGCGCTGTCCGACCAGGACCTTTATACCCTCGGCGCCGCCTGCGCCGACTTGCCGCTGTTGACGGGTGGCTCGGGCCTGGCCCTGGGGCTTCCGGAAAACTTCCGCCGTGCCGGCAAGCTGCGCGACTTCGACCCGGCATCACTGCCGACGGTGGAAGGCGGCGAAGTAGTGTTGGCCGGCAGCGCGTCGATCGCCACCAACGGCCAGGTTGCCGCCTGGATCGAGGCCGGACGGCCAGCACTGCGCATCGACCCACTGGCTCTGGCGGCCGGTGAACCGGTGGTGGCAAACGCCGTGGCTTTTGCACGCAACCAGCCACACACCGTATTGATCTACGCCACCAGCACCCCGGACGACGTCAAGGCGGTCCAGCAGCAACTGGGGGTCGAGCATGCGGGCGAACTGGTGGAGAACGCCTTGGGCGCCATCGCCCAGGCCCTTCGCGACAGTGGCGTGCGGCGCTTCGTTGTCGCCGGTGGTGAAACCTCCGGCGCGGTGGTCAAGGCTCTCGGCGTCCAGCTGTTGCAGATTGGCGCGCAGATCGACCCCGGGGTGCCGG
The DNA here is from genome assembly GCF_000313235.1 of Pseudomonas sp. PAMC 26793. Taxonomy (NCBI): domain Bacteria; kingdom Pseudomonadati; phylum Pseudomonadota; class Gammaproteobacteria; order Pseudomonadales; family Pseudomonadaceae; genus Pseudomonas; species Pseudomonas sp. PAMC 26793. The sequence continues at coordinate 73,107 of NZ_AMXG01000010.1, forward strand.
CCACCGTGAGCAACACCGCCGAGCCGCTGGCGCTGGCCCTCAAGTCCGGCAACTTCGGCGGTCGGGACTTTTTCGCCAAGGCCCTGAAGCAATTGGCCGGAGGTGCGCAATGAGTCGCGAAAACGCACTGCGGGAGGAGATTTGCACCGTTGGGCACAGCCTCTACCAGCGCGGGTTTACCGTGGGCAGCGCCGGCAACATCAGCGCCCGGCTCGATGATGGCTGGCTGATCACCCCCACCGACGCCTGCCTTGGGCGCCTGGACCCTGCGGCCATTGCCAAGGTCGACCTGGCGGGCAAATGGGTGTCGGGCGACAAGCCGTCGAAAACCCTGGCCCTGCATCGCCAGGTCTACGATCGCAACCCTGGCGTGGGTGGCGTGGTGCATACCCATTCCACCCACCTGGTGGCCCTGACCCTGGCCGGGGTGTGGAGCCAGGACGACATCCTGCCGCCACTGACGCCGTATCAGGTGATGAAGGTGGGCCATATCCCATTGATCAACTATCAACGCCCTGGCGCACCCAATGTCGCCGAGCAGGTGGCGCAACTGGCCAACCGCGTACGGGGTGTGATGCTCGAACGCCTGGGGCCGGTGGTCTGGGAAAGCTCCGTGTCCAAGGCCAGTTATGCCCTGGAAGAACTCGAAGAAACCGCACGGCTTTGGCTGATGAGCAACCCGCGACCGGCGCCACTGGACCAGGCCGCACTGGACGAACTGCGGGAGACGTTCGGCGCCCAGTGGTAAGCCTCCGGCTTTACCCGCAACCCCCTTGATGCACGCCTTCGCGACCCGAAGCAGCCACGCTGTCGCGAGCACGTGCCTGAACAATAAAAACAACAGGACATTCCAGCATGATCAAGCCCTACTGCAGTGTTGACCCTTACAGTGGCACTTACCTTTCGCACGTTCAATGCGCAGGGTGGATGCTATGAGCCCGCTTATTCTGATGGCAACCGCCGGCCTTGGGATCGCACTCCTGCTGTTCCTGGTGCTCAAGTACAAATTCCAGCCGTTTGTGGCGCTGATGCTGGTGAGCATCCTGGTGGCGTTGGTCGCCGGGGTAAAACCGGCCGACCTGGTCGCCACCATCGAAGGCGGGATGGGCAAGACTCTCGGCCATATCGCAATCATCATCGCCCTGGGCGCCATGATCGGCCGCATCATCGAATTGTCCGGCGGCGCCGAGGCGCTGGCGAAAACCCTGATCGAACGCTTCGGTAACCGGCGCACGCCGCTGGCGTTGACGGTGGCCGGCTTCATCATCGGTGTGCCGGTGTTCTTCGAAGTGGGGGTGATCATCCTGATGCCGCTGGCCTATGGCGTTGCCCGCCGTGCGCGCAAACCGCTGCTGATGTTTGCCTTGCCGATGTGCGCGGCGCTGCTCACGGTGCACGCCTTCCTGCCTCCGCATCCCGGTGCCGTGGCGGCCGCCAGCCAACTGGGCGCCGACCTGGGCCGGGTACTGATGTTCGGGCTGCCGCTCACGGCCTTCCTGTGCTACGTCGGCTACCGCGTGGCCGGACGCATGACCCGGCGTTTTTACCCGATGTCCGATGATATCCGTGCCGAAGTCTACGGCCCCCACGTGACCAACGACGACCTGCGCGCCTGGCATAACGGCAACGCCCAGAACGTCGAACAGGGGGCTGGCGCCGTCGCGCATATGGGCCTCGAAGAGTCCACCAGCAGCATCGTTGCCAAGCTGCCGCCCGCCCCGGCGCCGGGTTTCGGGTTGATCGTCAGCCTGATCCTGTTGCCCATCATCCTGATTCTGCTGGGCACCCTGGCGACGTCGCTGCTGCCCATCGAGTCGACGTTGCGGGCGATCATGACCGTCCTCGGAGCCCCGTTGGTGGCACTGCTGCTCGACACCTTACTGTGTGCCTGGCTGCTGGGCTCCCGTCGCGGCTGGAGCCGTACCCAGGTGTCCGATGTGATCGGCTCGGCATTGCCCGGCGTGGCCATGGTGATCCTGATCGCCGGTGCCGGCGGCGTGTTCGGCAAGGTGCTGGTGGACACCGGGATCGGTGCGGTGGTCTCCGACTTGCTGCGCACCACCGGGCTGCCAGTGCTGGCGCTGGGCTTTTTGCTGACCATGCTGTTGCGCGCGGTACAGGGTTCGACCACCGTGGCGCTGGTGACCACAGCGGGTATCATCAGCCCGTTGATTGCCACGCTCAACCTGACGCCCAACCATATGGCCCTGCTGTGCCTGGCCATGGGCGGTGGCGGGCTGGCGATGTCGCACATCAACGATGCCGGCTACTGGATTTTCACTAAACTGGCCGGCCTCAACGTGGCTGACGGCCTGCGCACCTGGACGGTGATCACCACCCTCCTGGGTACCCTGGGTTTCCTTGTCACCCTGTTGATCTGGCCTTTTGTCTGAAGGAGTTCCCATGCCTCGCTTTGCTGCCAACCTGAGCATGCTCTACCCCGAACGCCCGTTCCTGGAACGCTTCGCCGCGGCCGCCGCCGACGGATTCGAAGCGGTGGAGTACCTCTTTCCCTATGAGTACAGCCCACAGGAACTCCAGCAACGCCTGACCGACAACGGCCTGGTGCAAGCGCTGTTCAACGCGCCACCGGGTGATTGGGCCGCGGGCGAGCGTGGCATCGCGACCTTGCCGGGTCGCGAGGACGAGTTTCGCGCCAGTTTCGACCGGGCGCTGGAGTACGCCGCCGTGCTGGGCAATACCCGCATCCATGTGATGGCCGGCTTGCTGGCGTCGGAAAGCGACCGCGCGCGGCACCATGGGGTGTACCTGGAAAACCTCGCCTACGCGGCCGCCCAGGCGCAGCAGGCCGGCGTTACGGTGTTGCTGGAGCCGATCAACACCCGAGACATGCCAGGGTTTTTCCTCAACCGCCAGGACCAGGCACAGGCCATCTGCAAGGAGGTCGGCGCCCGCAACCTGAAGGTCCAGTTCGACTGTTATCACTGCCAGATCGTCGAGGGCGACCTGGCCGTGAAACTGCGCCGGGACATGGGCGGCATTGGCCATATCCAGATTGCCGGCGTGCCCGATCGGCATGAACCGGACCTCGGGGAGCTGAATTACCCTTACCTGTTCGAGCTGATCGATGAACTGGGGTATGACGGCTGGATAGGCTGCGAATACCGACCGCGGGGTGACACCTCGGCCGGCCTGCAATGGTTGCGGGACTGGAAGGCACGCTAAACAACGCTACCCTCCGCCGCGCGTTGCTCGCAGCAGACCGAAAAGCCCCGTCAGGCGGGCGTGAGGTCGGACGGCAACATCAGTTCGACCCCTTGCTTGCGTATGCCGTCCGCTGCGGCGGGCGCCAGCGCGGCGTCACTGATGACGATATCGAACTGCTCCAGCCCGGCGATCTTGTACATGCTGAAGGTGCCGTACTTGGAACTGCTGGCCACCAGCACCACTTGCGACGCCGACTGCATGGCCACCTGCTTGACCTCCACCTTCAACGCCGAAGGCGTGGTTATCCCGCGTCGCAGGTCCCAGGAACTGGTAGAGATAAAGGCGATGTCGGTGACCACCTGGCGCAGTGTGGCCACCGCAAGCCCGCCCACACACGAATGGTTGGAGTGATCCAACTGCCCGCCCGTGTGAATCACCGTCACGTGCGGGGCGTCCATCAGTGCCTGCACCACGCCGAAGTCGTTGGTCACCACCGTCATGCCGGCGAGCGCCTTGATGTAGGGCACGATCTCCAGCGTGCTGGTGCCTGCGTCCAGGTAGACCGTCATGTCCGCACGCAGCAAGCGCGCGGCGAGCTTGGCCATGGCCTGCTTCTGCGGCAACTCCACCACGGCCTTGAGCTGATGGCTCGGCTCGCTGTGAAGCTGGCTGGCAATGCGCACCCCGCCGGTGACCGAATACGCCCGGCCTTCCTGCTCCAGCAATGCAATGTCGCGCCGCACGGTCATGTGGGAGCAGTCGAACATCTCCATCAACTGATGGACACTCAGCACTTGATGCTTGCGCAACTGACGCAGTATCAGCTCACGGCGCTGATCAGGAATCATCGGTGCGCCGCTCTCGGCGGTGATGTCCTTCTGGCTTGGCATGCAAGGCTCCAACAGTTACGGCGGGTGGGTTCGGGTGCACCCCATAGTAGCGAATCCACCACAGCCCGCGCGAGCCTGGCAAAAAAATGCAGCCGGCACACACACCTACTTCAACCGCCCGGCCTCACCCAGCCAAGCGGGTGCGCCTTTGTGCAGCCAGTCAGTGGCCGCAGGATTGTGTTTGACCCGGCTGTCCAGAAACGCCACGCCAATGGCCTGGATCGCCGCGACTTGCTTGGGATCCGGCGCCGGTTCGCCCGCCATCTGGCTACCGCCGCCAGGTTTGGCGCCGTGCTTGTGCCCTCGACCTTTGGGCGCATCGCCGGACGAATCACTGCCTTTATCGGCCTTTTTCGCCGGCCGACTGAATAACTCACTGCCCGCCAACGTCTTGTGCGTCGCACTGTTCAGGTCCAACCGGACACTACCGGCCACCCTCACCGAGTCACCCAATACTTCCCGCTGGCGATAGGAACTGACCCAGTTGAACGGGTCTTCATCCTGCTGACCGGTCATCGACAGCACGGGCGCCGATATCCGGGCATACCGGTCTGGCCGGGCATCGGCGTCCACATAAGGGCTGAGCAGCAGCACTGCCTTGGGCTGAACCGCAACGCCCGACGCAGCGCCAGGCTCCAGCGCCCCGGCGAGCGCCTCGGCGGTCTGCGCGCCAAAATCAAAGCCCGCCACCACCACCTGGTTCCAGTCTATGGCTGCCAGTTGCGTATCGCCCTTGGCGGCCCGTGCCCGAACCTCAGTCAGGACTTTCTGCAAGGTGGACAGCCTGTCGCGCAGTGCGACGTCGGAATAATGACTGCTCGCCATCCCGCGAAAATCGCCATATTGCGCCTGCTGCGAGGCGAAGATCGACTGGTCATGGGCGTGCTCCTGAACCGACAGCACCGCATAACCGGCCTGTGCCCAAGCCTTGCGCCACGCCACGCCGCCCGAGGCCGACTCTCCCAACCCCGGCAAGTAGATAATCAGCGGCACGCGCTCCTGGGTCACCGGGGCCAACCACGCTGCATTCACCGATTGCTGATCGACCTGCCAGGTTGCGTCCCAGCCGGCCGTTTCGTAGTGGGAAGGTTGATAAGCGGTACTCAGCTCCTTATCGACCCGCTCGCTGAAAGCGGCTCGCGGGTTTGGCGGATCGCCCGCACACCCTGCGATCAATCCCAGGCTGCCCACCAGGGCGCCCACCGCCAGCCAGTACCGCGGTTGAAAGCTCATTCGATGCATACCGTCATTCAGTTCAAGATGAATGGCAGCGTAACCGACCCGCTGGCGAACGCAGCACGCGCACAGGTAAAGAATGGGTAAAGCGTGACGGCACGATGGCCTTTCTTGCGGGTCTTTGTTTTATGAGAACCGGAAAAACTTCATGGAGACGCCTGTGAGCATCAGAGACAACCCCGAGGACTACCAGGATCTCAAGCGGGCCGTCGGCTTGCTTGAGTCACCCTCCCTGACCGCCCGGCTGTCGGGCATGATCGGCTCCCCCATTGAAAGTGCGGTGAAGGCCTTGCCGGGGGTGGTTTCAAAAAGGATCAATGGCGCCGTGGCGGCGGCGCTGCACTCCTCCGCCGGCGCGGCGCTGAAGAGCCTGGAGAACAGCCCGAAAAAGCCAGCCTCGACCCGGCTGCACAAGGCCTTCGCGGCGACCTCTGGCGCTATCGGCGGAGCCTTCGGTTTTGCGGCGCTGTTTGTTGAACTGCCGATCTCCACCACCATCATGATGCGCGCGGTCGCCGATGTGGCGCGCAGCGAAGGTTTTGACCTGGGTGATCTCGCCACCAAGCAGGCCTGCATCGAAGTGTTTGCCATGGGCGGCAACAGCCAGGTCGACGATGCAACGGAAACGGGTTACTACATGACCCGCAGCTTTACCACCCAGGCCATGCAGCAACTGTCGAAGGAACTGGCGGGAATCGCCGCCAAGCAGGGCTCCAAGGCCATCAGCAGCCTGTCCCCGGGGCAAGCGGGCAAATGGCTGGCGATCCTGATCGACAAGGTCGCGACCCAGTTTGGCTTTACCATTTCCAGCAAATTCGCGGCGCAGGCCGTTCCCGTGATGGGCGCCTTTACCGGGGCGACCATCAATACGCTGTTCACCCACTTCTATCAGGACATGGCGCGGGGGCACTTCATCGTCAAACGGCTTGAAGATCAATATGGGTTTGAGGCGATCAAGGATGAGTACATGGCCATCAAGGCTGCCGACCGGATGCATACGCTTGAGCTATCTGGTAAATAGAAAAAACAACATCATAATGATGGCACTGTCTGATATTTTGTTAAACGAACACAGCCACTCCGAGGATTGTCATGGGCGAAGGCGCTCCTATTCCGCCGAATGAAGTTGAACGGCTAACAGAGGTCGCGAAATTTTGTCCACCCGACAGCGACTACGATGACGTCTTTGAAAAAATCGTCGAGATGGCGTCTGCCTACTTCAACGCCCCCATCGCATTGATTTCAATTGTCGATAAACACCGGCAATGGTTCAAGGCACGCGTGGGGCTTACAGAAACGCAGACATCGCGAGAAGTCTCTTTTTGCGCCTACTCCACGCTGGACAATTCCCTGTTGGAGGTGTTGGACGCCACGCTGGATGCCCGTTTCAAACACAACCCGCTGGTAACAGGGCCGCCGCATATTCGTTATTACGCGGGCGCGCCGTTGACCACGGAGGATGGTTTTACACTGGGAAGTCTCTGCATCATTGACACCGTCTCCCGCCCCCCCATGACCGAGCGTGACAGTGCCATGCTCAACGGCTTCGCGGAACTGGTGATGATGCGCATCCAAGGCATGCGGTCTCGCAACTTTATAGACCAACCCACGGGGCTGTTTAATCGACTCAGGCTTGAGGAAGATATCCGTCAAGCGGTGAAGGTCAAGAACCGGTGCCAGGTGTATGCCGTTGACATTATCTCGCCAAAGTTCCTCAACGACATCGTAAAGGCCCTGGGGTATAGCTTTGCGGGAGACCTGGTGTTGGCGATCAAATCTCGCCTGCAAAAACTCTTACCCGCCCGGTGCCTGCTTTACAAAATAAGCCCGACCCGGTTTGGCTTTCTCCTTGAGGAGGAACAAACCACCGAGCACATCTGCGCAAGTATTCTGACGGACTTCAAAAAACCGGTTGAATGCCACGGCATCCCCATACTCATGCAAGTGGGAATTGGCGTCCTGCCCATTCATGGCGCAGGGCAGCAAGACTGGCTGCGCCTGCTGGTCAGCGCGGCAGATGAGGCGCGTGACCGCAAGCTGGGATGGTCTCTCTATAAACCCCATTTTGATGCCGCTCAACAACGCGCTTTCATGTTGTTGAGTTCGTTGCCGGAGGCGGTCAGCTCCGACCAACAGTTCAGCCTGGTGTATCAGCCCAAAATCAAACTGCCCTCAGGAAAGTGTCATTCGGTAGAGGCATTGTTGCGATGGACCCATCCGTTGCTTGGCCCCATCAGCCCTGCTGAATTCATCCCCTTGGCTGAAAAAACCGCGCTGATACCCTCCGTTGGATTATGGGTGCTCAACGCAATCATCCGGCAAGCCGTTGTTTGGAAAGCACAAGGTGTGCGCCTGCGGATAGCGATGAATATCACTGTCAGCGATCTGGAAAGTGCCGAGTTCGTAGACGCGATGATTCATGAAATTCAAACCCACGGCCTGGACCCGGCCAGCTTTGAACTTGAATTTACCGAAAGCATGCTGATGACCAATCCTGAAGAAGTCATCCGTCAATTGGAGCGCGTTCGTCAGATTGGCATAGAGGTCGCGGTTGATGATTTCGGCACTGGCTACAGCAACTGGGCGTATTTGAAAGAGCTTCCGGCCACGACCGTCAAGCTTGATCAATCACTGATCAGCGGACTGGGCACCAATCAAAATGACAAGCAACTGGTTAAAACCCTGATAGGCCTGGCGAAGGGGCTTGGCTACCGCGTCGTTGCCGAAGGCGTAGAAAACCAAGGTATTCTCGACCTGTTGATACAGTGGGGGTGTTCCGAAGCGCAGGGCTACTTGATCGCAAAGCCTATGAGCGCCACAGATCTTGAAACCTGGACAGGACAAGGGGGCTACGGCGCATCGGCAGCGCCGTTCCCCATCAGAACCTAATGCTTGTCTGGCGTTGCAGTGGCGGGAGCTTGCAGAAAGCCTCGCGCCAACTGCTGGTATAACTCAGGTCCCATCCGGGCGCTGACCGCTTTGGCAATCAGGGCGACGGCCAGGAGACTGATCACCATCCCATGGCTGTCGATCATCTCCATGACGATGATCGCCGACGTGATAGGCGACTGTGTTACCGCCGCCAGGAAGCCCACCATGCAGAGCGCAATCATCGGTTGAGCGGCCACGTTGAAAAAATCGGCGGCATTGGCTCCCACCGCAGCACCTACTGCCAGGGACGGCGCAAAGATACCGCCGGGGATACCGGAAAAATAGGTCACAACGGTGGCCAGAAAGCGCGTGATGGGTGCGTGCCATGGCAGGCCAATATCGGACACGATGAGCTGCGAGGTGATGCCGTAACCACTGCCGAATGACATACCGCCACTGAGCCAGCCGAGCATGGCCACAATCAGCCCACAGCCACCGGCGAACCACACGGGGTGCAAGCGGCGCCACTCCCAGAGAACGAATCGACGATGCCGTTGCGGCCACAGCAGCATGCGGCTGAACAACCCTCCCAGAAGACCGCAGCCGATACCGGATGCCAACACAGGAACGACGACATCCAGGCTGACATCTTGCACGTCAAAGTGGCCGAAATAGTTGTAGTTGCCCTGTAACGCGATCGCGACCATCCCCGACAGAATGATCGTGCTGAGCAACACGCCACTGGTTCGGGTCTCCAGCTTTCGCCCCAACTCTTCTACCGCGAAAGCCACGCCGGCCAATGGTGTGTTGAACGCGGCAGCAATGCCCGCGGCACCTCCGGCCAGGATCAGATCCTCGGGGCGGATAATCCGCGCATTGGGCAGGTAGCGGTGAAAGAAGTGCATGATCGAAGCGGCCACTTGAACCGAGGGGCCTTCGCGCCCCGCCGAAAAGCCCCCCGTCAAGGCCAGCGTGCCAAGCCCTATCTTGGCGAACGCAAGACGCAAAGACACCAAATGATTGACGGGCTTGCCTTGGTGGGCGAGCCGTGTGGCTGCGATCACCTGGGGAATACCGCTGCCTTGGGCCCCGGCGAAAAACCGCGTAGTCAGCCACACCACCAGCATCCCGACCAGCGGTGTGTAGATAAACGGCAGCCAGGGCCGCCCGGCGGTCTGCTGCGCAAACTGCATCAGTGCCAGGTCGGCCAAGCGGGCAAACATCACCACCAGCAGGCCCGCACAGGTAGCCGCAGCCCAGAGCGTCACGCGGGTGCGCCAGCGGATAGAGGTAAAGCGACGGCGTAGCAACAATAACGGTTTGATCACCCGAGCAGATTCCCGTTGAGGTTCGATGGCATGCGACGTCAAAAACAAGGGGGCAGGCAATGACCTGCGCTCGTGGATGATCCTCCTGGAACCCCAAGTGCTCTTGCTTTGGACGCGCCGATGTCGAGGCGCAACCACTCTAGTGCGCACTCGGCAATGGTGTCACGCGTTTATCCAGCAACGGCAGATCGATTTCAGGGGCTGTGACGCAGCGCGATAGCGGCCAGGCCAGGCAGAAAAAAGGCCCACACCGTGGGCCTTCTCAAGAAACGCGTGAGCGTCAGGCCAGTTCAAAACGATCCAGGTTCATCACCTTGGTCCAGGCCGACACGAAGTCCTCGACAAATTTGTCCGCGGCGTCGGCACTGCCATAAACCTCCGAGAGCGCCCTTAACTGGGCATGCGAACCGAATACCAGGTCGACACGGGTACCCGTCCACTTGACTGCACCGGTCTTGCGGTCATGCGCCTCAAAGGTATCGTGGGTGCCAGAGGCTGGCTTCCATTCAACCCCCATATCCAGCAGGTTGCTGAAGAAGTCATTGGTCAGGGCCCCCGGGCGATCCGTGAAGACTCCGTGCTGGCTCTGCCCGACGTTGATATTCAACACCCGAAGGCCGCCCAACAGCACCGTCATTTCCGGTGCCGTCAGTGTCAGCAGTTGCGCCTTGTCCACCAGCAACGCTTCAGCCGACACCCGGTAGTGGCCCTTCAGGTAGTTCCGAAAGCCATCGGCGACCGGCTCAAGGAAACCAAACGACTCGACATCCGTCTGCTCCTGAGAGGCATCCGTGCGCCCCCGCGTGAAAGGCACTGTGATCTGCCGGCCGGCATTTTTTGCCGCCTCCTCAACTCCCACACTGCCCGCCAGCACGATCAGGTCGGCCAGGGAAATCCTTTTGCCACCCGTCTGCGCGGCGTTGAAATCGCTCTGAATCACTTCGAGATGCTTCAGTACGCCCGACAGTTGCTCAGGCTGGTTGACCGCCCAGTCCTTCTGCGGAGCCAGGCGCAGGCGCCCGCCATTGGCTCCCCCGCGTTTATCGGAGCCGCGGAAGGTGGACGCTGCGGCCCATGCCGTAGAAACCAGCTGCGAGACCGTCAGCCCTGCGGCGAGAATCTTTTGCTTGAGCGCCGCCAGGTCCTGTTCATCCACCAGTGGATGATCGACTTTTGGAATCGGGTCCTGCCACAGCAACTCTTCCGCGGGGGTTTCCGGGCCGAGATAACGCGCAAGCGGGCCCATGTCTCGATGGGTAAGCTTGAACCAGGCACGGGCGAAGGCGTCGGCCAGTTGGTCGGGGTTGGCCAGAAAACGTCGGGAAATCTGTTCGTACGCCGGATCGAAACGCAGCGCCAGGTCCGAGGTCAGCATGCTCGGCGCATGTCGCTTGCCAGCGTCATGGGCATCCGGAACCTTGCCGGCGCCGGCACCGTTCTTCGGTGTCCACTGATGCGCTCCCGCCGGGCTCTTGGTCAGTTCCCATTCAAAGCCAAAGAGGTTTTCGAGGTACTCATTGCTCCATTTCGTCGGCGTCGAGGTCCAGGTCACTTCCAGCCCGCTGGTGATGGTGTCACCGCCCTTGCCGCTGCCGAAGCTGTTTTTCCAGCCAAGCCCCTGCTCTTCCAGGCCAGCGGCTTCCGGTTCCGGGCCGACGTTATCCGCCGGGCCTGCGCCGTGGGTCTTGCCGAAGGCGTGACCGCCGGCAATCAGTGCAACGGTCTCTTCATCATTCATCGCCATGCGGCCGAAGGTTTCACGGATATCCTTCGCCGAGGCAACCGGGTCCGGAACCCCTTCCGGCCCTTCCGGGTTCACGTAGATCAGGCCCATCTGTACAGCGGCGAGAGGGTTTTCCAGATTGCGCTCGCCGCTCCCGGTGCGGCTTTCTTCGTTGCCATGGTTCTGCGGCTCTGCCACCAACGTACCATCGCCCGGCTGCTGCATTTTCTTTTGCGCGCCGTAACGCTCTTCTCCCCCCAGCCAAGTGGTCTCGGCCCCCCAGTAAACGTCTTCGTCCGGTTCCCAGACATCCGGACGACCGCCAGAGAACCCGAAGGTCTTGAAGCCCATGGACTCCAGCGCAACGTTACCGGTGAGGACGATCAGATCGGCCCAGGAAATCTGGCGGCCGTACTTTTGCTTGACCGGCCAGATCAGGCGACGGGCTTTATCCAGGCTGACGTTGTCAGGCCAGCTGTTGAGCGGTGCAAAGCGCTGCTGACCGGTACCGGCACCGCCACGACCGTCAGCGGTACGGTAAGTCCCGGCGCTGTGCCAGGCCATGCGAATGAACAGCGGGCCGTAATGGCCAAAGTCCGCCGGCCACCAGTCCTGGGATTGCGTCATGACATCGCGCAAATCCTGCTTGACCGCTTCGAAGTCAAGACGCTTGAACGCCTTGGCGTAGTCGAAGCCCTGACCCATGGGGTCGCTGAGGGAGGAGTGCTGATGCAGGATCTTCAAATTCAGTTGCCGGGGCCACCAGTCTCGGTTCGTGGTGCCACCACCCGCAGCGTGGCTGAACGGGCATTTCGATTCAGTTGACATGCTTGATACACCTTTTCGTCATGTTCATCCGTACCATCGCGCCCATTGGCGCACTTCAGGCATTGATGGCTGAGTGCTGAGATTAGCTTCGATCGCGGAAAACTCTAATAGCCAGAACGTTATCCCTCGATAGGCGGGCTCTTTGGATTGAAGAACCGAAGGAGTACCCGTTCTTCTGCGTCCATGGTGTGGGCAAGAGCTCGAAGGTTCTTCTCGCCGCCGGTACGCGCGGTGCCGAAGAACGCCTCTCTATGCCACTCACCGCTCGCTGATCGACTTCGAATCCGCAGGTTCAGCCCCCGCGATGACAATTCGGTAATGGCCATCACCGTGCCTTTCGACGTTGGATCCAATGAATTAAAAAATGACCGATAATCGCCCATGCTTTCTCAGGAAGATTGAACAAATCATTGACCGACAGCGACTCCAGCAATTTAATGGATCCATTAAATAAAAATAATGCCTCGCCTGGAGAGTTGCCATGTACCCCAAGAACACTTGGTATGTCGCCTGCACACCCGATGAAATCGCTCAAAAACCCCTGGGTCGGCAGATCTGCGGTGAAAAAATGGTGTTTTATCGCGGCCTGGAAGGCGTCGTGGCTGTCGAGGATTTCTGCCCCCATCGTGGCGCTCCGCTCTCGCTGGGCTATGTGGAAAACGGCAACCTGGTCTGTGGCTATCACGGCCTGGTCATGGGGGCCGACGGTAAGACCGTCGAAATGCCAGGCCAGCGGGTGCGCGGTTTTCCATGCAACAAGACGTTTGCGGTAGTGGAACGCTACGGCTTCATTTGGGTGTGGCCGGGGGATCAGGCCCAGGCGGACCCGGCGCTGATTCATCACCTGGAGTGGGCAGTGAGTGACCAGTGGGCCTACGGCGGCGGGCTCTTTGATATCCAGTGCGATTACCGCCTGATGATCGACAATCTGATGGACCTGACCCACGAAAGCTACGTTCACGCCTCCAGCATCGGCCAGAAGGAAATCGACGAAGCCCCTCCCGTGACCACAGTGGAGGGCGACGAAGTCGTCACCGCCCGGCATATGGAAAACATCATGGCTCCGCCGTTCTGGCGCATGGCCCTGCGCGGCAACAACCTCGCCGACGATGTGCCGGTGGATCGCTGGCAGATCTGTCGCTTCACCCCGCCCAGCCATGTGCTGATCGAAGTCGGCGTGGCCCACGCCGGCAAGGGCGGCTACCACGCAGCGCCCGAACACAAGGCGGCAAGCATCGTGGTCGACTTCATCACCCCGCAAACCGAGACGTCGATCTGGTATTTCTGGGGCATGGCGCGCAACTTCAACCCTCACGACGAGGCGCTGACCGCCAGCATTCGCGAAGGCCAAGGGAAGATTTTCAGCGAAGACCTGGAGATGCTCGAGCGTCAGCAGCAGAACCTGCTGGCCCACCCGCAACGCAACCTGCTCAAGTTGAATATCGATGCCGGCGGCGTGCAGTCGCGCAAGATCCTGGAACGACTGATTGCCAAGGAACGCACCCTCGAACCACAACTGATCACGACCACCACCGCCTGAACGGCGCGACAACCCTGCGAGGACCGAACATGATCGATGTGGTGGTGGTATCCCGTAATAAAGAAGCCCAGGACATTTGCAGCTATGAACTGGCCAGGGTCGATGGCCAGCCGCTGCCCGCCTTCAGTGCCGGCGCGCACATTGACGTGCATCTGCCGGATGGACTGGTGCGCCAGTATTCGCTGTGCAATCACCCCGAGGAGCGTCATCGCTACCTGATCGGCGTACTCAACGACCCGGCTTCTCGCGGCGGCTCACGCAGCATGCACGAGCAAGTACACGAGGGCACCCGCCTGACGATCAGCGAACCACTCAATCTCTTCCCCCTGGCCCACGAAGCACGCCGTAGCCTGCTGTTCGCCGGCGGCATCGGCATCACCCCGATCCTGTGCATGGCCGAGCGCCTGGCCCATGCGGGCGCCGACTTCGACCTGCATTACTGTGCCCGCGCCAGTGAACGTGCGGCGTTTGTACAGCGGCTCAAGGCGTCGCCGTTTGCCGAGCGAGTGTTCCTGCATTTCGATGAGCAGCCCCACACGGCCCTCAGGGCTGCCGAGGTGCTGGCCGCGCCCGCAGACGATGTGCACCTGTATGTCTGCGGCCCCGGCGGCTTCATGCAACACGTGCTCGACAGCGCGCGGGAGCAAGGCTGGCAGGAGGACTGCCTGCATCGCGAGTACTTCTCGGCGGCGGCGGTGGACAATAGCCTCGACGGGAGCTTTTCGGTGAGGCTCGGCAGCAGCGGCCAGGTGTTCGAAATCCCCGCCGACAAGACCGTGGTCCAGGTCCTGGAAAGCCAGGGCATCGAGATTGCCGTGTCCTGCGAACAAGGGATCTGTGGCACCTGCCTGACCCGTGTGCTGGACGGCATCCCGGAGCACCGCGACCTGTTCCTCACCGAGCAGGAACAAGCGCTGAACGACCAGTTCACGCCCTGCTGCTCACGCTCGAAAACTCCACTGCTGGTGCTCGACATCTGAACCGCGTCACGACGCGGGCAAAATCACCTTCATGCGCGCGTCGGCAGTGGCTGAACTGAAGATCTCGGCATACCGCAAGGTCGCATTGGCGTGTTCGCGCATGATGGCTTCGGCGCGCGCGCCCTGGCGATTGACCAGGGCATCGAACACCGAGTGATGCTGCATGTGGGCATAGTTAAAGCGCCGGTATTCACGGGCCATGTCTTCACGATCCACCGCCAGCGCGGTCACCGATGCGAAGGGCAGGTGATCATTGCGTGCCAGTGCATCCGCGATCGCCGGGTTGTGGCTGCCCTCCACGATGACCTGGTGAAAGCGCATGTTCAGGTCGTGGTAAACCTCAAGGTCATCTTCGGTCACGTAGCCTTTGTCGAACAGTTGGTCGCCTTCCACCAGGCAGCGCTCCAGCGCCGCACGCGCCGCGTCGCAAAGACCATGCTCGGCGGCTTGCCGCGCAGCCAGGCCTTCCAGCACGCCACGCACTTCGACGGCGCCGGCAATGTCGCTGGGGCTGACCGAACGCACCTGATAGCCGCGCCCGCCAAACGGCACCAGCAGCCCTTCCTGCTCGAGGGTACGGAACGCCATGCGCACCGGCATGCGCGACACACCAAAGCGTTGCGCCGTGGGGATTTCCATCAGGCGTTCCCCCGCCACCAGCTCCCCGCTGGCAATCATCTTGCGCAGTGCTACCAGCACCAATTGACCGGGCTTACTCATCCAGGCAACTTCCAGAAAACGTGGGCTGCCATAGTACCGCAAGCATCCGATCCCGTCAGACGAACGCCAGTGCGGCGCGCGCCCCCTCTATGGCACCCAGGTGTTGCGCCAGTCGCGACGGCAGGTAATCGAAAAAGAACCCGGCGCTTTGCAGCTTGGCAGCACGCAACGGCTCGTCTTCGGGCAATGCCCTGGAGACCCGCGCAGCCCGCGCCCAGGCAAAGGCCAGCAACGCCACGCCACAGAGCTGGAGGAAATCCGGCGCAGCCCGATAGGGGTATTCACTGTCTGCCTGGGAGCGTTCACCCAGGGCGCTCACCACACCGGCCAGCGAGTCGCACAGACTGCCCAATGCGCGGGAAAACCCTGCGCACTCGACATACTGCAAGCCCTGCCCGGCCTCGGCACGCAACTCGGCCAGCAGCAGGCCAAAGGCGCGACCTTCATCCCCCAGCACTTTGCGCAGTAACAAGTCATTGGCCTGGATCTCGTTACTGCCCTCGTAGATCATCGCGATGCGGCTGTCCCGCAGGGTTTGCTCGATAGCGAACTCGGTGACGTAGCCGTAACCGCCAAACACCTGCAACGCATTGCTCGCCTGGCGAAAGCCCTGTTCGGTGAAAAATGCCTTGATGATGGGGGTCAGCAACGGCGCCAACCGGGCGGCCGACGAGTCCTGGTCATGCTCGGCCTGATCAAGCAAGTGCGCCGCCCAATAGCCGATGGCGCGCATGCCCTCGCTGGTGGTGCGCAGCTCCAGCAACACACGGCGCATGGCCGGGTGATAACGGATCGGGTCAGCGGCCTGGGCCGCCACGTCTTCGGGCCTGGACGGTGCACGCATCTGCACGCGCTCGGCGGCGTACTGCCGGGCATTCTGCCAAGCCGCCTCGGCATGCCCCAGGCCCTGCAGGCCGACATGCAGGCGCGCCGAATTCATCATCACGAACATCGCCGCCAGGCCCTGATTGGCATCACCGATCAGCCAGCCTTGGGCGGCGTCGAATACCAGGGAGCAGGTGGCGCTGCCCTTGATGCCCATCTTGTGTTCGATACCGTCGCAATGCACGCCATTTGCCCGGCCATCGTCCAGCTGCTTGGGCACCAGGAACAGTGAAATACCGCGACTGCCCGGCGGCGCACCGGGCAGGCGCGCCAGCACCAAGTGCAGGATATTGGCCGTGAGGTCGTGCTCACCGCCGGAGATAAAGAGCTTGCTGCCGCTCAAGCGATAGCTGCCATCCGCCTGGGGGTCAGCGCGACAGCGCAGCAGACCGACATCGCTGCCAGCCTGGGACTCGGTCAGGCACATGGTGGGCAACGCCTGGCCACTGACAATCTCGGGCAGGTAGCGTGCCTGCAGCCAAGGGGCCGCGTGAGTCTTGAGGCACAGATAGGCGCCGTGGGCGATCCCGGTGTACATGGCCCAGGCGTGATTGCTGGCGTAGAGCATCTCTTGCAGCGCCGCATCGAGCAGTTGCGGCAAGCCCTGCCCGCCCTGCGCTTCGGCGCACGCCAGCGCCGGCCAGCCACCCTCGACATAAGCCCGATAGGCCTCGACGAAGCCGTCCGGGGTGCTGACCTGGCCCGCCTGCCAGCGGCAGCCCTGGCGATCACCGTGGCTGTTCAACGGCGCCAGCACACCCTGGCTGAAGCGTGCCGCCTCCTCCCATACTTGTAATGCCAGCGGCAGGTCGAGGGTCTCGAACGCCGGGTTGCGCCGCCAGCTGTCGGGCGCCTGCAACCAGTGTTCAAGGACAAATTGCATATCGCGCAGGGGCGCCTCATAGCTCCACATCGGGACACCTCATCGACAAAAAAAGAATCACGCACTCAAGCGCCAAAGGCAGGGTTCTCGATCAGCAGTGCCATGCCCTGCCCACCGCCCACACACGCCGCGGCAATCCCGTAGCGCAGGTTGTGCTGACGCAGTTGTCGGGCCAGGGACATGACCAGGCGCAGGCCAGTGGCAGCCAGTGGATGCCCCAGTGCCAGCGAGCCGCCCTGGACGTTGAGGCGGGTGCTGTCCAGCTCAAGTTCATGGGCCACCGCCAGCACTTGGGCGGCCTGGGCTTCGTTGATCTCGAAGCGGCCGATGTCATCCAGATTCAACCCGCTGCGTTGCAGCAGCAGACGAATCGCCGGCGCCGGGCCGATGCCCATGAACTCGGGGGCCACGCCGACCACTGCGCTGGCCAGCAGCCGAGCCAGGGCCGGACGCGTGCAGGCCGAGGCGCGGCCCACCAACGCCGCCGCCGCGCCATCCACCACGGCACAACTGTTCCCGGCGGTTTGCACCCCGCCGGGATGCACGGCGCGCAAGCGTGTCAGGCTCGCAAGGTCGGTGGGCCGAGGGTGACTGTCCTCGCTGACGGCACAGGCCCGACGTGCCAGGCGGATGCCTCTGGGCTGGTATCCCTCAAGCTCAAACACCTGGTTATCGACCGCCACCACCTCTTCAACCCAAGCGCCGTCACGCTGCGCCTGCAACCCTCGCTGATGGCTGTCACAGGCGTAGCGGTCCACCGCCTCGCGACTCAGGCCATACCGCCGCGCCAGGTTGTCGGCGGTGGCGATCATGTCCAGGCCTGGGGCCGGGTCGTACAGGGCTTCCCACAGAAAATCCTTGAACTGGACCTCACCACCAAGACGAAACCCGCCCCTGTGGGTGTAAGCCGCGATGGGGTTGCGCGACATGGATTCACTGGCCACACACAAGGCCAGCTGCACGCCGTCCCGCAGTTGCCCGGCGGCCTGGCGCAACAGCTCGAAACCGGTGGCGCAGATGCGCTGCACCCCCAGTGCCGGGACCGCTTGCGCCACACCGCTGTACAAGCCGATATGCCGTGGCAGCAAGTAGGCATCGAAGCTGGCCTGGGCCATGGAGCCGGCCAGCACGCTGTCCACTGCCTGCGGTTCAATACCCGCCCGGGCCAGTACTTCACGGCCAACCTTGATCCCCAGGTCGATGGGCGAGACCTGAGACAGTGCCCCACCCAGGTCAACCCAGGGGGTGCGCACGGCCTCGAAAATCACCACATCGGCAAATGCCGAATACTGCCCGTTCAAGGCTTGGGCTCGGCACGCAGCAGCGTGGTGTCTTCGCCGCGATACAACGCCTCGACCTTGGCGGCGCGCCATTGCAGTACCGCCCGCTGGTTGATCGAACCTTTGTCGGTGATTTCCCCACGGTCGATGGACGCCGGCTCGTCGAGCAGGGCAATCCATTCCACGCGGCTGGCATTGCCGGTGGCCCCGCGATTGAGGCGTTGCAACCAGTCGCCGAACCACTGGCGCACCGGCGCGCTGCCCAGCACTTCGGCGTCGCTGGCGTCGGCGTCCAGGCCCGCCAGTCGACGGCATTCGTAGAGCCTGGGGAACACCAGTGCTCCGAGGCACTCGCGGTCGGGCGCGGCAATCACCAGGTCCTGCACATAGGGCGAGCCGTCGAGCACCGCGCGGTTGCGCAACGGACCAACGCTGACAAACACCCCGGAAGAGAGCTTGAAATCCTCGGCAATCCGCCCATCGAACATCAGGCCCAGTTGCGGTTGCTGAGGGTCGGCGAGCTTGATCGCGTCTCCTGAACAGTAGAACCCCTGTTCGTCGAACACCTCGGCGGTTTGCTGGGGTGCCCGCCAGTACCCCGGCATGATGTGCGGCCCGCGAAAGCGCCCTTCGAACTTGCCGTCCACCGGCACCAGGCGCACCTCGCAGCCCGGCGCGGGCAAACCGATATAACCGGCCATGGACAACGGCCCGGTAGTGAAGGTGCAGGACGGCGCGGCTTCGGTCATGCCCAGCCCGGCCATCATGCGGATGCGTTCACCACAGTGCTGTTCGGACACGCGGTCGAGGCGATCCCAGATACTTTGGGAAAGGCCGGCGGCGGCGAAGAAGAACAGTTTCATGCGCGCAAAAAAACGCTCGCGCAACTCGGCGTCCTGTTCCAAGGCGTTGACCAGTTCTTCCCAGCCCTTGGGTACCGTCAGGTAAGCCGTGGGCGAAACCTCCTTGAGGTTGCGCAAGGTCTGGGCAAAACCCTGGACCGTCGGTTTGCCGTCGTCCAGATAAAAGGTGCCGCCGTTGTAGAGCACGATGCCGACGTTGTGGCTGCCGCCAAACGTGTGATTCCACGGCAGCCAGTCCACCAGCACCGGCGGCTCCTCACCGAACACCGGAAATGTCTGCAACAGCATTTGCTGGTTGGCACAGAGCATGCGCTGGGTGGTGACCACGGCCTTGGGCAATTTGGTCGAGCCCGAGGTGAAGAGAAACTTGGCGATGCTGTCGGGACCGGTGGCCTTGAAGGCCTGCTCGGCCTCAGCGCCACCCGGCGTGTGCAGCAGGCTGGCGAAGCTTATTTGGCTGCGCCCGGGCACTTGGCCGCGCACGCAGATCAGCGGGGTTTCGGCCGGTAATACGGCCTCGATCGCACGCTGGTAGGCCGGCGCATCGCTGACGAACACCAGGCCCGGTTGCAGCAGGTCACAGACATGCCGCAGCTTGGCGAAATCCTGGGACAACAACGAGTACGCCGGCGATACCGGGCAATAGGGAATGCCGGCGTACATGGCGCCGAGGGCTACCTGCAAATGCTCGATGTCGTTGCCCGACAGCAAGGCCAGCGGCTTGTCCGCCGACAGCCCGTAACTCAGCAGGCCCTGGGCAATCGCGCGTACGCTGTCGAGCATCTCGCGGTAGCTGACACGGCGCCAATCACCGCCGGCCTGGCGTGCCGCGATAAACGTCTGCTCGGGCCGCACCCGAGCCCAATGCACCAGGCGATCGAGCAAGCGCGCCGGCAACTCGGCCAGGGGTTCCAGGGAGCGCATGTGCAACACGCCCTGTTCTTCAGTGACCGCCACGGGTGCGTGGCCGATGGAGACCTCACGGTATCGCGGTGCGGGCTGGGGTTGCGGTCGGAATTCGGAACTCACAAGGATGTCCTCCAGCAAGGCGGATCACAGCCGCCTTGTTATTGTTATGTCGCGGCGCCTGCTCAGATCGGGTAATGCCGTGGCCCGTTCTGCAAGGTCACCCAGCGCAATTGCGTGAAGTGCTCAATGGACGCCTTGCCACCAAAGCTGCCGTACCCACTGGACTTGACCCCACCAAACGGCATCTGCGCCTCGTCATGCACCGTCGGGCCGTTGATATGGCAAATGCCCGACTCGACCCGCTGCGCCAGGGCCAATGCACGCCCGGTGTCGCGACTGAAGATCGCCGCCGACAGGCCGAACTCGGAGTCGTTGGCCAAGCGCAGCAAGGCTTCATCACCGTCACCACGCAGCAGTACGGCCACCGGGCCGAAGGACTCTTCGCGGTACAAGCGCATCTGTTCGGTGACACCATCGATCAGGGTCGGCTGCAGGATGCTGCCCTCCAGTTGGCCGCCCACCACCAGCCGCGCGCCCTTGGCCAGGGCATCGTCGATCAGGGCCTTGATGCGTGTGCCGGCGCTGGCATCCACCAGGGAGCCCAGCACCGAATCCGCCGCCGCAGGATCACCCGCACGCAAGGTCGCGACCTTGGCCGCCAGCTTGGCGGTGAACGCATCGGCGACCTTGGCATCGACGATCAGGCGTTCGGTGGACATGCAAATCTGGCCCTGGTTGAAATAGGCGCCAAAGGCCGCCGCCGCCACAGCAGCGTCAAGATCGGCATCGTCGAGCACCAGCAACGGCGCCTTGCCACCCAGTTCCAGCAACGCCGGCTTAAGGTGACGCGCCGAGAGCTCGCCGACAATCCGCCCGACATGGGTCGAGCCGGTGAAGTTGACCCGCCGCACCGCCGGGTTGGCGATCAGCCGCTCGACTATCGCGGCGGCATCCGCCGGGGCATTGCTGATGACATTGACCACCCCATCGCCCAGGCCGGCGTCCTGCAACACCTGGCCAATCAGGCGATGCACCGCCGGGCTTAATTCCGAGGCCTTAAGCACCACGGTATTCCCGCAGGCCAGCGGCATGGCGATGGCACGAGTGGCGAGGATCACCGGAGCGTTCCACGGCGCGATGCCCAGCACCACACCGCAAGGTTGACGCAAGGCCATGGCGAAACTGCCGGGAACATCAGAGGGGATCACCTCCCCCGTGATCTGGGTGGTCATCGACGCCGCTTCGCGCAGCATATTGGCCGCCAGGCGCACATTGAAGCCATACCAGTTGGCCATGGCGCCGGTCTCGCCGGCGGCGGCGATGAATTCGCTGCTTCGTGCCTGCAATTGCTCGGCAGCGTTCAGCAAGCGAGTGCGGCGTTCGTTAGGCGCCAGCGCCGCCCAGGCGGGGAACGCGGCCTGGGCGGCGGCGACGGCGGCGTCGGCATCTTCCAGGGTCGCAGCGGCCACCCGCGAGACCCCTTCACCGGTCACCGGGTTGCGACGTTCGAAGGTTCGACCGTCACGGGCGGGGCACGACTGGCCGCCGATCAACAGGGGCACGTCCAGCATGGTGATTCCTCTTTATTGTCTTTATCGGGAATACGTTCAAGCAGGGTACAACGGCGCGGCCAGGCGGCCGCGCCCTTCAGCGTTTATACGCCTGCAGGCCAGGCTTGATGCTCTTGTCGTCGAGGAACTGCTTCATGCCCTGCTCGCGACCGCCTTCGGTGTCGAGCAGGCGCGACTGATCGAGCTTGGCGTAGAGGTAATCTTCGTTCTGCTCCCAGGTCAGTTCGCGGCAGCGCTTGAAGCCATGCTTGGCGGCACGCAGCACCACCGGGTTTTTCTCCAGCAGGTTGCGCGCCAGTTCGAGGGTCACTTCGCGCAGTTGGGCCAGGGGCACGCTTTCGTTGACAAGGCCCATTTCAGCGGCTTTCTGCCCGCCAAAGGTCTTGCCCGTCATGATGTAGTACAGCGATTGGCGATGGCCCACGGTGTCGGCCATGGCCTTGCTCACCAGGTTGCCCGGCGGGATGCCCCAGTTGATTTCCGAAAGGCCGAAGGTCGCTTCGTCGGCGCAGATCGCCAGGTCGCACGCCACCAGCGGGCTGAAACCACCGCCGAAGCACCAGCCATTGACCATGGCGATGGTGGGCTTGGCGTACATACGCAGCAGTTTCCATTGCCATTGCGAGGCTTCGCGGCGGATTTTTTCCTGGAGGATTTCCGGGCCGGCATCCACCTCGCGAAAGTATTCCTTGAGGTCCATGCCGGCGGTCCAGGCTTCCCCCGCGCCGGTCAGTACCAGCACGCCGGCGGCAGGGTCCTGCTCCAGGGTTTCCAGGACGTCGATCATTTCCCGGTTCAGGGTCGGGCTCATGGCGTTGCGTTTTTCCGGACGATTGAGAATGACCCAGGCGATGCCTTCTTCGATCTCAACCTTGACTGTGGTCCAACGGCCTTCGTAATTGCTCATGACGGTACGCTCTTGTTCTGGGTGTGAAGATGATTCGAAATTAAACCGCAAATATAGTTATGTCAATTAACTATTAATACTCATAACCAATATTTTTTCGACTTGAAACCCAAGCGATGCAGGCGCTGTAAAAAACCGGCATAGCCATGGCGCGCCAACCCCGGCAAACTGGATAGCCTTCTTAACCGCCACCTTCTGAGGATTGCACTGCCAATGGCCAAGCCTTCCAACATCGCCGCCGCCAGCCAGGCCCTGCCCGACAACGACGAGGTTCGGCCGCCGCTGGATTCAGCCCTGGACGAGCTGATCGGTTACGCCATGCGCCGCGCCCAGCTCAAGCTGTTCCAGAACCTGATCGGTCGGTTGTCGGACCACGACCTGCGCCCTGCGCAGTTTTCGGCCCTGGCGATCATCGAGCAGAACCCCGGGCTGATGCAGGCCGACCTGGCACGCGCCCTGGCCATCGAGCCGCCCCAGGTGGTGCCGTTGCTGAACAAGCTGGAAAGCCGCGCCCTGGCCGTGCGGGTACGCTGCAAGCCGGACAAGCGCTCCTACGGGATCTTCCTCAGCAAGACTGGCGAAACCCTGCTCAAGGAGCTCAAGGAAATCGCCGCACAGAGTGACCTGGACGCCACCGCCGCCCTCGACGGCCAGGAGCGTGAAGAGCTGCTGCGCTTGCTGAAGAAGGTCTATCAGGCCTGATCGGCTTACCAGAGCGCCACGGTGTAGAGCACCAGAAAACGGGTCTGGTTTTCATCGCGAAAGGCCGCGCCGCTCGGGAAGTCATTGCGGTAGATCGACTTGCGCGCCATGAACCCGACGTTCTTCAGCGGACCGCTCTGAATCACATACCCCAGTTCCATCTGGAATTCGCGCTCCTTGCGATCCTCGGCATTCAAAGCCGCCAGTTCGATGTGGTCGCCACGCACATAGCGCAGCCGTGTCTTCAGCCCCGGCACACCCGATGCCGCGAAGTCATAGTCGTAGATGGCTTGCCAGGTGCGCTCCTTGGCGTTGAGAAAGTCCGAACTCATGGTCAGTTCGCTCATGCCCATCAACTCCGTTCCCGAGATATAGGGCGTGGCCGTCTCCCCGCTCGAGTGCATGTAGCCAAGGCTGACCCGATGGCCGCCCAGGCGGTAGCCAAACAAGGCCGAGAGGTTGCGGTTATCCACATTGCCTGCCTTGGCACTGCCGTCCTCGCGGCTGAAAAAACTGCGCAGGTCGCTGGTGAGCACGCCATTGCCCACCGGCAGGTTGTGCAACAGCGCCAGGGTGTCCTGCTGGTAGAGGTCCGCGATCTGCGAGTGATAGGCGCGCAGGCTGAGGTCTTTATTGACCTGGTAATCACCGCCGACGTAAGCCAGGTGCGACGTGGTGGCGGTGGCGTTGAAACGCCGGTTGGGTGAGGCGACGGTCATGGCCTGGTAGTCCGTGGAGTCGCGTTTGTTGATGCGATCGATGTAGCCAGTGTTGAGGGTCAGGCCATCGATGTCCTTGGAGCTCAAGGTGGTGCCGCGAAACGTTTGCGGCAGCAGCCGCGACGGACTGGCAAAGGCAAACGGCAGGAAGATCGACACATCGCCGGCCTTGACCGTGGTTTGGGCGAACCGCAGTTTGGCGGTTGGGGCCAGGCGCGAGTGCTCGTCGGCGGCGCGCTTGTCGCTGGCCGACACCGGCAACAATTCGGTACCGCTGCGGTCCGGCGAAGAGTCGAGCTTGACGCCCATCAGCCCGCGTACATCCAGGCCAAAGCCCACCGGGCCCGGGGTGTAACCCGACTCCAGGTTGAGGATGAACGCCTGGGCCCATTCCCGCGCGGCGGTCTTCGCACCGTCGTCCTTGTAGTCACGGTCCAGGTAGTAATTGCGCAAGGTCAGGGTGCCGTGGCTGTCGTCGATAAAGCCTGCAGCCCACAACGAACCGGGTAGCACGCTCAAGGCCAGCAATGCCATCAGTCGGCGTGGAGTGTTGTTCGACACACAGGAGACGGACGCCGCTGCAGCGGCGTCCTCCATAGGGAGTTCTGGCATGTTCGATGTCCATTTTTTGTTGTTGTTTTTGGGTTGGCACACGCTCGGCCCTGTCAGCCTCGCGAACCAAGAATGGAAACAGCCGACGGTACTCGTCAACTGCATGTGACCGATAATCGAACATTAATAAAACTATCTATTTTTTAGACACACACAATTCCACATCTCAATCGATTGAATTTAATGAATTTATTCTGTTTTTTTGCGGACTTTATTCCTCGATTCATTTTTTAGTTATATTTGTTATCTTAATCCCCAGCAGCCACTCAAGCTCGCCATCACAACAAAAACAACAATGAGGTTTGCCATGGACAGTCCATCGCGTCGTTCGACGCTGACTATTGCGTTGTGCTTTATCGTTGCGCTGATCGAGGGGTTCGATCTGCAAGCCGCCGGCACCGCCGCCGCCGGGTTACGTCAAACGTTCGCCCTGGATCCGAAGATGCTCGGCTGGGGGTTCAGCGTCGGAATCATCGGGCTGCTGCCGGGGGCGTTCTTCGGCGGCTGGGTTGCCGACCGGATCGGGCGTAAGAAAATCCTGGTCAGCGCGGTGCTGCTGTTCGGGCTGTTTTCCCTGAGCACCGCGTTTGTCGACAGCTACTCAAGCCTGTTGCTGGTGCGCTTCCTCACCGGCCTGGGCCTGGGCGCCGCGTTGCCCAACCTGATCGCCCTGTGCGCCGAAGCGGTGACCGAGCGCAACCGTGGCACGGCCATCAGCGTGATGTACTGCGGGGTACCGCTGGGAGGTGCATTGGCCGCGGTGGTGGCGATGTTTTCCAGTGAGCACTGGCAGACCACGTTTATCATCGGCGGCCTGGCGCCCTTGCTCGCCGTGCCGTTGATGATCCTGCTGCTGCCTGAGTCCAGCGCCTTTCGCCAACAGCTCGACAACACGCACGGCGCCCGCCCCTCCACCGGCCAGGCGCTGTTCGGCGAAGGTCGCGCCCGCATCACGCTGGCCTTGTGGCTCAGCTACTTCTTCACCCTGACCGTGATGTACATGCTGCTTAACTGGCTGCCGTCGCTGTTGCTGGAACAGGGTTTCAGCAAACCCCAGGCCGGCATGGTGCAGATGCTCTTCAATATCGGCGGCGCCCTGGGTTCGCTGCTCGGCGGCGTGTTGCTGGACCGTTGCAATGCCCTCAAAGTGGTGCTGTCGGTGTATGCCGGGTTGCTGGCGGCGCTGGCCGGGGTGGGGTTGTCGGTGGGCATCGTGCCCATGGCCATCGCCGGCTTTGCCGCCGGCTTGTTCGTGATGGCTGCGCAGTTGGTGCTGTACGCTTCGGCACCGCCCTCCTACCCAACGTCGGTGCGCGCCACCGGCGTCGGTGCCGCCGTGGCCGTCGGCCGCCTGGGTTCGGTGGCCGGGCCGCTGGCGGCCGGGCAACTGCTCGCCGCCGGCGCCGGCACCGCGGGGGTACTGCTGGCGACGTCCCCCGGGGTGGTGATTGCCGCACTGACCATCATCAGCGTGATGGTACGTACGGCGCCCACTAGAACTTATGCAGCCAATTGAGCACCAGTTTGTTGCCCTCGGTGCGGTTCTGCGCCTGCTGTTCAAAGTAGGCGTTTACCGATAGCACATCTTCCTTGCTGAACCCATAGACCAGGCCTGGGCCAATGGCCCAGACCTTCTCCCGGCGCCCGCTCACGGCGTGTCCATCGACCTGGGTGTCGGTGATCTGCTTCAACCAGTAGCCGTTGACCCCCACGCTCAGTTGCTGGCTCAAGGCATATTGCAGCGTCAGGTTGGCATGCAATGCCTGGCCGGCCTGGGTATTGGAAGCATCCCCAAAGCCTGCCTGCGGATCATCATTCTTGCCATTCCACAGGTACATGAAACGCCCGCTCGCCGACCATTTCGGGCTGAACCAGTACGTCGCCGCGTAATACGGGTTGAATGACCAGAAGTTGCTGCCGGGGTTGATCGAACGATTGCGGTCATAGGCCCCCACCGGGATCGAGACATCAGCCTCGACACGCTGGGTCAACAGCGGGCTGCCATCGGCGCGGTTCAGGGTTGGCAGTTGCAGGAAGGCACCGACCGTCAGGTCACCGAAGCCAGCACGGGAACTCAGCGCCGCATGGTTCAACCCATCGTCGACATTCACATGGGCCAGGGAGGTGTTGATCAGGGTGAACCCGGGCATCGCACCATTGGCCAGGGGTTGGCCGACGTAGATGATCTGCGTGGTGGGCGCCACCACTTCCAGGTCCTGCTTGGGCAACGCCAGCTTGTTGCCGTGGGCATCGTTGAAACGGCTGGCCCGGGAGTACGTCAGGTACTCCTCCAGGTACCAACCCGGGCCGGCCGGGGCCGGTGAGCCGTCGTAGAAACTGGTGGTGCCCAGGTTGAGTCCGGGCAGGTCGTAAGCGTGTGCAATCGGTGACAGTGCGACAAAAGTCGTGGCCGCAACCGTCCGCAAGATAGGCTTGAGCATCTTGTATGTCCTGTATTTTTGTTGTTGTTCAAGACGCCCGGCACGGAAGGGCCGCACCGGGATTTATCGCTGTGGCAGGCCTACACGTAGGTGGCGGCCAACCCGCCATCCACCGGCAGATTGACCCCGTTGACCCAGCGCGCAGCGTCCGAGCAGAGGAAGGCAATCACTGCCGCCACCTCATCGGCCAGGGCTGGACGGGTCATGCGCTGGCTGTCCTCGGCCACCCGCTGCGGCCCGAGCATGCTGACGAAGTCGCCGAGAATCGGGGTAAATACCGGCCCCGGCGCCACGCAGTTGATACGCACCGAATGATCGCGAAACCAGCCCTGGGATTGTTGGAAGCTCCACACGATCAGCGCTTCCTTGAAGTACTGATAACAGCTGGCCTGCTCCACCGGATTGGCCGCCAGCCACTGCTGCCCGGCCTCGAAGCTGTGCGTCGCGGCCAGGGCCTTGTGCAGCTCCAGCCGTTGCGGCCATTGCGCGCCAAGCACCGAGGCAACATTGACGATGCTGCCGCCCGCCGGCATGCGTGGCAGCAACGTTTGAGTCAGGTACCGCAGCCCCAGGTAGTTGACCGTGGCCACCGCTTGCGCGGGCGCCGTACCGGGCACCCCGGCGATGTTGCACAGCCCGTCGACCCGCGATGGTAGGCGCGCCACCAGGGCATCAATGCTGGCAGGGTCACCCAGGTCAGCCTGGAAGAATCCATCCAGGGTCAGTTGCGGTTCATGGCGATCAACCCCGATCACCGTGGCACCCTGGAAACGCGCGAGCCGCGCCAGTTCGGCGCCAATGCCTGAAGCGACGCCGGTGACAATCAGGGTTTTGTTGTGCAGGTTCATGTTCAAGCCCTCTTATTGTTGTATAGCCATGGGTGTATCCAATCGATGAGCCTGGGCTCAGAACGGCCACGGCTCAGAACGGATAGACCGGCGGAGTATTTTTCACCGTGACCCACTGCCACTGGCTGTACTCGTCCCAGTCGGCCGGCCCGCCGACGCTGCCGCCATTGCCGGAGGCACCGCGGCCGCCGAACGGGTTGATGCATTCGTCGGCCACGGTCTGGTCATTGATGTGCAGCAGGCCGCAGTCCAGCCGCTCGCCGATGGCCATGGCACGCCCGACTGACGGCGAGATGATGGCGGCCGAGAGGCCGTACTCCGTGCGGTTGGCCAGTTCGATCGCCTCTTCGTCGGTGGTAAAACTGACCACCGTGGCCACCGGGCCGAACAGCTCTTCCTCAAAGGCGCTCATGCCCGGACGTACGCCACTGAGGACGGTGGGCTGGTAGAACAACCGGTCGTAGTCACCGCCCGCCTCCAGCCGCGCGCCGGCCTGCAGGCTGTCGCTGACGATCTCGTGCACGCGCTGCAATTGCCGTTGGTTGATCAACGGGCCGAGCGCCGCTTCACCCCGGGCGGCATTGCCCACGGTGAGCGCCCGGGCCTTGTCCACCAGCTTGCGGGTGAGGCTCTCGGCAATGGATTCATGCACGAGAATCAGCCCGGTCGCCATGCAGATTTGCCCCTGATGCAGCCAGGCGCCCCAGGCTGCGTTGCTCGCGGCCAGGTCGAGGTCGGCGTCTTCGAGAATGATCAGCGGGTTTTTCCCGCCCAGCTCCAGTGCGACTTTTTTCAGCTGTCGCCCGGCCACTTCAGCGACTTTGCGCCCCGCCGCCGTGGACCCGGTGAACGCAATCATCCGCACATTGGGATCGCGGCACAGCGCCTCCCCCGCTGGCGCCGCGCCGGGCAACACCTGCAGCAGGCCCTTGGGCAAGCCCGCCTCTTCGAACAGCCGGGCGATGAGAAAACCACCGCTGACCGGGGTCTGCGGGTCGGGTTTGAGCACCACGGCATTGCCCGCCGCCAGCGCCGGGGCCACTGACCGCAGTGACAGCACCAGCGGAAAGTTGAACGGTGAAATCACCCCGACCAGGCCATGGGGCTGGCGCCGTGCATAGGACAGTCGGCCGGCTGCACTGGGCAGCACCAACCCATGAGGCTGGGACAACAGCCCCGCCGCCTGGTGCAGCAGCACAATCGCTTCGCGCACTTCGTGTTCGCCCTTGAACAACGCGCCCCCGGTTTCCCGGGCGACGTACAGCGCCAGCTCGGCGAAGGACCGCTGGGCCAGGTCCGCCGCCTTGCGAAACACCTCGGCGCGCTCCCGTGGTCCGAGCGCAGCCCAGGCCGGCTGCGCCAGGGCCGCGCTGCGGCAGGCAATGGCGATGTCGGCCGGGTTGGCCATGGCGCAGCGCATCAGGGGTTCGCCGGTGGCGGGTTCGATCACCGGGATCACGGATCCCGAAGCGGGTATCCAATCGCCGTTGAACAGGCATTCGGACGCGATGGCCCGCTGTAGAAAGGGGGTGATTTCAGACACTGACATTGGCAACTCCCGGTTCTTGTAATTGTCATCGTCTGCACAGGGTGCAAACGCCGCATCAAGCCTTGAGCAAAGGCTGTGCCGCTTGCACCCAATGACGCTGACATAAACCGTCGAAGGCTCTGGGTCGAGGCCTGCCCACGTACCGTTCACACACCTGCGGCGATCGCCTGCAAAAACCCGGGTTCTGCCACTTGTTCAATTGATAAGGTTATGTTTAATAACTATCTGAGCAGTTACTCATATCGATCACTCGCTTTGCAGGGGCATAACAATGACAACTCCCCACAGCGCGCTGCCCGACGACCGGGTGGACACCGTGCCTTACCATCCGCGGGGCGACAGTCGCCAACTCAGTGACAGCAGCTCGCCCACCCCTGCGGAACTGACCGACTGCCTGTTCTTTTCCCCTGAAGACGGGCGCATCTGGCTCAACGATCAACGCATGTTGTTGCTGCACAGTTCGTCGTTCGGCGCCCTGCGCGCCGAGGTCATTGAGCGCCTGGGTCTGGAACAGGCGCGGGGGCTGTTTACCCGCACCGGTTATGCCTCGGGCGCACGGGATGCGCGCTTGATCCGCGAGCGCTGGCCACAGGCCGATGCCGCCGCGGTGTTTCGCGCCGGGACACACCTGCACACCCTGGAAGGCATGACCAAGGTCGAACCGCTGCACTTCAAGTTCGATGCCGACTCGGGGTTCTATGAAGGGGAGTTTCTCTGGCACCACTCGTGTGAAGCCGATGAACATGTGGGGGCCTACGGCATCGGCCAGGACCCGGTGTGCTGGACTGAAACCGGCTACGCCATTGGCTTCGTCAGTGGCCTCTTCGGGCAACTGGTGATTTTCCGCGAAGTGGAATGCCGTGGCATGGGCCATCGCAGTTGCCGCGTCATTGGCAAGACCGCCGAGCAATGGGGTGATGTCGAGCAGGACCTGCGCCACCTGAATGTGTCCCAGGCCGTCCCCCGCCCTGCCGCCCCCACGCTCGCTGGCCCGGTGGGCAGCAGCGGCGGAATCAGCCAGCCACAACCCTTGGTGGGCGCCAGCGCCGCGTTCAACGCGGCGATGCAAGCCCTGCAAAGGGTCGCACTGACGCCCGCGACGGTGCTGATCAGCGGTGAGTCCGGAGTGGGCAAGGAGATGTTTGCGCGCCGGTTGCACCAACTCAGTCGTCGCCAGGACAGCCCGTTTGTGGCGCTCAATTGTGCCGCCATCCCGGATAACCTGGTGGAGGCCGAACTCTTCGGCGTGGAACGCGGCGCCTATACCGGCGCGACGCACTCGCGACCCGGGCGCTTCGAACGGGCCCAGGGCGGCACACTGTTCCTGGATGAAATCACCAGCCTCAGCCTGGCCGGGCAAAGCAAGTTGCTGCGGGCCTTGCAGGAACGGGAAATCGAACGGGTCGGTGGCGTGCGCGGCATCAAGGTAGATGTGCGCGTGGTGGCCGCCACCAATATCGACCTGCGTAAAGCCGTGGCCGACGGTACCTTTCGTGAAGACCTGTTCTACCGCCTGAACGTGTACCCCATCGCCCTGCCCCCCCTGCGCGAACGCCGAGACGACATCCCGCTGCTGATCAATGCGTTCCTGACGCGCTTCTGCCAGGACTACGCCCGAACGCCGGCAGGCCTGACCATGCGCGCCCTCAAGACGTTGCTGCGCTACGATTTCGCGGGCAATGTGCGCGAACTGCAAAACCTGATCGAACGCGGCCTCATCGCCAGCGACGACGGCCAAGCCATTGACCTGGTGCATCTGTTTCGCAACGAACCGATGCCCGCCGAGCCCTACGGCCTGGACGACCAAGGCAGCCTGTCGAATACCGGGCACGCGCCGCGCCCGACACTGCTGAATGCCCTCGACCAGTTGGACCAGGGGCTCTCCATCGAAGGCCTTGAATCGCGCCTGATCACTGAAGCGTTGCAACAAAGCGCCGGCAACCTGGCCGCTGCCGCCAGGCTCGTGGGGCTCAGCCGTGCTCAATTTGCCTACCGTATGAAGAAGTACCAGCGGCAAACCCTTTAAATGGCAATTAGTGCTTTAAAAGCTTTACCCACTTAAGTATTTTGCAGGGGTATCGGGCCGACAAGCGCCCCTCTTTTTCTTCGTGACAAGGATCTCCTGTGAGCGGACTGCGTGAACGTCAGAAAGCCGAACGCCGGCAAGCTATCAGTAAAGCCGCGGTCGAACTGTTTGAGCGCCAGGGTTTCCAGAACACCACCATCGAACAGATCGCCAGCCAGGCCGGGGTGTCGCCGCCGACGGTGTTCAAGTACTTCGGCAACAAGCAGGAAATCATCCTGGAGATCCTGCACCACGCCGATCAACGCGCGATCACCGACACCCGCAGCCTGATCCACAAAATAGACGACCCGGTCGAAGCGCTCTGCCACTTGGAACGCCTGCTCACGGGCTATGCCCTGGAAGTCATGCACCCCAGCCTTTGGCGTGAACTGCTGCCACTGATCCTGTTCGGCGGCAGCAACGAACTGCCCGCAGGCTATCGGGCCATGAACGATGCGCTCAGGGCCGAAATCAGCGAACTGCTGCGGGAATTGCAGCGGGCCGGCAAGCTGCGCCCGCAACTCGATGTGGAGTTGGCCGCGTTCCTGTTGAATGACTACTCGCACCTGCAACTGTTCAGGCTGGTGAACCAGGAACACCCGGATATCGACGCGCACTCCCTGCAGGTCAGGCGTATCACCGAGCTGGTGTTTTACGGCATGCAGGCCTGATTGCCTCCCGGGTCGAGCCCGGCGCGTACGCACCGGGCCACACGGATCAGCGGTCGCTCTTGATGGCGGTCCAGGTGCGGGTACGGATGCGCTCCGCGGCAGCCGGGATCGGCTCCAGGGCGAACAGGGTCTTGCGCGCTTCGTCCGGCACATACATGTTGGGGTCATTGCGGATGCTGGCGTCCACCAGTGCGGTAGCGTCCTTGTTCGGGTTGGGGTAGCCGATCTTGTTGCTGATGCGCGCAATCACGTCCGGGCGCAGGATGTAATTGATGAACGCATGGGCCTCCGCCAGATCGGGGGCCTTGGCCGGGATCATCATCACGTCCGACCACATCGGCGCGCCTTCCTTGGGCAGTGCCATCTCGACCTTGACGCCCTTGCCAGCGGCATCGGCCAGTCGTGTGGCCAGTGCGACACCGCCGGACCAGCCCACGCCCACACAGATATCACCGTTGGCCAGGTCCATGCCGTAGCGCGACGAGTTGAAGTAACTGACGTAAGGGCGAATCTTCATCATCACGGCCTGGGCTTGCACATAGTCCTCACGCTTCTGGCTATTGGGGTCGAGGCCCTTGTAGTGCAAGGCAATCGGCAGGATCTCGTTGCCGGCGTCGAGGAAACCCACGCCACAACTGGCGAGCTTGGCGAGGTTTTCTTCCTTGAAGATGATGTCCCAGCTGTTCATCTGCACGTCGGGCCCCAGGGCTTTGCGCACCTTGTCGACGTTGTAGCCGATCAGCGTGGTGCCCCACAGGTAAGGCGCGGCATAGCGATTGCCTGAGTCACCTGCGGTTTCCAGGGTTTGCATGAATTGCGGGTCCAGGTGCTGCCAGTTTGGCAACTGCTTACGATCCAGCGGCTGCACGGCCCCGGCCGTGATCAAGCGTCCCAGGTTGGCGGAGCCCGGAAATACCACGTCATAGCCGGAGTTGCCCGTCAGCAGCTTGGACTCCATGGTTTCGACGCTGTCGAACACATCGTAAATCGGGCGAATGCCGGTTTCCTCCTGGAAGCTCTTGAGCACTTCGGGTGGCAGGTATTCGATCCAGTTGTAGATCCGTACGGTTCGTTCTTCAGCCAGGCAAAAACCACTGATGAGCAACGAGGCGACAGTGCCCAGCACGGTGTTACGCAAAAATCTGTTCATGATCAAAACACTCCAGCGCGGCCGCGATGGCTCGCAGCACTTAATAGCGGTAGGTGAAATACAGTTCCAGCGCGCTGAACGTCTGGTCGTTGCCGAACAGCTGTTTGGCGGCGGCCAGTGGCTTGACCCAGTTGTATGACAGCGACGTATAGAACGACGGCGTGGGTGTCCAGTCGAGGAAAACCACACTTTCGTCAGCAAAGCGCCGATCGCTGACCGGTGCGCCCATGTAGTTTTTCTCGTCCAGCCAGAACTGGTAGTGAATCGCGCCGAGGGTCAGGGTTTCGTTGAGGTGGGTCTTGAGGGAGAACTGCTGGACGTTTTCGTTGCTGTTGAACAACAGGTAGTTGCCGACCACGTCCCCGACCAGCCACGTGCTCCAGTCGACGAAGCCTTTGCTCAGTGGGTCCCAGGCTTTTTGCCGGTTGTCGGTGAGGTTGTCGTCGCCGGAAAAGCTCGCGTAGCGGTAGCCAAGGACCGGCGTCAGCGGCAAGGTGTTGAAGGCATAGTCGGCCTGGGCGTACCAGGCGTTGGCATCGTAGTCGACCCCCTCGCCGCTGCCGCGCTCCAGCGCGTACTCGGCATTCAGCGTCAGCGCCTGTACGCCGGGCACCTTGGCGTTGAGCGCCCGCAGGTTGTACACCTGCATCCCGTCCCGACGGCGCGGGAGCGTGCTGCCTCTGGGGCCAAGGGCATTGACCTTCATGGCCATGGCGCCGAGCGTCACCTGGTCATCGAGGTTGTAATCCAGGTTGACGCCGGTCATGCGGAAATCGCCCAAGTCATCATCGGTGCGCAAGGTGAAGGCCTGGGACTTCAGCGCGCCATGATCCCAGGCGAGGATCGCCGAATCCTTGAAGGCGGTGCGCGGGCCGAGCCAGTAGGCGCCATCCTTGTACTGGTCGAGGTTACCGTCCATGACGATGAACCCCGTACCGATCATGTAGTTCTGGCGGCCGGCGGTGAACTTCCACTCGCCGGCGCGAAAACCACCGTAGAGTTCTTCGGTAGCCACCCTGCCGTCGGAGCTGTGGGTAAAGCCTCCCGCATCACCATCACCGAAGGTGCTGGCCGCCACCAGGGAACCGCCCGCCAACAGGCTGAAATCCGGTTGCAGCGCGTACTCGAGTTTGACCCCCGGTTTTACGTAGACCTCTTGCCAGTTGATCCTGGCGCCGCCGTTTTTACCGTTGCGCGCATCGACCTGGCCGCTGCCGAAGTTGACGCCACGGGTAAACAGCGTCGCCCCTCCTGCCGTGAGATTGACTTCACCCTTGAGATCGCCGTCCTCAAAGGTGTAGCCCGCCAACGCAACGTGGGTGGTCAAGGGTAGGCCGAGCGCTAACAGCGCTCGGGAAAAACGCTTGGTGAAAACCATAAGAAGCTCCTGTGGAATTATTGTTGTTACAGGGCAGTCAATGGCGACGCAGGGCGCCGCCAACACCAGGGCAAGCCCGGTGAATAGAACGCAAGACTCTTATTTTTGGGGCGTGGGTCAGTGACTCAGGTGGGCGGCGATCGCGCGCAGCATGCGCACGCTGTCGTTATCGAACGGGCTGACCGCATCGGTGAGCGACGATTGCTTGACGATCACCACGCCGGACGGCTTGTCGATAAACAGGTACTGGCCGTGAATCCCCCCGGCCATCAGGGCTTGGCTGTGGTCGTTGAACACGTACCACTGGCTGCGATAGGACGCACCGGGCGTCCAGCGGGAGAACTCGGCATTTTGCGCGTAGATCGCCGGATCCGCGCCGGCGGCGATACGGGCCACGGTCTCGGGCGACAGCAGCTCAACCCCGTCCTGGCGACCGTCGTTGGCCAGCAGGCGACCGAAGCGCGCCATGTCTCTCAAGGTGGCACTGAAGCCCGCCCCGGCCACGTTACGCCCCCAGGGATCGGCCATGAAATAACCGTCGCGGTCGCACCCCAAGCGCCCCCAGACCTCCTCGAGCATCTGACTGCACGCCTTGCCCGAGGCACGTTCCATGACCCACGCCAAGGCTTCAGTGGTTGCCGTCACATAATGGAAAAACCCACCGTGGCTGCCGCGCTTCCTGAGGGATGGCAAGTACTGGTACAACGACTCGAACTGGGCGTACTGCGCCGGTGCCGGTTGAAAGCCGCAGGCATAGCCGTACTGCGAGCTTTCTGAATTGGGGTCGTCGTAAACCTCGCTGTAGTCGATGCCCACCGCCATGTCGAACAACTGGCGCACGGTGGCATCGCCAAACGCACTGCCCGCCAGTTCAGGCACGTAGTAAGCGGCCGGCAGCTCGGGTTTGAGCACACCGCGTGTCACCAACTGTTCACCCAAGGTACCGACCAGCGACTTGGTCACCGAGAACATGATATGCCGGTCACCGGCGCGCTGACCGTTGAAGTAGCGCTCGAACAACACCCTGTCACCCTGCATCACCAAAAAGGCGTCGGTCTGGCTGGCGACAAGGTGCTCGATGACACGGATGCCCAGCCCACTCTCACTGTCGAAACACAGCTGATCCAGCGCGCGGGGAGCCTCCTGGAGCTGACCGCCAGGCCCTGGCCCTGCCGACACATCAATGCTGGGACGCAGCCGCGCCAGATGACGGAACGCCCACTGACTGAAGGGAGCCCGCATCCAGTTGTTCCACGTTACCCGGTGTTCCGGCGCGGCGGGAAAACCCTGCATCAGCAGCGGCGCCACGCGAGTGGCCAATGAAGACTCATTGGCCTTGACGTAAGAAGTAGCGAGGGAGAATTGGGCTTTATGACTCATCGGGATAACCCTGAAGATGACTCTGCATGAAGCAGATGCAGAGAAATAATTACCCCATATAATATTTTAGTCAATAAATCTTTTTACCGTAAAAATAAATCCCTCTGCACGTAGTGCGCGGGTCGGCTGCAGCCTGGGTGATCACACATTACCTTTGCGTGGGTTGTTACCGTCGATCAAAGCGAAACGGACCACACAGTATTAAATTTTCGTGAGCTTGGATAAGCGCAGTTGCGCAGCGGGAATGGGGTAGATGCCTGGTACATTCGTTTTTGTTTGCCAGCGGGCGACGCCGAAGCGTGTATTCCTTAAATCCCAGGCAAAAAAAAGCCACTCTATTGAGTGGCTTTTTCTTTGTGTTTGGAGCGGGAAACGAGACTCGAACTCGCGACCCCGACCTTGGCAAGGTCGTGCTCTACCAACTGAGCTATTCCCGCGTCTTGGTGATGCGCATTCTATAGAATCCTCATCACCCGTCAACCCCTTGATTCAAAAAAGTTTTATTTCTTTTCAACCTCGGTGCGCAGATGCGGCCAGGCGGCGCGCAAATATTGCAGCATGGACCACAAGGTCAGGCCTGCGGCGATCAGCAGCAAGGCGTAGCCCAGCAATACCCAGAAGGAGAAATCCGACGGGTTGGCCAGCAGGATCACCAGGGCAAGCATCTGCGCCGCGGTTTTCCATTTGCCCATGTTGGACACGGCCACATGGGCACGAGCGCCGATTTCGGCCATCCATTCCCGTAGCGCGGAGACGACGATCTCGCGACCGATGATCACGGCCGCCGGCAGGGTCAGCCAGAGGTTGCCGTGTTCCTGCACCAGCAGCACCAGGGCGACCGCTACCATCAGTTTGTCGGCCACCGGGTCCAGGAACGCGCCAAACGGCGTGCTCTGCTCCAGGCGGCGGGCCAGGTAACCGTCCAGCCAGTCGGTGGCAGCCGCGAAGGCGAAGACCGAACTGGATGCCATGTAGCTCCATTCGTACGGCAGGTAAAACAGCAAAATGAAAATCGGAATGAGCAGGACGCGTAGTACGGTGATCAGATTAGGGATATTCATCGGCACAACTGGCTACGAGGTGAGAAGGCATTCTACTCGCTGTGCAGATTTGCATAAATCAACTCTGCGAGCTTTTTACTGATACCGGGAGCTTTGGCTATTTCTTCGATGCTGGCACGGGACAGCTCCTGCAAGCCACCAAAATGTTTCAACAAGTCCCGGCGCCGGGTCGGTCCGACCCCTGCCACCCCTTCCAGGGTTGAGGTGCGCCGGGTTTTG
Organism: Pseudomonas sp. PAMC 26793; assembly: GCF_000313235.1. Taxonomy (NCBI): domain Bacteria; kingdom Pseudomonadati; phylum Pseudomonadota; class Gammaproteobacteria; order Pseudomonadales; family Pseudomonadaceae; genus Pseudomonas; species Pseudomonas sp. PAMC 26793. The sequence goes on from NZ_AMXG01000010.1 coordinate 110,544, forward strand.
CCACGTCGGGCACGGTGGCCGGTGATGGCGAAACGGTGAGCTTCGTCGCGGATCTGCTGGATAAGGTGCAGCGCCGGGGAGTCGCCCTTCAAAGTGAACTCATGGGCGGCATCATTCAAGTACAAGGTTTCAAAACCGGCCTTGCGGGTGGCGCCCTTGGCCACGCCGAGCAGGATCAGGTCGGGCACCGCCAGTTCATTGAGCACGTCGCGGGCCATGGACAACTGGCCCTTGCCACCGTCCACCAAGAGGATGTCCGGCAGCTTGCCCTCGCCTTCCTTCAGTTTGCTGAAGCGGCGGGTCAGGGCCTGGTGCATGGCGGCATAGTCATCGCCCGGGGTGACGCCTTCGATGTTGTAGCGCCGGTAGTCGGACTTGATCGGTCCTTCTGGCCCGAACACCACGCAGGAGGCCACGGTGGCTTCACCGCTGGAATGGCTGATGTCGTAGCACTCGAGGCGCTGGGGCGGCTCGTCGAGATTGAGGACTTCGGCCAAGGCGTCAAACCGCGCGGCGACGTGCTGGCGGTTGGCCAAGCGTGCGCCCAGGGCCTGTTCGGCATTGGTCACGGCCAGTTGCTGCCAGCGGGCCCGGGTGCCGCGTACGCGGTGGCTGATGTCCAGCTCGCGGCCGCGCAATTCATGAATCGCCTCGATCAGTGCCGGGAAGTCCTCATGCACCACGTTGACGATCAGCTCGCTCGGCAGGTCGCGCTCGGGGCTGCTGACGTAGTACTGGCCGAGGAACGCCGCCATGACTTCGGCGACCTCCTCTTCTATACCGGTCTGGGGGAAAAAGTTCTTGCTGCCCAGCACCCGGCCGCCGCGCACGCTGATCAGGTGCACACAGGCGCCGCCCGGGTTGACGAAGGCGGCGATGACGTCGACGTCGCCGGTGCCGCCTTCCATGCTTTGCTGGTCCTGCACGCGGCGCAGCAGGGAGATCTGGTCGCGCAGTTCGGCGGCGCGCTCGAAATCCAGGGTGCTCGCCGCTTGCTCCATCGCGCCGGACAGTTCATCGGCCAGGGCGTTGCTGCGGCCTTCGAGGAACATCACCGAGTGACGCACGTCCTCGGCGTATTCCGCAGGCTCAACCAGACCCACGCACGGCGCCTTGCAGCGTTTGATCTGGTACTGCAGGCACGGACGGTTGCGGTTCTTGTAGAAACTGTCTTCGCACTGGCGAACGAAAAATGCCTTTTGCAACAGGCTCAGGCTTTCGCGGATAGCGCCGGCGCTGGGGTACGGCCCGAAGTACTTGCCCTTCTGCTTCTTGGCACCGCGATGGATGCTCAGGCGCGGAAAGTCGCCGTCCGAGAGAAACACGTACGGGTAGGACTTATCGTCGCGCAGCAGGATGTTATAGGGCGGCCGCCATTCCTTGATCAGCGTCTGCTCAAGCAGCAGCGCCTCGGTTTCATTGGCGGTGATGGTGGTTTCCACCTGGGCGATACGCGCCACCAGTGCCGCCGTCTTCGTTGCCAGGCCGGTCTTGCGGAAGTAACTCGCCAGGCGGCTCTTCAGGTTCTTGGCTTTACCGACGTAGAGCAGGCGCGCTTCGCTGTCGAACATGCGATACACGCCGGGACGGCCACTGCAGGTTGCAAGGAACGCACTCGGATCGAACAGCACTTTAGTTTCAGGGGCTGTCATTTCAGGCGCTGGCGTCTACCATGCCGTGGCGTACCGCCAGCAGGGTCAATTCAACATCACTGCTGATGGAAAGCTTTTCGAAAATCCGATAACGGTAGGTGTTCACGGTTTTCGGCGACAGGCACAGCTTGTCGGAGATCGACTGGACTTTTTGACAGCCGACAATCATCAAGGCGATCTGGATTTCCCGCTCCGACAGCGCATCGAACGGCGAGTCGCTGGTGGGCTGGAACGACTTGATCGCCAACTGCTGGGCAATCTGCGGGCTGATGTAGCGTTGGCCGGCAAACACCAGCCGAATGGCCTGGACCATTTCCGCCAGTCCCGCACCTTTTGTCAGATAGCCGGCAGCGCCCGCCTGTAGAAGCCGTGTAGGAAAAGGGTCTTCCTCACACACGGTCACTACCACGACTTTGATATCCGGATGGCTGCGCAACAACTTTGTAGTGGCGCCAAGACCGCCGATCCCAGGCATCTTGACGTCCATCAAAACCACATCGGGCTTCAACTCCCGGGCCTTGATCAGGGATTCCTCCCCTGACTCGGCCTGGCCGACTACTTGCAGGCCATCGATGTCAGCCAGCATTCGTGTAATGCCTGTACGAACGAGATCATGGTCATCGACTACTAGCACCCTAATCAAGCAGACACCTCGCGATATGGTCTTATAGGTTGCTGAACACCTTAGCAAAAAACCACGGCGCAGACCTAGCCGCAAGCGTCATATATATAGAGTTTCAATGCACAACGGGCCGCCGCCGAGTGGCGGGCGGCTCAATTTCCTGGGTAAAAGGTCAGGAATCCGGGGCCGATGACCGGTTTTTTCCATTGGTGGAGAGTGAATGCTCGGCCAGGGTAGAAGTCAGGCGATGGATTGCATCCTGGTCTTCCTTGAACATCGCACGGTAGTTGCCCAGCACTTTTTCTTCGGTTTGGCTCAGGTTTTCCAGTTGGGTCGGCGTCGGCGTGCCGGTCAACACGTACAGGATATCGACACCTCTTTCTGCCACGCGGGACAAGTAATCGGCCTTGGGCGCGCGGCCGCCATTTTCGTATTTCCCCTGTGCGTTAGCTTCTACACCTCCTATTTCACCAAAAGTTTTCTGCGACAGGCCAAGTCGCTCTCTTTCTTGCCTTAACCGGAAACCGATTCCACTCATTTGGATGTATGATCCTATTTGGCACACCCCAAGAGGTGACACACTCATCTCGTTTTACACAAACTTGAACGGTTTTGAACTATGCCCGGTATTCGCACTGCTGCACAAGCCAAGGCTTGGCTTGAACATCAAGGTAAGTCTGTTCAAGCGTTCGCCCGGGAACATGGCGTGGACCCGGCAACCACTTATCAAGTGCTCGCTGGGCGCAAAAAGGGACGGCGGGGAGAAGCCCACAAGGTCGCGGTCCTGTTGGGCATGAAGGACGGGATCATCCCGGTTGAGGACGAAACCGTAAGGCAAGATCAGGAAGTCATTTCTTGAAGTCAGTATGCGCTTATTAAAACCAAGTGCCTGTTTTCCCAAAATTGGCAGTACTCACACCTGATCACGGCCGGCAATTGCGCTCCATGCGCCAGAAGCAATCCTCCGCATCTACGATTTCCAGGCCCTTGCGTTGATACAGTCGTCGCGCCGGGTTGGTCTTGAAAACGGTCAACCGTAAAAGACCCAGCCCTTCCGCGCGCGCCTTGTACACCATCTGCTCGATAACCCAGCCGCCAGCCCCTTGATGACGAAACGCCTCAAGGATGTGTAATTCGCGGATATACAACGCTTTTGGGTCACGACTCAGACTGATGAAACCCAGCACTTGGGCATCGCGACAGATCAACCAATTTTCCCGACCCGCCCAGGCGGTATCGAACCCGGCATCGGACCAAGACAAGTCGTACTGCCGATAATAGCTGCCCATGGCCTGATGGGTCAGGGTTCGGGCGAAGGCCAGGTGCTGGCTGGTTGCAGCCTGTAGTTGAAACGCCATGTGCCTGCGCCTCCTAAATCGCCACCTGTTCCCCGTGCCATTGGCCAGCGCTGCTGCGACGTGCAATCACCAACGAATCGCCCACACCTGGGGCGGCTGCGATCAAAGTGCCGCCAGCCCCCCAGATGGCACTGCGTCCGGCGCACGTCCAGCCACCGGTCGGGCCACCGTGATTGGCCATCAGCACCAGCATTTGATGCTCGGCGGCGTAGCCTTGGAGCAACGTCGTATCGGGAGCGTAGCCGCCTTCGCTGATCAACACACCCGCTGCGTAGATGTTCGCCCCGGCTTCGGCTGCCTGCCGTGGGTGGCTGGGGTGGGAGAAGTCTGCACAGATCGCCAGGGCAATCCGGTCGCCACCCCATTCAAGGACGGCCCCGCCCTGCCCCGCAGCAAAGGCCGCTTCTTCACCGGGATGCAGATGCTGCTTGGTATAGACCGCCACCGAGCCATCCGGCCCCAGCACCAGCACGCCGATCAACACCTCACTGGCGGCCCCCAGGCGAATCGGCATGCCCACCACCGCGGTGATGCGCAACTCACGGGCCATCTCCCGCAGCGGCGTCAATACTTGATCGTCAGGCGCAATCGCCAATCCGGCGGCCAACGCTGGTTCATACCCCGTCAGGGACAGTTCCGGAAACACCAGCAATTGCACACCATGCTCTGCCGCCGTGCGCATGAATGCCAAGTGACGCGCGATATTTCCAGGCACGTCGTCGGCAATTGAGATGGATTGGGCAGCAGCAATGGTCAAGGCAGTCATGGTCGCATCCAGGCAATCATCGTGAAGTCCGTGCAGCATATCGACACTGGGGTCATAGCCGTAAGTACCCACACTTAATAGAAATTACTGATTGAACCCACCCGCTCGCCTCAGTTAAGCTCCCCCCCATCATTTGGAGACACACCATGTTGCAACTCACCCACATTCAGGTTTGCCCTGCTGCCAGCGCCCAGCGCTCGGTCGTGGCTGCCCGTGTGAGCGGTTTGAGTGCACTGGTCAGCTTTTATTTTGGGTATTGGTTTAGCCACTGGCGCGCCTGATACCTGAAATCGGCGCCCACTACTCAAGGGGTCGCCTACCAGAGAAATCTAACCCCCGGTCGGCTCCCCGACCGGGGGTTTTGTTTTTTCAGCCCTTAATTATTTTTGCCACACACCGAACACTTAAAGGACTCACGACATGAACTACGCCACCTATTACCGCTACGACACCTCCACCGCCTGGCGATTTAGCAAGCTCCGTTCGGGACAGCCTGCCGCCTCCGATCGGTCACCTATTGGTGGCAAGCCAACACACGTAGCCAATACGGCCAATTGTCGAACACCCCAGTAGGGCAGAGCGCGCGGGAACAGCCCGCCGCTTGCCCAGGAAGCCCGAATATGAACGCCTCGATCGCCGCTCTGCCTGTTACCACCCTGTCCTGCGCCAATGAAGCGCTGACCCAGCGTTTGCCCAGTGCCCTTGAGCTCAAGCACCAACTGCCCCTGAGCCCATTCCTCAACGAACAGATCCACGCCCATCGCCAAGCCGTGCGCGCCATTCTCCAGGGCGAAGACTCACGCCTGCTGGTGATCGTCGGCCCGTGCTCGATCCACGACCCGGAATCGGCCATGGAATACGCGCGCAACCTGAAAAAACTGGCCCATGAAGTCAGTGACCAGATGCTGCTGGTGATCCGCGCCTACGTCGAAAAACCCCGCACCACCATCGGTTGGAAAGGCCTGGCCTACGACCCACGCCTGGATGGCAGCGACGACATGGCCGCGGGCCTGAGCCTGTCCCGGGAACTGATGCGTGAAATGCTGCGCCTGGGCCTGCCGGTGGCCACCGAGCTGCTGCAACCGATGGCTGCCGGCTACTTCGATGACCTGCTGAGCTGGGTCGCCATTGGCGCGCGCACCACCGAATCGCAGATCCACCGCGAAATGGCCAGCGGCCTCGGCATGCCCGTGGGCTTCAAGAACGGCACCGACGGCGGCGTCGCCATCGCCTGTGACGCCATGCGTTCCGCCGCGCACCCGCACCGCCACTTCGGCGTCGACAGCCAGGGCCATCCGGCAATCATCCAGACCCCAGGCAACCCCGATACCCATCTGGTACTGCGCGGCGGCCACCGCGGGCCGAACTACGATCGCCAGAGCGTGGCCCAGGTACACGCCGACCTGGCCAAGAGCAAAGTCGCGCCACGGATCATGGTCGACTGCAGCCACGCCAACAGCGGCAAAGACCCGCTGCGCCAACCGGCGGTGTTCAACGACGTGCTGGAGCAGCGCTTGCAGGGCGACACCTCGCTGATCGGCATGATGATCGAAAGCCACCTGTTCGAAGGCTGCCAGCCGTTGAGCCCGTCGATGAAATACGGCGTGTCGATCACCGACGGCTGCCTGGGCTGGGATGGCACCGAACAGTTGCTGCGCAGTGCTGCCGAGCGGCTGCGGGCACACAATCCCGCCTGACAATGAAGATCAAATGTGGGAGCGGGCTTGCTCGCGAATGCGGTGGTTCAGCCAGCATATGCATCAACTGGCACACCGCTTTCGCGAGCAAGCCCGCTCCCACACTGGATCTTCACTTACTTGACTAACGTGGGTACAGCGCCTCATCAAACTGCTCGAGCTTGGGAAACACCAACGGCTGGTCATCCGCCAGCCCTTCCAATCGCTGCTGGTAACGGTGCAAAAAATCCTGCCGAGCCTCGGCGCTGATATACGGCACATGCCACGCCACAAACGGCTCGAGCACTTCAAACCCGACATACGCCAGCGTGCCACGCAGGATCGGCCGCAGCATGTCCTCCAATGGTCCATGAATCGCGCCCTCGCCAAACATATGCTCACGTCCGCCGAGGGTCACCGTGACCAGCGCTTTCTTGCCCGCGAGCCCGCCCTGATCATAAAACCGCTTGCCGCCGTAACACACGCCCGACACCAGCACCCGGTCAATCCAGCCCTTGAGCATCGCCGGCGCCGAGAACCAGAAGATCGGGAAGTTGAGGATCAACAGATCGGCCCACAGCAGTTTGTCCAACTCCTGCTGGATATCCGCCGCGATGGATTGGCTTTTCACCCCCAGGCGCTGCTCCAGGGCATACACCAGGTACTCGGGGTTTTCCCGCGAGGTGAAGTCCGAGGCGCTGGCGACGGGATTCCAGTGCATCGCGTACAAATCACTGACCTGCACCTCATGCCCCTGCGCTTGCAGGGTAGTGATCGCCTGGTCACGCAAGGCCGCAGTAAACGACTGCGGCTCGGGATGGGCATGGACAATCAACACCTTCATAAAAACTCCTCAAGAAGTAAGCGCGGCCCGTTCGGCCAGCAAATGGTCGAGCCAGTTGGGGTCCATTTCCGGCTCCGATGAAAACAGCAGGCCGGTGTAGTCCTGATACGGCGGGGTGAAGATCGCGCTGCGGCTGCCCTGGTCCACCACCCGCCCCCGCTGCATCACCACCACTTCGTCGGCGATGGCGCGCACCGTGGCCACGTCATGGGTGATGAACAGGTAGGCCACGCCCAACTGCTGCTGGATTCGGTTGAGCAGTTTCAGCACGCCCTCGGCGACCAACTGATCCAGGGCCGAGGTCACTTCGTCGCAGATGATCAGCTGTGGGTCGGCCGCCAGGGCGCGAGCGATGCAGATCCGTTGCTTCTGGCCGCCGGACAGTTCTCGGGGCTGACGCTCCATGAACGTGGCCGGGTCCAGCTCGATCATCTCCAGCAACTCGGCGACCCGGGCGCGCATGGCCTTGCCCTTGAGGCCGAGGTAGAAGGTCAGCGGCCGGCCGATGATGTCGACGATGCGCTGGCGCGGGTTCAGCGCGGTATCGGGAATCTGGTAGATCATCTGGATCCGCCGCAACTGCTCCTTGCTGCGCCGACGAAAGTCCGCCGGCAACGCTTCACCGTCATACAGCACCTGCCCCGCCGTAGCCGGCAGCAACCCGGTAATCACACGTGCGGTGGAGCTTTTGCCGCTGCCGGACTCACCGATCACCGCCAACGTCTGGCCGCGATGCAAGCTTATCGACACGTCATGCAGCACCGGCTGATGCCCGTAGCTGGCGCACACCTGACGCACTTCCAGCAACGGCACCTGCTGCTGCGGACAGGCCTTGGGCTCGGTGCGAAAACTGCGTACCGCCCACAGGGATTTGGTGTAGTCCTGCTGCGGCGCACTGAGCATGGTGCGAGTCTCGGCCTCCTCCACCCGCTTGCCATGGCGCAGCACCATGATGCGGTCGGCCATCTGTGCCACCACCGCCAGGTCATGGCTGATATACAGCGCGGCGCTGCCGAAGGTTTTTACCGCATCGCGAATCGCCGCCAGCACTTCGATCTGGGTGGTGACGTCGAGAGCGGTGGTGGGTTCGTCGAAGATGATCAGGTCCGGGTGACAGGCCATCGCCATGGCGGTCATCACCCGTTGCAGTTGCCCGCCGGACACCTGGTGCGGATACCGTTGACCGATGGTTTCCGGATTGGGCAGGCGCAGCACGCGGTACAACTCCACCGCATCCCGTTCAGCCTGGGCGCGACTGATACCGCCATTGATCACGGCGGTTTCCACATGCTGGTCAATCAGCCGGTGGGCCGGGTTGAACGACGCGGCGGCGCTCTGCGCAACGTAGGCAATCCGCAGTCCTCGAAGCTTGCGCAAGGCTTCGGGTTTGGCCTGCAGCAGCTGAATGCCGTCAAAGCACACCGAGCCACCGGTGATGCGGCAACCGTCGCGGGCAAAGCCCATGACCGCCAGGCCCAGGGTTGATTTACCCGCGCCAGACTCACCAATCAACCCCAACACCTCGCCCCGCTGCAAGGTCAAATCGATGCCCTTGATCAACGGATGCCAGGCGTCTTCGTAATGCCCTTCAATCTGCAGGTTGCGGATTTCCAGCAATGGCTTGTCCATCCTCAACACTCCTTCAGGCCGCTGGATTTATGCAGCATCCAGTCGACGACAAAATTCACGCTGACGGTGATCAACGCCACCGCCAGGGCCGGCAGCAATGGGCTGATGTCGCCGAAGGTAATCAGCACCGCGTTGTCGCGGACCATGCTGCCCCAATCGGCGGTGGGCGGTTGAATGCCCAGGCCAAGGAACGACAGCGCGCTGATAAACAAAAACACGAAGCAAAAGCGCAGGCCGAATTCGGCAATCAGCGGCGCGGCGGCATTGGGCAGCACTTCGCGGGTGACCAGCCACCACAGCCCTTCCCCGCGCAAGCGCGCGGCTTCAACAAAATCCTGCACCACCACGGTCATCGCCACAGCCCGGGAAAGGCGAAACACCCGGGTCGAGTCCAGCAGTGCAATCACCAGCACCAGGGAGGTGGCATTGGTGCCCACCACGCTGAGGATCAGCAAGGCGAAGATCAGTTGCGGGATCGCCATCAGGATGTCCACCACCCGCGACAACCCCTGATCGACCCAGCCGCCCTTGATCGCCGCAATCAAGCCGCTCAAGCCACCCAGTAAAAACGCCAGCACCGTCGTCAAAAAAGCGATGCCCAGGGTGTTGCGCGCGCCATACACCAGGCGGCTGAACATATCCCGCCCGAGGTTATCGGTGCCCAGCAGGAACTGGCCGCTCCAGGGCGCAAACCCGTCACCCACCACCTGGGTTTCCCCGTAAGGTGCGAGCACCGGCGCAAATAACGCCACCAGCACGTGCAGCACGATAACCAGCAGGCCGAACTTCGCGCTCAATGGCGCCCTGGCCAGTTGTGTGAGAAGGCTCATGGTCTACCCCTTGGGATGCATCAGGCGTGGGTTAGTGGCGATGGACAGCACATCGGCGCCGGTGTTGAGCAGGATGTAGGTGGCAGCAAAGATCAGGCTGCACGCCTGCACCACCGGGATATCGCGCTTGGACACCGAGTCCACCAGCAACTGGCCAAGGCCCGGATAGACAAACACCACTTCGACCACCACCACGCCCACCACCAGGTAAGCGAGGTTGAGCGCGATCACATTGACGATCGGCGCCAGGGCATTGGGCAACGCGTGGCGCCAGATAATCCGCGACTGGCTGATGCCCTTGAGCCGGGCCATTTCGATATACGGGCTGGCCAGCAGGTTGATCAGCGAGGCGCGGGTCATGCGCATCATCTGCGCAATCACCACCAGGCTCAGGGTGGCCACCGGCAGCACCGAGCGTTCGAGGATGGTGCCGAATGAGGCGTCCGGCGCCAGGTTGGACAGGCTGGGAAACCAGCCGAGCTTGACCGAAAACACCAGGATCAGCAGGTAGGCGACGAAGAACTCCGGGAACGACACCGCGCTCAGGGCCGAGGTGTTGAGCAGGCGGTCGAACCAACTGTTGCGGTACAGCGCGGCAAGCATGCCCAGCACCAGTGCCAGGGGCACCGAAACCAGCGCGGCCAATGCCGCCAGGCGCAGGGTGTTGCCCAGGCGTGCGCCGATCAGTTCGGCGATGGGCCGCTGGTTGGCCAGGGACGCGCCGAGGTCGCCGTGCAGCAGGCGCAGCAGCCATTGCACGAAGCGGCTCAGGGGCGGCAGGTCCAGTCCCAGTTGGGCGCGAAACGCGGCGATGGTTTCCGGCGTGGCGGACTGGCCGAGCATGGCCTGGGCGATATCACCGGGGAGCATGCCGACCGCCAGGAAGATGATCACCGAGACGGCGAACAACGACAGCAGGCCAAGGGCGAGGCGTTGGAGTACCAGTTTGAATAGGCTATTCATGTTCGGTTCTCATGAGTTGGGCATGTTCTCGAAGGCGACACAGGACCAATGTGGGAGCGGGCTTGCTCGCGAAAGCGGTGTGTCAGCCAATACAGATAGAGACTGATCCACCGCATTCGCGAGCAAGCCCGCTCCCACATTTGATTTGTGGCGTTTCTGAAATCTTCACGCCTGCCACCAGCGCTCGATCAGCCGCAACCCATCCAGTTCCCCATACGGCGCCGTCAGCGGTCCATGGCTGATGCGGTTCGAGCGGGCCGCCACGGAGCTGGCGAACAACGGCACAATCGCCCCGCCGTCGTCCCGGCACAGGCTCTGCATTTCGTTGTACATCTCCTGGCGCAGCGGCGCGTTCATCTCGCCCCGCGCCGCGTTGAGCAACTGATTGAAGCGCGGGTTATCCCAATGGGTTTCGTTCCACGCCGCGCCTTTGGCGTAGCCGATGCTGAACATGCGGTCGGCGGTCAGGCTGCTGTACCAGAACGAGGTGGTGAACGGCTGCTTCATCCAGATGTTGGAGAAGTACCCATCCGCCGGCTCGCGCACCACGTCGATATCAATCCCGGCCTGACGCGCCTGTTCCTTGAACAGTACCGAGGCGTCCACTGCGCCGGTGTAGGCGGCATCGGAAGCTTGCAGGCGCACCTTCAGCGACTCGACGCCGGCCTTGCGCAGGTAGAACCGCGACTTGTCCGGATCGTAGGTACGCTGCTCGAGGGCAGCGTTGATAAAGCGGCTGCCGGGTTGGATCGGATGGTCGTTGCCCACCAGGCCATAGCCATGCAGCACCGAGGCCAGCAGGGTTTCGCGGTTGATCCCATGCTTCATCGCCAGGCGAATGTCGTTGTTCTTGAACTCGTTGCTGTCGCACAGCATCGGGAAGGTGTAGTGCTGGGCGCCCTTGGTTTCTTCGATGACCAGCGTGGGATTGCGCTTGAGCAGGGCCACGGTTTTCAGGTCGACCTTGTTGATCACGTCCACTTGCCCGGTGACCAGCGCGTTGACTCGCGCCGCGCCGTCGGCAATCGCCAACAGCTCGGCGCTGGCGAAGTGCGCCCTGCCCGGCTTCCAGTAATCCGGGTTGCGCTCCAGGTCCATGCGAACGCCGGGCTCGAAACTTTTCAGGCGATAGCCGCTGGTGCCGATCCCGGCCTGCCAGTCGGCGGCACCGTCCTTGGCGGGCATGATCACCAGGTGGTAATCGGCGACCACATAGGCGAAATCGGCATTGCCCGAATGCAGTTCGAACACCACCGCATCGCTGCCCTTGGCGCTGACACTGGCCACATCGCCGATTACCGTTTTGGCCGCCGACGTGGAGTTGGCTGCCAGGTGATGGTTGATCGAGGCCACCACATCGTCAGCGGTCAGGCTTTTGCCGTTATGGAAGGTCACGCCCTGGCGCAGCTTGAAGGTCCAGATGCGCGCGTCGGGCGTCGACTCAAAGCTCTCGGCCAATTCGGGGATGGCGCTGCCGTCCACCGCGATTTCCGTGAGGGTGTTGTACACCGCCGAAAAGCCGACGAAGGTGAAGGTGTCGACCCAGGATCCCGGGTCGCGGGAGTCGGTGGTGCTGCCGCCGGCCAATCCCATGCGCAGCACGCCGCCGGGCTTGGGCGTGGCCTCTTCGGCGAAGGCCGGCAGCGGCAGGCCCATGGAAAACGCGGCGGCCACGGCACCGGCTACGGCGCTGTGTTTGAGGAAATCCCGTCGGTGCATCGCTTGAGTCATTTTGTTGTTGTTTTCGCTCATGGTGTTGCTCCTCTAAAGGTTCACACAGGCATGCTTCAACTCGATCAAGGTCACGCCGTTGCGCTTGAAACCGTTACGCAAATCCGTCTGCAGCTCATCCAGGTTCTGCGGCTCGCTGACCGTGCAGCCGAACGCCCGCGCCAGGGCGGCGAAGTCCGGGTTGCGCGGCAGTACGCCGATGGGTTCGATGTCCAGGTTCAGCATGTCGTCGCGAATCTGCCCCAGGGCGTCGTTGTTCCACAGCAACACCACCAGCGGGCTGTCCAGTTCTTCCACCGCTGTGGCCAGTTCCTGGGCGGTGTAGAGAAAGCCGCCGTCGCCCACCAGCACCAGGCCGGGCCGCTCCGGCGCGCCGAACTTGGCGCCGATACCGGCCGGCAGGCCGTAGCCCAAGGTGCCGTAGCCGGTGGGATGCAGCCAACTGCGGGTGGCATTGCTGGGGAAGGTGTAGTTACCGGTGTAGGCCAGTTGGGTCATGTCACTGCTGATGAAGGCATTGGTGGGCAACTCGGCGGCGACGCGGTCGAGAATCGCCTGGTGAATCCGTTGCAACGGACCATGGCCGCTGCTGACTGCCTGGCGTAACGTCGCGACCGCAGCGGTGGCGGCATCCGCGTTGCGCGGCGTGGCTGGCAAGCGTTCCAGCAAAGCCAGCGTCGTTTGCCGGGCATCACCGTGCAACGCGACAGCGCAAGGATAGAAATCGTTGAACTTGCGCGGGTCGATATCCACTCGCAGCAGCTCGCCGTTAATCGGCAGGCGCTCACGCCAAAAATCCGTATCGGCCATTTCGGTGCCGATGGCCAACACCACATCCGCCTCGGCGATCAGCTGCCAGCCGGGCTCGATGCACAAGGTCGAACCGGCGTTCAACGGATGCTCCACCGGCAACAACCCCTTACCGGCGACACTGCTGAAAAACGGCGCCGCCAGTTGTGTGCTCAAGCGCTGCAAGGCCTCGGCCGCCAACAGTGCGCCGCCACCGGCAATGATCATCGGACGCTTGGCCGCCGCCAGTTTTGCCACGGCCTGATCGAGGCTTTCAGCCGATGGCAGACCTCGCCCGGGACGGCGCACCACGTCATTGCTCCAGTCGCGCTTGATCGGCGCTGACAGCACATCCAGCGGCACCGAAATATGCACCGGCCGTGGTCGCTCACTGTCGAACACCGCGTAGGCCCGCGCGATCAATTCCGGCAAATCCTCGGCACTCAACGCCACTGCCGAAAACGCGGTGATGGGCGCGGTCATCGCCCGTTGGTCCTGGGTTTCATGCAGGCAACCCCACCCCTTGCCGAGGCTGGCGGTGTGGTTGACGCTGGAAATCACCAGCAGCGGAATCGAGTCGGCATACGCCTGGCCGATCGCCGTGGCGGCGTTGGTCACCCCCGGCCCGGTGATGATGAAACACACGCCTGGCTTACCGCTGACCCGCGCATAACCGTCGGCCATAAAGCCGGCGCCCTGCTCGTGACGAGTCAGCACATGCCGAACGCCACTGCCGGGCAAGCCGCGATACAGCTCCAGCGTGTGCACGCCGGGAATCCCGAATACGGTGTCGACGCCATAGTTGGCCAGCAATCGCACCAGGGCCTGGCCGCCCGTCAAGGTTTTGCTTTGCATCGTCATCTCCTTCACACCTGGGCGAGACGGATCAATGCATCGACCGCCGTGGCGCCCCGGGCATTGACCAGCAATGGGTTTACATCGAGTTCCAGCAACTGCCCGGCGTTGGCGCAGGCGTAGTCGGCCACCGCACGAATCGCCGCCACCAGCGCCTCCATGTCGGCCACTTCCCGCCCGCGAAAGCCTTGCAGCAATGCCGCGCTGCGCAGGCTGAGCAAGGCATTGCGGATCGCATCGTCGGTGGTCGGCAGCAGCAGGCTGCGACTGTCCTTGAGCAACTCCACGAGGATTCCACCCGCACCGATCACCAGTGCCAGGCCGAAATCGTTTTCGCGCTTGATGCCCACAATCAGCTCGGCCAACGGCGGCGTGGCCATGGATTCCAACAGCAGGTGATCGAAAGGTACACCCGGCGCGTAGGCAGCAATCCGCTCACGCATATGGGCCAGGGCGGCGGTCAAGGCGAAGCCGTCCTGCAGGTTGAGCGCCACGGCTCCCGCTTCGGTTTTATGCGGTAGATCGGCACTGACGGCCTTGAGTACCAGCGGGTAGCCCAGCACTTTGGCATCGGCGATAGCCCGCGCTGGCGTACTCAAGACACCGGCCGGCGTGGTCAGGCCGAAGGCCCGCAACGCCTGCTTGGAGTCCCACTCGTTCAGCGATTGTCCAAGTGCTTCAAGCGCTTGTGGGCACAGCGGCACCAGTATCGACTCACCCCGCGCCAACAACGCCCGGCGATTGTTTTGATAGTCGGCAATCCGGCCCCAGGCCGCCAGCGCATCTTCTACGCCCTGCAACGCCGCAACACCTTGCGCATGCAGGCGCTCGCGAGCGTGAGCCGGCAACAATTCGGGGAATGCCGAGGTGACAAAGCCGGTCTTGCCGTGGCGAGTCAGCGCACTGCAAAACAGCTCCAGCAGCAGGTCGCATTCCTTGCGCTCACCGGTAAATTCCGCCGGGTAGTCGAGCACCAGCATCGCCGCATCCGCGTCGGTGCGCAGTGCGGTATCGAGCATGGTATTAAGGGCTTCGCTGTTGCCCCAGATGGCCGTGGTGAAATCCAGCGGGTTGACCAGGTTGGCGTAGCTCGGCAGTACCTGCGCCAGTTCCGAACGCTGGCCTTCATCGAGTTTGGGCAGGCTTAAATCGTTGCGCTCGGCGTAGTCGGCAATCAACCCGGCATCGCCACCGGAACAGGCCAGGGCAATCAGGCTGTTGCCCGCCGGCAAGTTACCGCAGGCCGCCGCTTTCAGGGTCTCGACAAAACTCACCGGGCCGCTGACCCGGATCACCCCCAGGCGCGCAAACAGGCTGTCATACAGCGCATCAGAACCCGACAACGAACTGGTATGACTCAAGGCCAACTCGGCGCCGATCTGCGACACGCCGGTTTTCAGGGCGATGATCGGAATGCCTTTTTCCAGGGCCTTATGGGCCGCACGGGCGAACCCCGGCACATTCTTCAAGCCTTCCAGGTGCAAGCCGATGGCCGTCACGCGTGGCTCGTCGAGCAGCACATCCATCAACTCGGCAACCCCCAATTGTGCCTGGTTGCCCACCGACGCCATATAGGCCACCGGCAGCGAACGGTCGCTCATGGACAGGTTGTAGGCGAAGTTGCCGCTCTGGGTCAGCACCGCAACGCCCTTCTCTACCGGCTTGCCGCCATGGGCCACCGGCCACAGTGCCGAGCTGTGCAAGTAATCCAGCAGGCCATAGCAATTGGGACCCAGCAGCGCCATCTCGCCCGCCGCTTCGAGCAGTTGTTGCTGCAAGGCCTGGCCCTCGGCGCCGGTTTCGGCAAACCCGGAGGCATAGCAGATGGCACCGCCGGTGCCGATGGCCGCCAGTTCGGCGACACAGGTCAGGGTCAGCTCGCGGTTGGTGGCAATAAACACCGCGTCCGGGCCGCACGGCAAGTCGGCCACGCGGCGTACGCAGGGAATGCCATCGAGGCTGTCATGCTGCGGGTTGACCAGCCACATCTGGCCGGCAAAACCACCTTCGGCGCAGCGCTTGAGGGCACGGGCCATGCTGCGCCCGCCGACGAATGCCAGGTGACGGGGCGCCAGCAGGCGCTTGAGATTGTCGCGAATAGCCTGGGACATAAGCGTTCTCCGACCCGATCAGCGCAACAGCGGCCGCAACAGTTCGCGGGCAATGATGTGGCGCTGGATTTCCGAAGTGCCTTCCCAGATCCGTTCGATCCGCGCGTTGCGCCAGATGCGCTCCACCGGCCCTTCGTCCATCAAGCCCATGCCGCCGTAAATCTGCACGGCCTCGTCGGCGACCTTGCCCAGCACTTCGCTGGCAAACAGCTTGGCCATGCCGGCCTCGCCGTCGGTCATGGTGCCCTGGTCCATTTTCCAGGCGGTGTTCAGGGTCAGCAGTTCGGCCGCGCGGATTTGCGTGGCCATGTCGGCGAGCTTGAACGAGATGCCTTGATAGGTGCCGATGGGCTGGCCGAACTGCTTGCGATCCGCCGCCCATTGCAGGGACACGTCCAACGCACGCTGGGCCTGGCCGACGCAATTGGCAGCCACCATCACCCGGCCTGCAGTCAGCCAGGCGTTGGCGACCTCCCAGCCTTTGCCGACTTCGCCGAGGACTTTTGAGGCCGGCACGCGACAGTCGTCGAAGAACATTTCATAGGTGTGGTAGCCACGGTTGCTGACGCACTTGGGGCCTCGGCGAATGGTCATGCCCGGCGTGCCACGGTCCACCAGGAACGAGGTCACGGCGTTGCGCTGGCGACCGTTGTGTTCGTAGGTGTCGGTGACGGCAAACACGATGGCAAAATCCGCGTGGCCGGCGTGGCTGATGAAGTGCTTGCTGCCGTTGAGTACAAAGTCATCGCCGCTGCGCACAGCACGGGTCTTGATCGCGTTGGCGTCGGAACCGGCACCCGGTTCGGTGAGCGCAAAGCAATCGATCTTCTTGCCCTGCACGCATGGCAACAGGTACTCGCCAATCTGCGCGCCGGTACAGGCCATGAGGATTTTCGAGGGCCGGGCGACAAACACATGCAGCGCCCAGGACACCTTCGACAACTCCCGCTCGATCAACGCCTGGGACAGATAATCCAGGCCGCCACCGCCGACCTCTTCCGGCATGTTGAAGGCATAGAACCCGGCGGCAATCGCCTTGTCCCGGATCTGCGCGGCGAGCTCCGGCGAGACTTCATCGGCGCGGTCCACCGCCTCCTCGTGGGGCAACAATTCCTTGGCAACAAAACTGCGTACCGCGTCCACCAACATGTCTTGTTCTTGGCTGGGCTGGAAATTCATGGCGCTACCTGTCGATCGTTCGAGGGGTGTTTTGAGGAGAAGTCAGTTGCCGGAGAAATGGGGGGGACGCTTTTCCATCGAGGCACGCAGGGCTTCAGCACCGTCGGCGCTGCGACCGCAGAGCAAGCCGGCGGCGAGTTCGGCCTGGAGCTGCTCGGGCAGGCTGCGCCCGGCGCCTTCGCGGATCAGGGTTTTGGTCTGGGCGAAGGCGAAGGTCGGGCCGCTGGCCAGGCGTGTGGCCAGGTCGGTAACGTGGGCGTGCAGTTGCTCATCGGCGACCACTTCGCCCACCAGGCCGGCGGCCAGGGCGCGGTCGGCACTCCACAACTCATCGAGGAACAACAGGCGCTTGGCCTGTTCACTGCCGATCAGGCGCGGCAGATGCCAGCTGGCACCGGCGTCCGGCGCGTAGGCCATGCTGGTGTAGCCGGCCTTGAAGCGGGCCGATTGCGCGGCTACACGCAGGTCGCAGCACAGGGTCAGGTCCATGCCGGCGCCGACGGCCGTGCCGTTGATGGCGGCGAGTGTGGGTTTGTCGAGGGTGTGCAGGCGGGTCATCAGGGCGTGGGCGGTTTCGGTCCAGCCATAGGTTTCGAGGGCGCCACGGGCTTCGGCCTCGGCCCATTCAGCCAGGTCAGCACCGGCGCAGAAGCTGCGACCACTGCCGGTCAGCACCACCACACGTACGGCCGGGTCACTGTTGAAACCGTCCAGCACCCCATGCAGGTGCTTGAGGGTCGGGATGTCCAGGGCGTTGCGCTGGGCGCCGCGATTAAGGGTGATCCAGGCAACGCCTGCTTGCACTTGAGTGAGCACGGACGGAACGGTGGTCATGGAATCCTCGAATTATTTTAATTGGCTTGAGGGGTGCGACATGGGGCGATACTAAACGAGTGTTCAGTAAGGAGGCAATCGGGTAACGGCAAATATTTTTCGAGGGGAAAATGCCGGCCCGGACATTGCGTCCAGGCGGCGCGGAATCGTCAGTTCAGGGTTTGATCTGGAAGCGCATGCGGCCGCCAGACTGCAAGCCATCGACCCAGGCTTCGCAGATCTGGATGCCCTGCTCCGGGGTGAAGGTGCCGGGGTTGAGCCCCGATTCCAGCCACAAACCGTCGAGCAAGGCGCTCAAGGCGATGGCCGCCAGGTCGGCGTCGAACTGCTTCCAACCCTCCTCCTCGGCCATGTCCACCAAGGCCGAGCGCATGATGGTGCGGTACTCACCATAGGAATGTTCGTGGGCCTGGTTGATCGCCGGGGCCGTCTTCACCGCGCCCCAGAACACCAGCCAGGCATCCAGCAGTTGCGGGTCCAGCAACTCGGGGGAAAACGAGCCGCGAAAGAACGCCGACAGGCGCTCCCGCGGGCTGGGCGGCGCCTTGGCCATGGCGTCACGCAGCAAGTCCATCACCTGCCGGGTGATAGACCGATAGGCCTCGGCCACCAGTTCATCCTTGCCCGAATAGTGATGACTGATCAGCCCCACCGAAACCCCGGCCTCGGCGCTGATCTTGCGGATCGACGCGCCCTGGAAGCCGTCGCGCTTGAGGCAGGCCAACGTCGCCTGCACCAGATTGGCCTTGCGCAACTCCGGTTCCATGCGGGAGAAACGGGATTCCTGGGTCATGAGGCGGTGTCCTTGGGTTGAGTCGGCTGGACGACTCTACCTCACTCCCGGAACCCCGGCGACACCCGATCCAGTAACCGCAGCAATGCCGCCCATGCCAGCTGCATGGCGTCCGGGTCTGCCAGCTCGCCCTCTTCCAGTGGCCGGCCTGGCTCATTGAACTGCCGCTCGGTGTATTCGCACACATCGGCAGGTGGCAGGATCAGCTTGCCGCACGCCTGGGCGGCGATCTGGATATCGCAGGCCTTCTCCAGGTAGTACATGCGCAGGAACGCCTGGCTGACCGTCTCCCCCACCGTCAACAAACCATGGTTGCGCAGCATCAACACCGGCTTGTCACCGAGGTCACGCACCAGTCGCTGCTGCTCGTCCATGTCCAGCGCCACGCCTTCGTAGTCGTGATAGGCGACCTTGCCGTAGAACTCCATGGAAATCTGGTTCACCGGCAACAGCCCGCACTCCAGTGCCGCCACCGCACAACCGGCGCGGGTGTGGGTGTGCAGCACGCACTGGGCGTCTTCGCGGGCGCCGTGAATCGCGCTGTGAATCACAAACCCCGCCGGGTTGACGCCATGGGCCGAAGCCTCGACCGCACGCCCGTCCAGGCCGATTTTCACCAGGCTGGACGCGGTGATCTCCTCGAACATCAGCCCATAGGGGTTGATCAAAAAGTGGTTTTCAGGCCCGGGGATGCGCACTGAGATATGGGTGAAGATCAGGTCGCTCATGTGAAAGTGCGCGATCAGCCGGTAGCAGGCAGCAAGCTCTTCACGCAGCTGTCGTTCGGTGGCCCCAGGCATTTTTATTCTCCAGGCGGGTGGTTGATGTGGCTGACGCTAATCCAGTCGCCAGTAAAAAAACAAGTTGATTTTTTACTGAGGCTGACCTCCTATAGAAAAATAATAACAACAGCGCCTGGAGTATCCGCACCATGTCGCCCCATGCCTTTCCGTATCTTTTTGAACCGTTGACGCTGCGCGGCAAACGCCTGAAAAACCGCATCATGTCCAGTGGGCACGACACCTCGATGCCCACCGACAACCGGGTCAACGAGCAGTTGATCGCCTACCACCGGGCACGTGCCGAAGGCGGTGTCGGGCTGATTGTGTTGCAGGTAGCCGGGGTGCATGACAGCGCCCGCTACACCTCCCATGTGCTGATGGCCACCGATGACAGCTGCATCGACGGCTACCGCCAACTGGCCGAGACCTGCCATGCCCACGGCACCGTGGTGCTGTCGCAGATTTTTCATCCGGGGCGGGAAATCATGGAATCGGCCGATGGCTTGCTGGCGGTGGCTTACTCGGCGTCAGGGGTGCCCAACGAGCGGTTCCGGGTGATGCCGCGCGCCCTTGACCAGTCGATGATTGACGAGATTGTGGCCGGCTACGGTGCGGCGGCGAGGCGCCTGCATCAGGCGGGGATTGACGGCGTGGAAGTGGTCGCCAGCCATGGGTATCTGCCGGCGCAATTTCTTAATCCACGGGTAAATCGCCGCACCGATGGCTACAACGGCAAGCTTGAACAACGCTTGCGTTTCCTGCGGGAAATCATCGCCGTAGTACGGGCTGAAACCGACGAACAGTTCATCATCGGCCTGCGCATTTCCGCGGATGAGCGCGACCCCGAAGGCCTGACGGAAGAGGACTCCCTGGCGGCCGTGCAACAGCTGCAATCACAGCTGGATTATGTGCACATCGTCGCCGGCACCTCGGCCTCCCTCGGCGGCGCGATCCATATCGTGCCGCCCATGGCCATTGCCCCGGCGTACCTGGCGACAGAAGCCGCAACGTTCAAGGCCAGCCTGTCGATTCCATTGTTCGTCACCGGGCGCATCAACCAGCCCCAGGAGGCCGAGCTGATGCTGCAGCGCGGCCAGGCCGATGTGTGCGGCATGACCCGCGCGCTGATCTGCGACCCGCGAATGCCGGCCAAAACCTCAAGCGGCCAGGCCGAGGATGTACGGGCGTGCATCGCCTGCAATCAGGCCTGCATCGGCCACTTCCACAAAGGCTTGCCGATCTCCTGCATCCAGCATCCCGAGACCGGCCGCGAATTGCAGTTTGGCCAGTTGCAACCGGCATTGCGACGCAAGCGGATGATGGTCGCCGGCGGTGGCCCGGCAGGGATGAAAGCCGCGGCCGTGGCGGCGCAACGCGGGCATGAGGTGACCTTGTATGAAGCCAGCGCTCAACTGGGCGGCCAGGTGCTTCTCGCACAGTTACTGCCACGGCGCAGCGAGTTCGGCGGCGCCAGTACCAACCTGCAGCGCGAGATGGAACTGGCCGGGGTTCGCGTGGTGCGCAATACCCGCGTCGACCGTGCCTTGGTGGAGCGCGAACAACCCGAGCTGGTGATCATTGCCACCGGCGCCGAGCCCTACTGGCCGGCCTTCGAACGCGGCGGCGAATTACAGGTGGTGGACGCCTGGCAAGTGCTGCGCGACGAGGTCCCGTTGGGCCGTTCGGTGGTGGTGGTGGACTGGCGTTGCGACTGGATCGGCCCGGGCATTGCCGAGCGCCTCACCCGCGCCGGCCATCAGGTGCATCTGGCAGTAAACGGCACCCATTGCGGGGAAAACCTGCCGTTGTACGTGCGTGACCAACTGGCCGGTGAACTGCACCGGCTGGGCATTCCCATCATCCCTTACGCTCGTTTGTACGGCTGCGACGACACCACCGTCTACCTGCAGCACACCGCCAGTGGCGAGCCGATGCTGCTGGAAAATATCGACACCCTGGTGTTGTGCCAGGGTCACCAGCCGGTGGACACTCTGGGCGCAGAACTGGAAGGCCTGGTGGCGTTCAGGCGCATCGGCGATTGCCTGGCGCCGCGTACCGCCGAAGAGGCGATTTATGAAGGATTGAAGGTAGCGTGGGACATTTGAACGACCAACCGCCACAGCTGTTTCTCGGCACCCGCATCCGTGGCTTGCGCAAGGCCCGGGGCATGACGCTTACCGAATTGGCGCAGATGAGCGAATTGACGGCCGGCTATATCAGCCAACTGGAACGCAACCTCGCCTACCCGTCGATCCCGGCCCTGTTCAACATCGCCCGCAGCCTGGGGGTGACGATCCAGTGGTTTTTTGCCAGCGAGACCACGCCGGCAGCGGAGGATGAAGGTTTTGTGGTGCGCAGGAACAATCGCCAGAGCATTCACTATGAGGACGGGATCGTCGACCAGTTGCTGACGCCCCTGCCCAATCATCAATTGGAGATGCTGCACTCGCGCTTTCCACCGGGCACCTACAGCCAGCAGAGCTATAGCCATGAGGGTGAAGAGGCGGGTTATGTGTTGAGCGGAACGTTTGAGTTATGGGTGGGCGAGCGGCATTTTCAGCTGGCTGAAGGGGACAGTTTCAGCTTCTCCAGCAGCGAGCCCCATCGGTACGGCAACCCCGGAAAGGTGGATGCGGTGGTGATTTGGGTGATTACGCCGCCGACGTTTTAGACCGTTGGTGTGAATGGAGACGTTTCCTACGGGAACTGGCGACGCCGGCACACCGCCCATCAATGGCGGGCCTCAAGCTCGCTTGCTATAAAAACGACTATATCTTTTCGAGGTCGTCGCCATGTTTGGATTGTATTCGTTGTCTGCCGGTAAGCCGACTCAGGATGACTTGGATACGGTGGCAGCCATCAAGTCAAAAAGGACCATGAGGATTGAGGGAGAATGGGGCATTTCAGTCTCCGCCGAAGAGGTCATGGAGTCCGAGGCCTACAAGGAAGCGATTCGCCAAGTCCGCAAAATGGAGGCCAATGATTCCTGGGCCTGCTGATCATTTTTCCGTTACTGGTCAGCGGTTATCTGGTGTGTATCAAGCATCCTTATTACTACTGCCGGCTGCACCGTTTTGAAGGGCAGTTACTCTATCTGAATGTTGCGCGACTGGGGCTGGTTTGCCTGGTCGTCGCCAGCCTGGCAAGCGCGTTGCCTCGGGTTTCAGTGCACACAAAAACGCAACACTGAACTGCACCGATTGTGATGGCCGCGTCACACCGAGGTTTATATAGTCGTCCCTACTGCAACCCGCCATGAGCCAGCCGGCCCATCACAAGGAAGCGTTCGATGACTGACCTGCATACCCTTACAGCCGCCGAACTGCTGGCGCAATTCGCCAGCCGGCAACTCGCGCCCATCGACTACTACGACCAGCTCCTGGCCCATATCGACCGCTGGGAGCCGCAGATCAACGCGCTCTATGCCTTCGACCCGCAACAGGTACGCCAGCAGGCCCAGGCCTCCACCGAGCGCTGGAACAAGGGCCAGCCCAACGGTTCCCTCGACGGCGTACCGGTGACCCTCAAGGAATTGATCGCCACTGAAGGTGTGCCTATCCCCCTCGGCAGCGCCGCCACCCGCCTGACCCCGGCCCTCAGGGACGCACCGCCCGCAGCCCGTATGCGTGAAGCAGGCGCGATTATCCTGGCCAAGACCACCAACCCGGATTTCGGCATGCTGTCTTCCGGCCTGTCGAGCTTCCACGGCATCACCCGCAATCCGTGGAATACCGCCAACAACACTGGCGGTTCCAGCTCCGGTGCCGCCGCTGCGGCCGCCGCCGGTTACGGCCCACTGCACGTGGGCACCGACATCGGTGGTTCGGTGCGCCTGCCCGCTGCCTGGTGTGGCCTGGTGGGATTCAAGCCAACCCTGGGGCGCATTCCCATCGACCCGTATTACACCGGCCGCGCCGCCGGGCCCATGACCCGCACCGTCGACGACTGCGTGCTGCTGATGCAACACCTGGCCCGCCCCGATGCCCGCGACGCCACCAGCCTGCCGCCACTCGCCACCCAGTGGAGCAACCAACCGTTGTCGGTCAAGGGCCTGCGGGTCGGCCTGATGCTCGAGCCTGGCGTGGGCATGCAGCCTGAAGGCTTCGTGTGTGAAGCGGTGGAACACGCCGCACGGCTGTTCGAAGCCCATGGCGCCAAGGTCACGCTGATCCCGCCGATCATGGACCGGGCACAACTCGACGGCCTCGATCATTTCTGGCGCGCCCGGCAGTGGGGCGACTTGTCCGCGTTGAGCAGCGAGCAGTTCGACAAGGTCTTGCCGTATATCCGCGACTGGGCCGCGCCAGGCGCCGAGATCAGTGGCGTACAGGCCGTTAAAGGCTTCAACCAGACCTTCGAGATGCGCCGCCGCGCCGCGCAGGTGTTCACCGAACTCGACCTGGTGCTCTCCCCCACCAACCAAGTCAACGCCTTCCCCGCTGAGTGGCCTTCACCCAGCAACGACCCGCAACGGCCGTTCGAACACATCGTGTTCACGGTGCCCTGGAACATGGGCGAACAACCGGCGCTGTCGATCAACTGCGGTTTCGCCGCCGATGGCATGCCCATCGGCTTGCAGATGATCGCCCCGCGTTTCGCCGATCAATGGCTGCTGCAAATCGCTAAAACCTACGAGAGCTGGCGTGGCGCAATCCACCACTGGCCGAATCCTTCCTGACTTTGACGCTGTAATAACTGCCCACCCACACGCCAGCTCCGGGCCTACACGGCCGGGAGCTTGGACGACCTATAACTAAAATCGAGGGGCTGGTATGCACACTGAGCAATTGACACGATCCGATCCTGATCACGCACCCGAAACACTGCCCCCGGACGCCGGCAAAAAGAGCATTTTTGCCGTGGTCCTGGGTAACGCCGTGGAGTTTTTCGACTTTGGTGTGTACGCAACCTTTGCGGTGATGATCGGCCACACGTTTTTCCCGTCCGACAGCGCCTTCGTCAGCTTGATGCTGTCGGTCACCGCGTTCGGTATCGGCTTTATCGTCAGGCCCCTGGGCGCGGTGCTGATCGGCGCCTACGCCGACCGCGTCGGGCGCAAACCGGCGATGCTGTTGACCCTGGTGATGATGGCCGTGGGCACCGGCAGCATCGCGATATTGCCCGGCTACGAGACCATCGGCATCGCGGCGCCGATCCTGCTGGTGCTCACCCGCATGATCCAGGGCCTGGCCTGGGGCGGTGAAGCCGGCCCCGCCACCACCTACATCCTCGAAGCGGCGCCGCCCCACAAACGCGGGACGTACGCCTGCTGGCAAGTGGTTGCCCAGGGCGTCGCGGCCATGGTGGCCGGGCTGGTAGGGTTCACCCTGACCAAAGTCATGTCCCCGGAAGACCTCAACAGCTGGGGCTGGCGTGTACCCTTTGTGTTCGGCCTGCTGGTATTGCCGATCGGCATCTACATCCGCCGCAACCTCGCCGAAACCTTCCACGGCCACGGCGAAAAGACCAGCACCGGCGACCTGGTGCGGGAAGTCTGCGGCAAGCACCGACGGGCCTTGGTACTGGGGTTGCTGATCCTTTCCGGCAGCACCATCACCCAGTACTTCCTCAACTACATGACCACCTTCGCCCTCACCGAGCTGAAGCTGCCCACCAGCATCTCCATGCTCTCGACCCTGGTGGCCGGCGCCGCCATGGCCGTGTGCGCGGTGGCCGGCGGCATGCTCTGCGACCGCTTCGGGCGCCGGGTGATCCTGATGACACCGCGGGTGGTGTTGCTGCTGATCCTGTTCCCGGCCCTGCAACTGATGACCGAACACCCCAGCCCGGCGACCTTCCTGCTGACCCTCGCGGTACTCTCGGGCCTGCACGGCATGAGCGGCGCGGCGTTGATCGTGCTGCTGGTGGAAAGCTTCCCGAAATCCGTGCGTTCCACCGGTTTCTCCATCGTCTACGCCTTCGGTGTGGCGGCGTTTGGCGGCACCGCGCAGATCATCATTACCTGGCTGATCGGCACCACCGGCGATCCAATGTCACCGGTCTGGTACCTGCTGATCGCCAACCTGGTGTGCCTCACCGCCGCCTGGTTCGCCAAGGAAACCCGCCCGTCGCTGCCCGGCAGCCCGGCCCGCGAAACCCGGCTCACAGAAGCTTCGGTTCGCTGAATACCTTTTCCCACTGTCCCGCGTCTTTTCGCCACTGACCGGCAGCGCCCGAGGGTCTGCCGGGACGGTCGCCTTACGTCTGATTTGTATGGGGATTTACCATGTATTCACGTCTTTTACTGGCCGTCACCCTGGCGTCCAGCACCCAGGCTTTCGCCCAAGAGAACGCTCAAGCCAGTGCACCAGGCTTCCTCGAAGGCAGCACCCTGGACCTTAACCTGCGCCACTACTATTCCAACCAGCACACCAAGCGCACTACCCACCTGAGCATCAAGAAACCCGGCGGCATCGAGCCCACCCGTGTACGGGAAACCTGGGTGCAGACCAGCATGCTCAAGTACAGCTCCGGCTACACCCAGGGCCTGATTGGCGTGGGCGTGGATGCGGGAATCTTCAGCGCGGTCAACCTGGAACGCGGCCATGGCAAGGTGGCCAATGGCGGCGACCGGGTGCTGGTAGACGGCGATGGCGATGCGATTCCCACCTGGAGCCGCCTGGGTGTGGGCGACGTGCGTTTGCGCCTGTCCAGCACCGAGATCAAGGCCGGCAGACTGATGACTGACAACCCGATCCTGCGCTACAAGGACAACCGCGCCCTGCCCTCCAGCTTCCAGGGCGTGGGCCTGTTCAGCAACGAATTCGACTGGCTGTCGGTGCAGGGCGGCAGCTTCGAGCGGGCGATTCCGCGCACCGGCACCGGTGCCGAAAAGCTCACCACCACCTTTGGCAACCGTGCCTACAGCGGCCCGCGCATCAGCTACCTGGGGGCCACGGTCAAACCGGGTTACGGGCTGGAAGCCAGCGTCTACGCCTCACGCTTCGAAGACATGTGGGACCAGACCTACGTCGGCCTGACTCACCGCATCGGCGACAAAAGCGAAATCGCCTTGAAGACCGCCTTCAACTACTACCACACCAGTGACTCGGGCGACAAAAACCTCGGCTACATCGACAACAACGCCGCCAGCCTGGCCTTCACCGCCACGCACCTGGCCCACAGCCTGACCCTGGCCTGGCAGCAGGTATTCGGCAACGAATACTTCGACTACGTGTGGGAGTCCACCGGCAACTACATGGCCAACTCGCTGTACTCGGACTACAACGGTCCCAACGAAAAGTCCTGGCAGTTGCGCTATGACCTGGACTTCGCCGCCTACGGTGTGCCCGGCCTCACCGCCAGCCTGTGGCACGCCAAGGGTTGGAACATCGACGGCACCCATTACGACGGCGACCGCAACGGCCACAACACCGGCTACAACGTGCGCAGCCTGGATGGCGCCAAGCACAACGAAAACGGCTTGATGGTGGCCTACGTGATCCAGTCCGGAACACTCAAGAACACCGTACTGCGCACCATCGTCTACAACCACCGCGCCAGCGGCGGGCAGATTGACGGCAGCTACGACGAGTTCCGCCTGGTCGCCAATGTGCCGATCAACCTCTTCTGAGGCTCAGGCTCAGTTCAGCGAACAACGCTGCATCGCCCCCGCCAGCATTTCCTGGCACTTGAGCACCGCCACCGAACGGGGGCGGTTGCGATAGACGCACAAGTCGATGCGGATGCGCCCGAGGTCTTCATCGGCGATCGGCACGGCGACCAGGCCGTCGCCCAAGTCCCGCACGTCTGCCTCGACCTGGGGCAAAATCAGCACCGCTGCCCGTTGTCGGGCCAGGCTCTTCTGCACTTCCAGGGAGCTGGTGGTGAACACCGGTTCGAGGGTGACCCCGCGTTTTTTCGCAGCCACTTCCAGGGCCTGACGCACGCCGTAGGCCGAGTCGGGAATCGCCAGGGGCTGGCCTTCCAGTTCGCTCAATTCGATGCTTTCGCGTTGGGCGAAGGGGTGTTCGGCGCTGACCAGCACCCGGTGCCACAGCTGGCAATGGGCAGTGACTTCGACGTCGGCGCGTTCTTGCAGGTAGAACGCCAGGCCCAGGTCTGCCTCGCCGCTGCACAGGGCGTCGAGGGTGGCCGATGCACTGGCGATTACGATGTTGAAGGTGACCTTGGGATGGGCGCGGTAGAAGGTGGCGAGTACCGGGGCGAGTACGGTGGACACGATACTTTCTGACACATGGATGCTGATGTTACCGGCCACCTGGCTTTGCCGACTGGCAATGACTTCGCGCACCTGGTCGAGGCCGCGCAGGGTTGAGGTGACTTGTTCGGCCAGGCATTCGCCCTCGGCGGTGAGGCGGATGCCGCGGGGGCCGCGTTCAATCAGGGCGGCGCCGAAGAAGTGTTCCAGGTGTTCGATCTGACGGCTGACGGCGGTTGGGGTGACGTATAGACGTTCGGCTGCCTTACGCAGGGAGGCGCAGCGGGCGACCTCGTGGAAATATCGCAAGGCGCGTAGTTGCATGGGGGTTGCTCCTTTTTTTGGGGTTGGGGTTTGGGGGGGGGTACGCAATTACTGCGCCATGCATGTGTACATATCCGTTTCTTCGGTCACGGCGGCTTATGGTTCCGCTCTTACAGCGGCTCACTTTGGAAAAGCCGGAATGCCGGCCCGGCCCAAAGTAAGCAAAGGGCTCTGCCCCGCCTGTCGGCGCCTCGCTGTGGCTCGGCGTTCCCTCACTCCGCCACCGCGAAGCGGGCCGCCGCGACGGGCCATCCTTGGCCCGGCGCGGCTAAACCGGCGTCCTGCCGGTTTACCCGCTCCGCAATACCTGCGTTCGGCCTCGGGCTTATTGGGGCAGTCAGATCAAGATCAAAAGCAAGAGCACAGCGGCCTACCGGCCGGCTTGAGTGTTGAAAAGCAAAAGCAAAAACCAGAGCGAAAGCAGAGCTGCTTTTCTGTGGGAGCGGGCTTGCTCGCG
>NZ_AMXG01000011.1:0-26897 GCF_000313235.1 Pseudomonas sp. PAMC 26793
CCCACCCGCCGTTACCGCAGCAATGGATATGTACTCAATCAATCAAACCACTCCCCCCGCTCAAGAAACGTATTCCGAATCATCTCCACCACCCACCCCACCTCCTGCGGATGCCGCACCTCAGCACTCACCCCCATCCAAACCTGCCGCTGCATCCCCTCCAGAAACACCCCATCCAACGCCGTCAACCCACGATCAAAACAACTCATATACCGCGGCAACAACCCAATACACGCGCTGCACCGAATCA
The DNA here is from genome assembly GCF_000313235.1 of Pseudomonas sp. PAMC 26793. NCBI lineage: Bacteria > Pseudomonadati > Pseudomonadota > Gammaproteobacteria > Pseudomonadales > Pseudomonadaceae > Pseudomonas > Pseudomonas sp. PAMC 26793. Next base: position 251 of record NZ_AMXG01000011.1, read on the forward strand.
TCTCCAGCATCAACGGATAGGCCTGCACCTGCACCACCCCCGCCAACCGCTGCTCCACCAGACTGTTCCAGGGCCGCAACGCCTCCACCTGCCGGTCCGGCTGCCACTGCACCAGCATGTAATCCGCGAGATCCTCAATGCTGTCGGGCCGCACCGCCAACCGCGAATACCGCTTGGCAATATGTGGCGAATAATCCAGCCGCGCCAACACCTCAGGCGCATCAATGGCAAAGCTCGGCCCGGCCCCCGGCGAATCCATCCCCGACAACCACACCACCACATCCGCATCCAACGCCTGCAACCCCAACTCGCTGTCGATGGAAATAATCTCCAACCGCACACTCGCATTGCGCCGCAGCAGCGCAATCAGGTCGCGCCCCAGAATGTCATGCAGGATCGACTCGGCAACCGCCAGGCGAATCAACGGTTGTTCCAGCACCGGCAAGCGTCGCTCATGGGACAGGGCAATCAGTTGCGCCTGCAGCTGCTGCCCTTCACGACTCAGGGCCAGGACATTGCCCTGATAGCTGAACAGCGAGCGCCGCAGCTGCTCTTCCAGTTGCGCCAGGCGCTTGCGCAATTGCGTGGCCTTGATATTGAGGCTGCGAGCCGCCTGCATGAAACACCCACAGCGCGCGCTGATCAGGAAATATTGCGCCACCTCGGGTTCGATGGTGGCCGCCACGGCCAGCCAGGCCTCGCGGGACTCTGTCAGCCCGCGATAGGGCGTGGTGCCGTGGGGTACAGCCGGGTCAAGAAATACCATGGGAGACTCCCTGTCTTGTGGGTACTGTGCATCCAATGCGGTGAGACGTTTTTTACTCCAGCACCTTGTTCAGCTCGGCGCCGTCGATACTCAAGGTGGCGGTATTGAACATGCCTTCCAGGTAGGCCTTGGCGATTTGCTCCTGGCGTTGCGCACGCAGGGCCTCCGTCAGGCGGTCCCGCAGTTCATCCAGCGTGGCGGTGCGCGCCGGTTGTTGCCCGGTGAGCTTGAGCACGTGAAAACCCGCGGCACTTTGCACCGGCTCCGACACCGCGCCCGTCTTGAGTCGCGCCACCACACTGCGCATTTCGGGCACCAGTTGCTGCAATGGCTGCATCCCGGAATCGCCACCGCGCCGGGCGCTGTCGGGGTCCTGGGAATATTGGCTGGCCAACGCGGCAAACTCCCCTGGCGAAGCCTGCGCCTTGCGGCTCAATTCCTGCGCTTGACGGCGTACGCTGTCGACGGCTTGGGGGTCGGTCACGGCCAGGAAAATCTGGCTGACCTGGTACAACGGCGGTGTCACCCATTGCGCCTTGCCGCTGTCATAGGCTTGCTGCAATTCGGCGGCGCTGGGGTAATCCGCCGGCACTTGGCTGACCGACAACATGTAGTCGCGAAACACGATTTGTTCGGCGGCGGCGCGGGTTTGCTGCTCCACTTCCGGGCGCTGGCGCCAGCCCTGGGCATCGGCCTGTTCAAGCACAGCCTTTTGCGCAAGGCGTGAACGCAGCCAGGTTTCCAGAGCGCCACGGTTGCCACGCAGTTGCTCGCGGGTTTCAACCGGCAAGGCAGCCAGCACCGACTTGAGCTCGGTGAGGTCGATCTGTTGGTTGCCCAGGCGCGCCACCGCCGGCCCGTCCTTCACGGCCACCGGCGCCGGCTGCTGGGCTGCGACCGGGTCACTGCCCGGTCGCAGGCTCAACCCCACCGCGACCGCCAGCACCACCAGGGCGCCGGCGCCGACCACCAGGGTTGGTTTCTTCACAGGGCAGGCGCCTCTTCACGGGCATCGACAGCAGGCGCGGCGTCGGCCTGGGCCTGAAGCTGGGCGGCCTGCTGGCTGTATTCACGCAGGTAGACGATGAATTCCTGCAGCAGGCGGTCCCACAATTCCAGCTGGTTGCGCAGGTACGGGGCGCCCACGCCGGCGGCCACCACGTCCATCTCCATCAGCAGGAACTCACCCTGCAACGACAACCGCGCAAAGCGCCGGGAAGCGTTCCAGACCTGGGCCAAACCCTCGGGCAACTCGCCCTGCACCCGCAGCGCACAGCTGTAGGTGAAGTCCACGTAGCTGCCCTGCTCTGTCGCCCGGTTGCCGAAACGCACGGCGAAGCCGATGCCCTGGCTGGCGCTGAGCAATTGCACGATACCGTTCTGCTCGGTGTGGTTGACCCGGTAGCCGGCTTCCTGCAGCAACTCGGTCAAGACATGCGGGGTCACGCTGGTGATCAGTTGTACGTCGCTCATAGTGGTCTCTTCCTTGTTGATCAATGATTAGTGACGGTCTGGGGAGCATCGAACCGATTAAGGTATAGACCATCACCAAAACCCTGGGCGAGTTCCTCGAACTTGACCCGGGTGCTGCTGGCGAACGGTTGGCGGATGCTCATCACGTCGGCCACGTCGATTTTTTCGTAGGCCGTCAGCAATTGCTGGGCCACGCCGTACATCTGTTGATTCTTGGCTGAACATTGCTGCACTTGTGTGTCACGTTCCGTGAGTTGCGCCTGCAAGCGCGCCCGCTCGGTTTCTTTGCCCCGTGCGATCACCAGCAAATCTTCATAGGCTTTCTTGAACTTGCCCACCTGTTCATTGCTCGCCGCCACCTGAGCCTGGGCCTGGCTGTGCAGGTTCTGTTGCTGGCCAACCAGTTGCTCAGCCACGCCCCGGGTCTTTTCCAGCTCGGCGGTCAGTTGCTTGATCTGCGCCTGGGCTTGCTTGGCCTGGGTCTCGGCAGCGATGCGCGCGGCACTGGCCTGGGCCTGCTCGCTTTGCAGTGCCTGCAACTGCTGGGTGGTGCTGCGCAGTTGGGTACGCAGGCGCTCTTCCATGCCTTCAGCCGAAGCTCCGGTGGTGACGAGCAGCAAAAGCAGGCCGCAAATTCGCGTGTTCATGAGCTTTCTCCGGCGCATCAGAAGCGCGTGTTGAGTTCCAGTTGCATGACATCCACTTCAAACGGCGCGCCATACACTTCGGAGGCGCTGAGCCAACGGGCGCTGGCATAGATGTTCTTGTCGAGGCCGTAGTTGGCACCGATGAAATAGCCCTTGGCGTTGGTGCCGCCGAGGTGGAAGGAGGAGTCGTTGAAGCCGTCGGGCAACGCATCCGGCTGAATGTATTTGTAGCCGGCCAGCACGTTCCAGTCGCCCTTCTTGCGCATCTCCAGCGCACTGCCGAGGGTGAACTGCACCAGCAATGCGTTGCCGCCGCTTTCAAACTGGCCGTCGCTGTTGAGGTTGTTGACGATCTGGCCTTCGCTGCGCTTGAGCATCTCGCCTTTGTCGTAGGCCAGGTTGTGGATGAAGTTGGTCTGGCTGCGCAGCTTGAGGTCTTCCGGCAGCTCGCTGTCCCACGCCAGGTTCAGGTCGAGCACGTTGAATTTGGACGCAAGGCCGACGAATTGCGGTTGCGGGGTCAGGCCCGGTGTCGCCGGGTTGGGGGCGATGTCCCGCAGCAGGAACACGCTGTTGCCCTTCTGCATGAAGGCCAGGCGCGTGCCGTCGGTGTCGCACGCCGGCTGGCCGGCCCACGGCGAGCAAGGGCTGGAGCGTTCGCCCTGGATGTCACCGAAATGGTAGTAGGCCATCGAGCCTTTCAGGCTGTTGCTGCGGTTGATCTTCCAGTCGGCGCCGATCTGCCCGCCGAACATCCATTTGTTTTCACTCTCGTCCTTGTCGAAACCGTTGGTGGTGGCCGTGTCGGGGCTGTACTCCACCGGGAACGCGCCGAGGGTGCCGAACAGGCCCCAGTCGCTGTTGAGCTTGTGGTTGAAGATCGCCGCCACACCGTCGAAGTTGAGGTCGCCGGAATACATTATGTCGGTGGAATAAAACGGGTTGGCGAAGCGCCCGGCGGTCAGGGTCATGTAGTCGGTGGTTTTCCAGGTGAGGTAACCCTGGTCGAGCCAGATGTCTTTCTTGCCGAAGCCACCGCCCAACGTTTGGGTGGTGGACACCGGGTTGTTGTCGTTGCCGGTGCCGAGGCGAATCCCGGCGGTCCATTCCGGCGAGATCACGGCTTTCATGCCCAGGCGGGCGCGCAGGCGGAACAGGTTTTCGCGGTCTTCGCGGGTGTTGAGCAACGGCGGCAGTTGGGTGTTGGTGTTCTTGTTGACGTCGTAGGGCCCGTTTTGATTGAGCTTGGCGTAATCAACGATTTCGTTGCTGTTGTTGCCCGAGAAATAGCGCGACTCATCCCGCAGGCGGATGTCGCCGTCGAAGCTGATGCGCGAGACCCAGTCCGGAAAGGTGTTGGGCTGGGCCCAGTTTTCCTGCTTGGCGGTGGCCATGACCTCGGCCTTGACCTGGTCGCGAATCTGGTCGCGCACCGCTGCCGGCACGTACTGCACCCGCACATCGCCGGGGGCCGCAGTTGGACCTGCCGCTACTGCCGTGGCGGTGCTGGCCTGGCGTGCCTGCTGAGCCTCTTTTTCAGCCTGGGCGATCAGCCCGTCGGCCTGCTCCTGCTTGAGCACACCTTGCTGCACCAGCAGGCGGATCAGGTTGATCGTGGCGTTTTCCGAAGGCGCGGCCGTGGCTGCCGTCGCCTGGCCGACCAGGGTCGCGATGACCATGCCGACCGCCAGGGTCAATCGATTCACGTGGGAAATCATCTGCACACAACTCCTGTAGAAAACTGCAAAAAAGGGTTCGATCAATCCGGGCGCCGGCCCTTGAGGGACAGGTGTACCGGCAGGGTCAATGACGCGGGTGTGCGTTCCTTCAGGCGCGGTGTGGCGCGCAATGCGGCCAGCACCTGAGCGTCGGTCTCGGTGTCGCCGCTGGACTTGGCCAGCTCCACGCGGGTCACCTCGCCGTCTGCGCTCAGCCACAGATCGGCCTGCACCGTGTAGGCCTTCTTGCGCAACTCCGGGTCTTCCCGCAGCAGGCGCTGGAACACCCCGGCCAGGTACTGCTTGAACGTCCCGGTCCCCAGGCCGCCACCGCCAGAACCGGCCATGCCGCCGCCCTTGCCGGCACCGATGTTGAAACCGTCATTGCCGGACTGCGCGTCGCCGTCGATCTGCATCGGGTTGGCCAGGTCGTCCGCCGGTGAAGGCGGTGCTTCTTCCTCGGGCTTGACCTCATCGGGGGTTGGCGTGGGCTCCGGCTCGGGGACTTTCTCCTGCACCTCGGGCTCCGGTTCCTTGGGTTTTTCCGGCGGCGGTGGTGGCGGTGGCGGCAGCGGAATAATCGTCGGCACCTTGGGCGCTTCACGGCGCACGCCACTCATGTCATTGGCCCATTGCCAGAGAAACCAGGCAGCCACGGCCCCCAGCAGCAGGCCAATGCCCCACTTCAGCGGGCGCAACGGCGGCGTGTTCTTCAGCGGCGTCGGCGTGATCGGCATCTGTGCGGTCATGGCTCAGCCCTGGCTCGGTTTGCCGGTGACCAACCCGACCTGGGACAGCTCCAGGCGACGCAGCAAGTCGAGCACTTCGATGACCTTCTGGTACTGCACCATGGCGTCGCCGCGCACGATCACCGGGAAGTCCGGGTTCAACGCTTTCTCGATGCGCAGGCGTTCTTCGAGCTCCGGCAAGGTCACCGGGTAAGCGTCGAGAAATACCTGGCCGCCATCGTTCACCGAGATCGCCTTGGTTTTGGCCTCGGACAGCGACACCGAAGCGCTGGCCTTGGGCAGGTGGATCTGGATCCCCGACACCTGGGCGGTGGCGGTGAGGATAAACATCACCAACACCACCATCAGCACGTCCACCAGGGGCGTGATGTTGATGCTGTCGACGGGTGCGTCATCGTCATCGTCGTGGGAGGCATTCACGGAAGCCATGCTGATTCTCCTCAGGCCGGAACGTGGGCGTGGTGGTCGCGACGGTGCGCAGCTTCGCTGTGCTGGCTCTCGCCGTGCATCTCCGCCAGGCGGGTGATGAACTCGTCGACGAACACGCGCATGTCAGCGCTGACTTCCTTGTTGCGGGTAATCAGGCGGTTGTAGCCAAACAGCGCCGGGATCGCGACAAACAGGCCCATGGCCGTGGCCAGCAAGGCCGCCGCCATGCCCGGGGCGATGGCGTTGATGTTCACGTCACCGGCCATTGCCGTGCCGAGGAACACCACCATGATCCCCAGCACCGTGCCGAGCAGGCCGATATACGGGCCACCGGCGATGGCGTTGGACAGGGTCGACAACTTGGCGCCGAGTTGCTGGTTTTCCCGGGTGCGCACGCCGTCCATGGAGCAACGAATGGCTTCGATGGTGGCTGCCGAGACCGATGAGGTGTCAGCGCCCTGGGCGCGGCGGGTGCGGATTTCCTTGACCGCGACCCGGTACAGGCGCCACAGCGAGGAATGGGTCAGGCGCTCAGCCAGCAACGCGTCGTCGTAGTACATCTCCAGGCGCGTACCGATCTGCGCGAATTCCTCGCGGAAGAGATCGTTGGCGGCACCCACGCGGCTGACCTGGCGGTTCTTGCGAATCATGATGAACCACGACTGGAACATCATCCCCACCAGCACCAGGATGATCACCCAGGCGTCCACCGGCACCGCCTTGAGCAGGAAACCCAGGCTGCCGAAACCGAAGCCCGACTGTTCTTCATCCACGCCATAAGTCACCAGTTTCGACTCGGCGCCCTGGGCGGTGGCATCGGCCAGCAACAGCGCTGCCGGGCGCGCGACCTTGGACAGGCGCAGCTCGTCCATGGCTCCGGTAAACGGCAGGTGACCGCCGGTGGCTTCCGGCAAATCGGCACCGATCGCCAGTTGCGAATTGAACGCCGGCATCGCCACGGCGAGGGTCGCAGTCTCGCGGCCATTGACGTACAGCGAGACCTTGTCGCCCTCGGCGGTGAACGCCAGGTGCTGCCATTGGCCCGGGTTCAGCGGCTGGGTCGAGACGGCGCGCTGGCCGTCGATTTCAATAAACGGCATGCCCTGGTTCAAGCCCAGCAACAGGCTGTGAGCGCCCTCGCGACGGGCCATGATCAGTTGCTCGCCGCCGGCCTGGTCCAGACGCAGCCAGGCACTGAAGGTAAACGCACCGCCCGCGGCGTGTTGCAGCGACGGGCTGGCCGGCAACAGCAACGGCTGGCCACTGAACTGCAGCGCACGGCCGATCACCCCGTCGATGCTCGCACCGGTGGCGTTCACGGCGGTGTTGCCATAGGCCGTGGTGTCCCGGGGCGGCGTGCCGTTGGCGCCGTCGAAGTGGTAGAGCGCGGTGTAGTTCGGGTCGAAAGTCAGTTGGCCGTTGGCAGTGGCCGGAGCCTTCTGGTTGCCGTAGTACATCCACAGGTCCTGGCGCTGGCCGCCTTCGACCTTGGGCACATCGACCCAGATCAGCGCCATGCCCATCAGCGGGTCGAAGCTTTCGATCTGGTGGTTGAACACGGTCTTGTCATCGGCGCTGACAAAGCGCAGGTCGGCGCCGTCGTCCTTGACCCCGTCAAAGGTGAAGTTGCCGGTGTGCAGGCGCACCAGCAACGCCGTGCGGCCCAGTGCCTGGCTGATGGCTGCGCCCTGGGAGGTGGTGTCCACCGTGATCTGTTTACGGTAGTGCCAATCGTCCTGCCACCAGGCGTGGGCGGTGGCTGGGAGCGCGAAGCCCAGGCAGATCAACAGGCTCAGAAATAGGCGTTGCATGTCAGGAGTCTCCGAAAAAAGGGGTCAGAAAGTCGCCTGCACACTGAAGTGCAGTCGCGAGTCCTGTTTCTGGGTGTTTGGGCCATCGAGCAGCGGGTAGCCCCAATCCAGGCTGCCGGACAACCACTTGCTCAAACTGGCGCGGGTGCCCAGGCCGACACTGGCCAGGCTGTATTCGTCTTCCTGCTCGGGCAGCGGGTCATGCAGGCGCAGGCGCGCGCCTTCGGCAAACGCGTAGAAGCGCCACTCCTGCACGTAACTGCCGAGGAACTTGGCCAGCGAAGGCGTACGCAGCTCCTGGGAGAGCAGGTAGCCTTCGTCACCGGTGCGCTCGGCGGCGAGATAACCGCGTACCGACGTGGCGCCACCGGCAGAATATTGCTCGTTGGACACCAGCGGTCCCGAGGCCAACTGGAAGCCGGCCTTGGACGCCGATTGCCAGTCGTTGCCGAAGGTGTAGGTGTAATTCAGGTCGCCCTTGAGCACCGCAAAACTCGGGCTGGCCTTGTCACGCTTGTACTGGAATTCCTTGGCGTCACTGCCGTAGCCGAAGAACGCGCGGGTCCCGACAATCAGGTTCAAGCCCAGGCCCAGTTGCGACTGTTCGGTGTAGCGGTAGCCGTTGTAGCCAAAGGTCAAGGGTGCGTACTTAAGCGGGATATCGTCCGTGCTGCCGCCAAACTTCATCTGTTCCTTGAAGTCCTTGAAGTCCACACCGGCCGAGATCGAGTTGGCCCAGTTGCCGCTGGCCGGCAGGCTGTAGATCGCCGCCACGCCGTAGGAATGGCCCTTGCCCAACACGTTGCTGCCGCCGATGGTGGCGATGTTGCTGTCAGACTGATAACCGGAGAACTGCAGGCTCCAGCGATCAGTCAGCGGCGCGGTGTAGGCGCCCGACCAGACCTTGGCGTTGTCGCTGTCCTGGGGCGCCGTGAAGTAGGTCAGGGAAATGCTGTGGCCCAGTTGCCAGAGGTTGTCGTAACCCAGGGTGGCAACGCTGCGCAGTTCCTTGGTATCGGCGCTGTAGTCGTTGTTCAGGCCGAGGCTGGCGTGCCACGGGTTCTGGTCTTCCACCTGCAGGTCGACGTCCATGGTGCCGGGGCGCTGGCCTTCGCGGACCAGCGGCGTGACCTGGCGCCCGGCGCTGCGATTGAGGCCGGCCAGTTGGGTTTGCACGCGGGTGAAATCCGGAACGGCGCCCTCCTTCAGGCCTGGTACTTCGTCGCGGATTTCTACCGGCGAATAGTGCTTGGCGCCTACTACGCGGACGCGGCCGACCTTGGTTTCGCTGACTTGCAGGTAGACGATACCGTCATCGACCTTCTGCTCCGGCAGCTCGACGAACACCGACTGGTAGCCGCGTTCCTGATAGATCTTCTGCAAGGCATCCCGGGCGCCTTCGATGTCGGCGAGGGTCTTTTGCGGGCCGAGGAACGGGTACACCGCCTCTTCGATGGCGCGGGCATCGAGCACGGTGTTGCCGCGCACGAAGTACTCGTTGACGTCCACCCGCCGTGCCGGAGGCTCGCCTTCGGCCTGCGCCGGTTGCGCCAGTGCCCCGAGCGTCAGCCAGCACAGCGCCAGCGTTGATTTGAACAGATGCTCCACACCGCCCCCTGGTCTACTAAGAATGATTGCCGTCGCCGTTTTCCCAGCGCTTGGCCTGTTCAATTGCTGGATATCGAGGTGTTGCCGTGTCGGGCGAGCCAGGTGTGCAGCAGGGCGAAGTTCAGGGAGAACTCCGGCATGTGCAGCAAGGCGCCACAGAACACTTCACCGATGATTTTCTGAATCAACTGCACCGCCTGCGGGTTATTCAGGAACGTGGCGATGTCGCGTTGCAGCAGGTTGATGCTCCAGACTTTCTGATTGAGGTCGAGGCCGACGAACCAGCGAAACAGCAGGTTGTAGTTGAGTTGTTCGTGCAGTTGCTGTTCGTTGGGGACCGCATACAGGAGTTGCAGCAGCAGAATCTGCAAGATGGTTTGCGGAGCGATCTGGGTACCGGGTTCGGACTGGAGCAGGTCGCGGTGGTGGTCGAGGATTTCGTCAATCTGCGGGCGCAGCAGGACCAATGAATGGCCTGCGGGGATGTAGCTGGAGACTTCCTTGAGTGCGCCTTGCCAGTCGTCCTGGGAGACGATCCATACCCACGGTGCGCCATAGCGGTAGACCGAGACCGGTTTTTTCCGCGCGGCTTCGACGATCTTCGACAGGCGCTGGTCGAGCTCCTGCATGCCGACTTTCGAGTAACGTTCCATAGTTCCCATTCGCCCCACTCCTGGCATCCTGCTTGCGCTTCTGGCATCGCCTGTTTGGCGGTGTCGAGCGCGTTACATAGCCAAGACTGGGGGCACGGGGGGCTACCGAACTTTTGTCATAAAAGCTTCTTTTTTTGGCGGGGGGGTGCTCTTGCCTCACCACTCATGACTTTTGGTAAAGAGTCCTTTTCGGATTCAGCGGTTTTTCTGAAGGAACGAGGGGCCGATACTCGACTCCATTGTTCACATCACTTCAGGAGTCACTCATGTCTATTCCCGCATTCGGCCTTGGTACGTTCCGCCTGCAAGGCCAGGTCGTCATCGACTCCGTCAGCACCGGCCTGGAGCTGGGCTATCGCGTCATCGACACCGCGCAAATCTATGAAAACGAAGCCGAAGTCGGCCAGGCCATTACCGACAGCGGCATCCCACGGGACGAGCTGTTTATCACCAGCAAGATCTGGATCACCAACTTCGCCGAAGGCCAACTGATCCCGAGCCTCAAGGAGAGCCTGCGCAAGCTCCAGACCGACTACCTGGACCTGACCCTGATCCACTGGCCATCGCCGGAAGACCAAGTGCCCGTCGCCGAATTCATGGGCCAGTTGCTGGAAGCCAAGCGTCAGGGGCTGACCCGGCAGATCGGCATTTCCAACTTCACCGTCGACCTGATGAAACAAGCGATTGCCGCCGTCGGTGCCGAGCACATCGCGACCAACCAGGTGGAGCTGCACCCGTACCTGCAAAACCGTACCGTGGCGGATTTTGCCAAGGCCCATGGCATCCAGGTCACTTCCTACATGACCCTGGCCTACGGCGAAGTGCTGAAGGACCCGGTGATCCAGCAGATCGCAGACCGTCATCAGGCAACCCCGGCGCAAGTGACCCTGGCCTGGGCCATGCAACTGGGCTACGCGGTGATCCCGTCGTCGACCAAGCGCGCCAACCTGGCCAGCAACCTCAAGGCGCTGGAGCTGACCTTGAGCGACGCCGACATGGCGCAGATCGCCGGCCTGGAGCGTGGCCATCGGCTGACCAGCCCCAAAGGCATCGCGCCGAACTGGGACTAAGCCACAGGGCTGCGGGACAACTCCCGCAGCCACGGCAACACCCGCAGCCCGCAGGTGGCTGGCGGTGGGTCGATGATGTCCATGAAGTGTTCGAGGTTGACGCTGTCCGGCGCACCCGGCAGGCGCACCAGCAGTGTCGGTGTGGCGGCCAGCGTGCCCAGGTCGCGGGTATCGTAGACCAGCACATGGCGAATCTGCGGGTGCTGTTCCTGATAGGCCAGCACCCCGCCCTCGCTGGCCGCCAACCCGGCATTGATGATCAGCACGTCGAACGGCTCGGTCGGGATGGCCGTGAGGATCAGCACTTCGTCGAAGGTTTGCACCGGAACGATGCGGTAGTAGCCCAACTGGTTGAGCATTTTTTCGATGTACAGCCGTTGCAGGTGCTGTTCATCGGCGATCAGGATGGTCAGTGCTTTGTTTGGCATGGCGAACACCTGAGCAAGAAGTGCTCGTGAGGGACTGGGCGGCCTATTTTCCAGACATATTCCGAAGACTAAATAAGGTTTGTTCCACCTTCATGTAGGAGTTGTCCCAAATAGCTCGAATGACAGCCCTCGCCAGTCAAGTCTGATTGCAATAAACCGACAACCCGTGATGCAGGTGCGCCAGCGCTTCATCCATGCCGTCGATGGCACCGGCCAACTCGTTACGTGCTTGCCGTTCACAGACGTTTTCCAGCACTTCGCAGCACTCCATCAATGCCCGGGCCTTGACCATGCGCGCGCCGCCTTTGGTTCGATGGGCCAGGTCATGCAGGCCGGCAAAGTCAGCCTTGTGTTGCAGGGCCACCAGCTGCCCATGGTCAGCCTCAAGGCTGTCGAGCAATGGCACCAGCAGCTCCTTTACTGCGTCGATATCCCCTCCGGTCAGCTTCTCCAGGTCGCGCAAATCAAAGTCTGGCGATAACTCCTCCACGCTGACCGGGGCCACCGAGGGCGTGGCTGTGCGCGACATCAGGGCCGCATGCAGATCCTCAAGGCCGGTGGGCTTGAACAGGCAGCCATCCATTCCCGCCTGCCGGCAACGTTCGGCTTCCTCGGGCTGGGCGTTGGCGGTGAATCCCAGCAACAGGCAAGGCGCCAGCCCGCGTTCACGCTCCAGGGTGCGGATATCCCGCGCCAGCTCGTAACCGTCCTTGAATGGCATATTGCAGTCGGTAATCACCCCATCAAAACGTCCGGACAACCACAGTTCAAGCCCCTGGACGCCATCTTCGGCGGTGGTGATGCGGTGCCCCAGAAAGCTCAATTGCCGGGCCAGCAGCAGCCGGTTGGCCGGGTAGTCATCCACCACCAGAATGCTCAGCGCGTGGGCCGGTGGCGTTCCCAGGGCAACGGGCACGGCCGGCATCAGCGTTGCGTCAGCCACTGGCAGCTCCAGGGTGACATCCACCCGAGTGCCCTGCCCCAGCAGGCTGCTCAATTGCAGTTGCCCGCCCATCATCTCGCACAGGTTGCGGCTGATGACCAAGCCCAGGCCGGAACCGCTGCGCGCCGATTGCTCGGTGTTCGTGCCCTGGATAAACGGGTTGAAAAGGCGTTTCTGGTCTTCAACACTGATGCCGATGCCGGTGTCTTCCACCCACAGCCTGAGGCTCAGGTACCCGTTGGCAATCGCCGACGAACCAGACGCGCCAAGCCGTACCTGGCCACGGGTGGTGAACTTGATCGCATTGCTCAGCAGGTTCGACACCACCTGCTTGAAACGCATCGGGTCCACCAGCACGTATCGGTCAATCAGCGGGTCGAGCTCCACCTTCAATACCAGGCCCTTGGCCCGCGCCAGCCCCTCGAAGACCCGCGCCACGGACGCCAGCAATTCGTGCAGGTTTGAAGGCTGCCAAGCCAGGGACAAGTGGCCCGACTCGATGCGGGCGATGTCCAGGATATCGCCGATCAACTCCAGCATGCCCCGCGACGCGTCGGCGGCCACCTCCAGCGCATCGCGGTCGGCCCGGCCCTGTTCGGCGGCTTTCAAGGCCAGTTCAATCATGCCAATCACGGCGTTCATGGGTGTGCGTATCTCATGGCTCATGGTCGCGAGAAAGGTGGTCTTGGCGCGATTGGCGGCGTCGGCCTCCTCCTTGGCTTCCCGTAGCTGGCCGAGCAGATGCTGCCTTTCACTGACGTCCACCCAGCCGGCGATCATGCCCACTACCCGCTCATCACCGTCGCGGTACGGCAGCATCCAGTGGTAGATCGTCAGAACCGTCCCATCCGGCACCTTGAGCACGCGGTCCTGGATCTGTGGCTCCCCCTGCTCCATCAAGCGCAGGTAGTCCTGGTGAAAAGACTCGGCCTGGGGGCGATTGCCGATGTCGGTCTCGACCACGGTTTTACCGGTTACGTCCTCCAGCTTGTAATCGAACACATCGAGGTAAGCACTGTTGCACGCCATCAGCCGGCCCAGGCGATCACGCACATAAATCGGATGAGGCGTGCCGTCGATCAGCACGCCCATAAAGCGCATCTGGTCACTCAGGGCGCGCTCGGCCTGCACCCGTTTGCGTATGAGGCTACGCAGGTAAATCGCCCAGCCCAGGGTGATCAGCAACAGCAGCGCTGCCAGGCTGAAGCCTTGAATGATGACCGTTCGGTGCCGCGCCCAGTAGCTGTCTTCAACCAGTACTTCACTACGCCAGTGACTGGCCAACTCACTCATTTCCTGGGGGGTGATACTCAACAGCGCCTTGTCGAGGATCGAATACAACTCCAGTTGGCTGCGGCTGACACCGAAGGCTATGCGCGCCGGCTCAGACCCGACGGTGCTAGTGATCCGCAAGCGGTCACGGTACTCGCGGGCAATCATGTAGCGCGCACTGATCAACGTATTGACGGCCGCATCGGCGCCGCCGCTGGCCACCAGCGCCATGCCGTGTTCAGGGTTGTCGACGTCCACGAACTTGATGGTGGGATACTCCTGGGCAATCCCCTCTTGCAGGCTATTGCCGCCGATCAGCGCCAGGCGCTTGCCGGCCATGTCTTCCAGGGTAAGGGGGCTGCGGTCATCCATGCGACTGACCAGCACAAACGGATTGGTCAGGTAAGGCCGGGTAATACGCACCTTGTCCGTGCGTTCAACGCTGGGCGTGACCACCGCGATCATGTCCGCACCGCCAGTGCTGACCTTGTCAATCTGCTGGGGCATCGAGGTGCCCGGGACGACGTCAAATTTCAACCCGGTGCGCAAACTGATACGGGCCAACACCTCGGCGCTCAACCCTTCGAACGCGCCCTGCTTGTCGATAAATGAAACCGGCAGGAACTTGTCGAGTATCGCGACCTTGACCCTGGGGTTCTTCTCCAGCCAGCGCTGCTCACTGGCACTCAAGCGCAACCGGTCCGCCCCCAGGAATCCAGGATTTCCCGCACTCCAGCGTCGCAGTATTTCCATCTGCTCACTGACCGGAATCGCGGCCAGCGCCGCGTTGATGATCGACAACAGGCGCGTGTTGTTGCGGGAAAAGGCAAAGGCGAAGGGGTTGACTTCAAGTGACGAGAAATCGGCCATTCGAACGTTGTTCAGATGGTTCCTGTTGATCAGGTAGTTGGCGCTGATTGCATCGCCGAGGTAAACATCCGCCTGGCCGAATGCAACAGCGCCAATGGCCTCGAAGGTCGAAGGGAAAAGCTGTAGCCGGGCATGAGGGTAAAATGCCTGTACCGCATCAGGCTGCATGTAGTGATAGAACATGGCCACCCGCTTGCCGGCCAGGTCGGCACTCAGGGTCTGGCTCTCGTTCGTTCGGGTGACCAGGGCCGGTTGATCCATGGCATAGGAGCGCGACAGCACCAGTTGCGGGTCTGCCGCCTCGTAGCCGTTGGCTGACGCCAAAAAATCCACCTCGCCGCGCTTGAGTGCGGTGATGACCTCATCCCGGTTGTCGTAACGACGGACTTCAACCCTGATGTTCAGCACGTCGGCTATCAGTGCGGCGTAATCTGCCGTAATCCCCTCAAGCTCATCGTTGCTGCTCAACTCGAATGGTGCGTAATCGGGGCTGGAGATCCCCATCAACAAACGGCGGCGCTCCCGCAGCCAGCGCCAGTCCGACTCGGGCAACCCCGCCGCCGGCGTGTCGAGGATGGAGTGCCCCAGCAGGTACAGGGTGCGCGCCTCCGCCAGGGCCGGGGCTTGCGTGTAGAGCACGCCCAGCAGCACCCACGCACTGAGCCACAATACCCGGACCCTGGTCATTTCAGATCAGATGATTGCGTTGGGCGAATTTGGACAGATGCACCACCGACGACATGCGCAGCTTCTCCTTCAGACGGGTTTTGTAGGTACTGATGGTCTTGTGGCTGAGCAACATATCCTCGGCTATTTCCTTGTTGCCGAGCCCCAGCGCCAACTTTTGCAACACGGTCAACTCACGGTCGGAAAGCTCTGCCACCAGGTCCTGTTCGGTGGACTGCAAATCGTCCCGACGCACCGAGCTGGTGGGCAGGCTGGGAAAACAGCTGTAGTTGGACATCACGGCCTTGATAGCTTTTTGCAGTTCATCCAGCTCGCCGGTCTTGGCCACAAAGCCCATCGCGCCGGCGCGCATGCAGCGGGTAGAAAAAAACACCGCCAGATACGACGTCAGCACCAGGATCTTGCAAGGCAGGCCCAGTGCCTTGATTCGGCTGATCACCTCAAGGCCACCCAACTTCGGCATCGCCAGGTCAAGGATGATCAGTTCGGGGCGTTCTTCCCTTGCGATCTGCATCGCATCAGCACCGTTGCCGGCCTCGAAAATCGTGTCGAAGCCTTCCTGCTTCAACAGGTACCGGACGGTTGCGCGGATAAATGGGTGGTCATCCACGATTAAAGCTTTGCTCATAAGGCTCCCCTGGGAGGATTCAGTACCGTTGCACATCACACGGGACCTATCTACCTGTGAGAAATGACAGTTCCGACGAGCGGTTCTCAACATTCCTACAAGAAGCAATCGGGTCCCTCCATTTGAACAGCGCATAGCCATGGATGGCCGCACCTGCGTGCCTGGCTAGTCGCAAGCGCGCAACCTTACCAATGGAATGACGCGTCACCTGAAGGGATAGTCCTAGTCACATGTAGGACTTTTCCTCAACAAAAAGCATAGTAAACAGTGGGATCCGGGCAACGGGGCCGTCTAGTCGGTGGTACTCGGGCTCCAGAACGCCTGTACCACCAGGGCCGAGGTGGAAATGCGCGCCACCAGGGCGTCCAGTTCGTCACCGTCCACCGAGGTCACGGCCAGCGTCGCCTCGATTTCCACCTCTTCAGGACCAAAGGGACGCACGTCCACGTCACTGGCCGGGTAGTTGCAGCGTGCAAGCTCGGCTTCGAGCAAGGCCAATACCGCCTTTTGCTGGGTACGACGGGCCACCACATAGAGAATGTTGGTCACCTCGGCCGACACCACGTCCAATGGCTGGCGGTTGATGTTATTGACGATCGGCCGCAGCAAGGTGTTGGCCGCCAACACAAACAGCGTACCCAGCAACGCTTCGAGGATCAGGTCGGCACCGGCACAGGCGCCCACCGCCGCCGATGCCCAGAGGGTGGCTGCGGTATTCAACCCGCGCACGTTGCCTTCTTCACGCATGATCACGCCGGCGCCGAGAAAGCCGATGCCAGAGACCACATAGGCCACGACCCGCACCGCCCCTTCGGCGCCGCCCAGACGGTTGGCCATGTCGACGAAAATCGCCGCCCCCACCGCCACCAGCACGTTGGTACGCAACCCCGCCGTGCGCTGGCGGTACTGACGCTCGAAGCCGATCAGTCCACCGAGGATAAAGGCTGCGGTGAGGCTGACCAGTGTGTCGACCAGCGAGTTGAGGTTGATGTTGTTGATTGCTTGCATAGTCAGTCTTCCCTGTTCATTGCCAGCCAAACTTAGGCGAGGAAACCTTCGGGCAGGTACGACCATCCTGGGCCGTGATTGGGTCACGGCCACGACAGGACAGGGCCGCCCGTCGCAAACGACAGGCGCGTCCGTAGTATCGCGATGCAAGGCATCACGTACGGGTCAGCGTCGATGAGAGGGAAATCGGGATCGGGCCAGGACTGGCCGCTACCGGGATGCCGCTTCTCGCTTCTGGGCGAGACAACGGCATCGGAAAAATGCGCGTTACCTTGCCAAGTATGTGCCGGTTATCGAGACCGGCCGACGACTGTCACTCGAACAAGTACCCACTGAGGGTCTCCGCTATTGATGAAAACGCGCAAAGCTTACTCTCCGATTTAAGGAGAGTAAACCGTAAGAAAGTTCACCCAAGAGGGTTAGGAATATTCTTCAGGGAGAGTTCAGGTAGGCACCACGGTGCTGCTACGCAGAAGACGGTCGATCACGCTCCACCAGCGCCAAATACTCATTGATCGCCCCACCCGCCAACGCCTTCACCTGAATGGAAACCCGATTCACCTGTCGCCCCATCTCGATGCCATCCCGAGTCCGCACCTGAACATACCCGAGCCGGGGCCAGAACCGCTCGGCCTTGACGTTCCCCACCACCACCGTCAGCCGCAACCAGCGTGCGCCCAGGCGTACTACCCAATCCTGGAAATCGGCATGCAACTGCCGCGCAAACCCGGTGCCATGCAACGGCGTGGCCACCAACAGCAACCCGATATGCCACACCCCAACTGCCAGCAGGTCAGACGCCACATTCACCACCGCAACCAACTGCCCTTCGGCATTGCGGTAGCCAATCCAATACATCCGCGTGTAGCTCCAGGTGTCGGGCAGTTGAAGAGTCAACTCATCCCGAGCCTCCGTGGGTGTGGCTGGCTCACCATTCACCGCAAGAAAATACTCCGGGGCCGCCTCGAAAAAGCCCTGCAGCTCGGCTTCATCCTCAAGAGTCAGCTCAACCACCCGGATGCCCGCCATCGAACTGCGGGGCAGCTCCACTGCTTCAACCACATCCATGTGCAACGCTCCTCAATCGTCTCGTGTGAGTACTTCCAACAACTCAATTTCAAAGCGCAGATTACTGTTGGGCGTGATATGCGCACCCATCGAGCGCTCGCCGTAGGCCAGGTGCGCCGGTACAAACAACGTGCGAATGCCGCCGACTTTCATGCCCATCAGCCCCTGGTCCCAGCCTTTGATCACGCGTCCGGTACCGATCACGCACTGAAACGGCTTGCCCCTCTCCCATGAAGAATCGAACACCGTGCCGTCCTCGAGGGTGCCGGTGTATTGCGTGGTGATCAGGGCGCCTTTGACCACGGTTTTGCCGTCGCCGAGGCGGACGTCGGTGATTTCCAGTTCGTTGTTCATTTTTTCTCGTTTTGTGTAGCGCGCGAATTGCGCCAAACGGGCGTTTTCCCAGAGTCAAACGCGTTTGGCAAGCTTGGGGTTGGGATCGCACGCTCCAACCTACAAAAAACCACGAAAACACCCCTGTCAGAAACTCTCCTCACCCGATTTACCTTGTTCAGCTCAGCGAGCAGCCTACCCCTTCAAAAATATAGAACATCAAGGACGGCCTACGTGACAATAGGATCAGATTTCAATTACCCGGCTGACATTGCTATTGGTACCTCTAGAGAAAAGAGGTCTATCAAAAATAAATGGCGAGGCCGTTTTCCCAGCCCGCCAGATTTATGCTTCGATTATCGAGCCTTAGTTGAGCAAACAGGCGGAATCGCCAACTCGATCAATTCGAATCACAGAATATGCATTATCGGAGCGGGTATAACGGGACTTACTGCAGCACGAGAACTCTATCGCTGCGGCTTTAAAAATATATCCCTGCTCGAAAAATCCAAAAGAATCGGCGGCAGGCATCTTACCGTACTTGGCGGCCAGCACTCCAATAATACAGGCCGCCCACCCTTTGAAATGGGTGCGATGCGGATGCCATTCTTTAATCGATCTGACGAACTGCCCACTGACGGTAGATCCCTGATGGCCTATTACGCAAAAGAGTTTGAGCTTGCTCATTCAAACTTCCCCAACCCGGGAAGCCCATGGGTCAAATCAACCGGTATCTACTTACGCGAAGGAAGTATAGATAACAGTGGCCAGCCAACTATGCTGATCTGGAAAAACAAAGATGGGATAACGCCACCTCCTGGCGAAACCCTAAGCGCGGTTTTTGCAAAATGGGAAAATTTTGCCAAACGCATGACTCAGAAAGTCGCGGTTTTCTATGGAAGCGAGCAATGGGAGTTACTTTGGGCCGCCATAGTTGAAAGATACGAAGGTATCTCGTTTCGGGATCTAGTAAAAATGCCGGTTATTGAGTCTTGGAGCAAGGACCGTCCCGGAGACTTTGGAGGCATGGGGATGACAGCAAAAGAATCGGCGGTATTCTACGCAATTGGAATAGGCGATGGCAGTTGGGGCGCTTTTTATGACATATGCTCGCTTTATCCCCTGCGTACTGCGATTTTTGGTTTCAGCAGTCATCTCCAGTTGATTCATGGCCGGGTCAAACTGGATGGCACGACAGTCGACTCTCCACACCTGGAAAGCTCGGCCGTTTTTGACTCCCGGGGTCTCAGGTTTAATAAGCCCAGCTACAAAGGCCTTGGGGCCTTAGCAGAATGCATGCTCTTTATGAGCATTCCTGAAACAGGAAACTCCGTTTATGAACATAGTATTGAAAAGTCGAATGGACTACTAACCGACTCTCCGGTAAAAAAGCTTGAAACGCTCAAGAGTGGGAAAACACGAGTTCATTATCAATGGAACTCAAGCAATCCCAAAAAAATTGAGCCCTGCTATGCCGACTTCGATTCGGTCATCATCACCCTTCCCTCCTGGTTGATCGAAACACAGATGCTACTCGAAGGTTTCGACCAAGAGATGCTCCCTTTCGATACGATAAATGCTTATAAAACCGCGCACTGGGAAACCAGCTGCAAAGTATATGCCCCATTAAAAAAATCGTTCCTATCTAAAAACACAAAAATCCCTCAAGCCATTGTGACCGACAGTTTCATACATGATGTATATACCTATCGCTATAACGACCACTACACCTACGACTGCATACTTCTGAGTTATACCTGGGAAGACGATGCAACGAAACTATCTTCGCTAAGTGACAAAGAACTGATTACCAAGTGCATTGAAGAGCTGGATAGAATCCTGATTAAATCCACAAACATTCAAGAGAAAATCTCTCCATACATAGGTCACGACCAGGCTATCGTGCAACGTTGGATGAATGACAGCAACTCGTTGGGATGCGCAAAACTGTATAGACCGGGAACCTACTATGAGGCTGTGGGCCTAATGAAATACAACAAAGACTACTCATTTAAATCTGGAATTTACCTCTGCGGCGAATCTTTTTCAGTAGATGCCGGGTGGACAGAGCCATGTTTCAGGGGCGCAATAGACACCGTCATAAATATATGCAACAAAACTGGTGCTAAATTTAACGGAGGATTCTCTATGCAAGACTATCCAGAATACAAAACCGAGCATCCACACCAGTCTAATTAAATAGCCAGCACAAAGGCTTTGGCGGAACTAAGCTACACAGCTATCAGACGTGTCCGACTTTCATTTAAACATCGGGTCGCCTTTTATAAACATCCAGTCATTCCCTGGCTGAATAAAATAAGAGGTCACCCGCAATGAGCGATCCAACAAGCCCTGTTCGCATAGCTGTCATTCAGTTTGATCCCCAAGTGGGGATGGAAAACCGGGAACGTAACCTACGTCATAGCCTTGAGCTGGCAACGGAAGCAGTGGGCGGCGGAGCCAATCTAATCGTGCTGCCAGAGCTCTCGAACTGCGGCTATTTCTTCTCCAGCCGTCAGGATGCATTTGATCACGCCGAGGCCATTCCGGGCGGGCCGAGTGTGCAAGCCTGGATGGATTTTGCCTGTAAACATCAGGTGTATCTGGTGGCAGGCCTCAGCGAAATCTCCGGCATGCAGCTGTTCAACACCGCCGTACTGCTGGGACCGGAGGGTTTTATCGGCAAGTACCGCAAGGCCCATTTGTGGAACCTGGAAAAGCTCTGGTTCAGTCCCGGCGATGTAGGGTTCCCCGTATTTGAAACACCCATAGGCCGTATAGGCCTGCTGATCTGCTGGGACATCTGGTTCCCTGAGGTGCCGCGCATCCTCAGCCAGCAAGGCGCCGATATTATTTGCAGTCTCAACAACTGGGTATGGACGCCGCCTCCGTTGTTCGACGATGCGGGGAAGTGTATGGCGTCGTACCTCACGATGACCGCAGCCCACGTCAACAACGTGTTTATCGCCGCCGCCAGTCGTATCGGAGAGGAACGCGATGCGCGTTACCTCGGGTGCTCGCTGATTGCCGGAACCAACGGCTGGCCCATCGGCGCGGTAGCTTCAGCGAATCGGCAGGAGATCCTATTTGCCGATGTTGACCTCACCAGCGCTCGCAGTGCACCTATCTGGAACAGCCTCAACGACTTGCAGCGGGACCGGCGTGCGGATCTTTATGACCAAATGCTCGGGTATACCCAACATCGCGCCCTGCCACGCTAATCGGAGGGCGCATGATGGAAACCCTTTTAGAAAAACCGTCCCTACACCACTCCCGAACCGATAAGACAGTCATCGCCCTGGGCGTTGCCAGTGCATTGCTGATCCTATGGATAGCCCTTACTTACCCTTGGCCGGGCTATGCCGACATGGTGACCAGCCTTCCTCACCCCATCGCCTGGCTGCGCTGGGTGCTGGGTGATATCAGCGAAGTCGCGTTCTACAAACATGAACTGGCCTCAATCGGCCTGCTGGGCGGCGCGTACCTGGCGTGGTGGGCCAGCCGTACAGGCAAGCCCTGGCAAGGCTTTGCCATTTCGTATGGCACCGGGCTGTGGCCGTGGTTGGTGACCAGCTCATTACTCGGTTTACTGCTGAGTAATGCGTTATGGGGATGGACCGTGACCGCTAGCACTTGGCAACCGACGTTTGCAGCATTTGTTTCACTGCCGGCGGCCATGGTGCTGATGTTCGGCGGCGGCTGGAAAGTAACGCTCAATGGCGCAGTGCTGGGGGCCTTGCTGGTTACACCGATGTGTTTGTTGATCGTCAACTACATCTGCCTGCCGCTGGGCTTGCCGGTGGTAATCGGAAACGTGCTGGGGATGGCGGTTGGCAGTGTGATTGCGTTTATGTTGTTCCGTCGCCTGCCGATTTTGGTACGCAGCGACTACATAGCCCCGATAAAGCCCGCGCCCTTGAAGCCACCGACCTATGGCGCGATGTGGAGCGTGCGAAGGGTATTGGCGGACTTTTCCGAAGCGCCCTTCTTCGGCAATGAGCTGGCCAGCCTTGGCTTATTGGCTGGCGTGTTACTGGCTTATGCGCTGAACCCGATGAGCCCTGCCTATGGATCTGGCCTGATAGTGCATCTGATCGGCGCGCAAGCGCTGACGTCTGCGCTGGGCGTGGTGATCTGGCGACATCAGTGGATCAAACGCGGTTGGTATCCCACGTATGTTCCGCTGGTGTCGGTGGTCCCGGCAGCGGTGTTGACCCATGGCGGCAGTTGGGTGGTGATGGGATCAAGTGCGCTGCTCGGCGCGCTGATCGCGCCGCCACTGGCCTGCGCCATTGCAGGACGGTTACCACCGCACGTCCATCCTTACATCGGCAACGTAATCTCAATGGCGTTGAGCACCTTGATGGTGGTGCCATTGGTGGGATGGTTAGCCGTTTAGCCACGCGCTCTTATGCCGGGCAAAGGAATGCCCGTGCACTCACAGCCAATGCCAAAACCGACTCCAGAACCCCCGCCCCAGATCATTCTTGCAGCCTGCATATTGCGCCGCATACATCTGCGAGCGTGCCTGCACCTTGCTCGCCACCGGCATCAGCCAGGCTTTGCTCGCGTAGGTACGCTGACGATACCCGCCCCACCCTTCGTGGTAGTTCAGGTATTGGCCATAGGCATCGTATTTGTATACGCCGTTGATGGTGTAGGTCTTGTCCATGTACCAGCCGACAAAATCGATGGCGTCGTCAAAGTGCTCGCGATTGGCGCCAAAGCGGCCGGTGCTTTTCTGGTAGTCGCTCCACACTTCATCCTTGGCCTGGGCGTAGCCGGAGGCGGTGGACACACGGCCCCAGGGGATGATCCATAACAGGTATTTACGCGGGGTCTTGGCGTCCTGGCGGAAGCCGGACTCCTGGTACATGATCGCGAATGGCACCTGGATCGGTACGCCCCAGCGCGCCTGGGTCACCTTGGCGGCGTCGTACCAGTCGTCCTTTTCGCGGAAGATGCCGCAGATGTCGTTGGGGGTGCGCGGCGGCGAGGTTCCGCATCCAGCCAATAAGGCGGTGAGTAGCAACAGCCCCGTGGTTTTTACTGCGTTCAAAAGCCCACCGTTTCATCGTGAGAATAAAAAGGCGGGCAGTTTACTCGTTCGGCGGGGTTGATGCAGAGGTGAAAGCAGGACTATTGCTGTGGCGAGGGAGCTTGCTCCCTCGCCACACAAAGTACCTCAAATCATGCTCAGGCCAATGGCACCCGACGTGTAGTGATCGCCAAGCGACCGACACCAAAGCTCAACGCTGCACCCAGAAGCAACATCAACAAGGTGCTCCACGCAGCGCGGGACAGTTGCTTGGCCGCCACTTCACCGGCTTCACGGGCTTTCTGTTCAGCCTGTTGCTTCAGCTCGTCAACCTTCTGCACGGCCTGCTGGTAGGCCTGGGCGTAGTTGTCGACGATCTGGGTGGCTTCAGCCTGGCTCTTGCCGGTGCGGGCGGCGACGATGTTAACCAACGCCTGCTTGTCTGCTGCATTCAACGCAGGCTCACCGGACGCCTTGACGCGCTCGAACCACTGCTTCAGTTCATCACCCGCCTGGGCTGGGTTGGTCGCCGCATCGTTGGCCGATTGCTTGCCATCCGCAGCCGCTTGATTGGCTTTTTGTTCGACGTTGGCAGGGTCCAGTTCAGGCTTGCCGCTCTGCTTGAGCAGTGTGTCGAGCTGGCCTTGCAGGCTGTTCCAATCCAGCTTGATGCCCTGCTCATTCAGTTGCTGCTTGACGCTGTCGCTGATGCCCGGCGCCACGGCGGCGATGCCGCTACCGGCCGCCGACAACCCTTTACCAACGACGTTACCTGCGGCACCGACAACACTGGTGGCCAGCGCGGCGAGCAGCCAGGTGGTCAGCAAAGTGGTGATGGTCCAGCTCAGCACGCCATGCAGGCCGCCGCGATCCGGTGCGGTACGCCCGGCCACGAATGCACCGGCACCGATGGCCAACAGCGTCGAGACAAACAGCCAGATTCCGGCACCGGTGCCAAAACCGCTCAGCGGGTTACCGGCCGCCATCGGGTTGACTGCACTCGCACCAATCGCGGTGCCGAGTACGCTCAACACCAGGTAGGTCACCAGGGCAATTGCACTACCGGCCAATACCGAGCCCCAGGAGACGCGAAACAGAGAACGGTTGGTTTCATAGACAGTGGTCATGTTAAATCCTTTGAACAGTGGGTACGTGGCCAGTTTGGCGAGGCACCTACCCTGCGGTCTCGGCACAATTGCACTAGGCGCACTGGTGCATTCGCACCCCGCGCCGGGCACTTTCTCTGCACTATCCTGAGCCTCAGGTGTCGTACTTTTCATGCGACTTACCCCAGGAGAAACCATGAGCCAGGCCGTCCTCGCCAAAGAAACCAACCGCCGCCAACTGCAGCAGATCATCTCCGGCTTGTCCGATGGGGTGATCCTTGCCGAAGCCGACCAGACCATCCTCTGGGCCAATGAAGCCGCGCTGCTGATGCATGGCGTGGAGAAAGTCGAAGACCTGGGTGCCAACACCAAGGAATACGCCGCACGCTTTGCCTTGCGGTATCGCAACAACCACCCGCTGGTGCTGGAGAATTACCCCCTGAGCCGGGTGGCAGACGGTGAAGAGTTCAGCGATGTGGTGGTGGAAGTCACCCCCACCGGCGACGAGGAAAAAGTCTGGGTGCATCGCCTGCGCAGCCTGGTGCTCGACGACGCGTCGGGCAAGCCGGAGTTGCTGGTGTTGATCCTGAGCGACGCCACCGAATGGGCCAGCGCCGAACAGCGCTTCGAAAAAACCTTCAATGCCAACCCGGCGCCGGCGGTGATTTGCCGCTTGAGCGACCTGCGCTATATCAAGGTCAACCAGGGCTTCCTGGAGATGACCGGCTATAACCGCGACCAGGTGATCGGCCATTCTGTGTATGAACTGGATGTGCTGGAACAGGCCGAAAACAAGGACCTCGCTATCAAGCGCCTGGGCGAAGGCGCGACCATTCCGCAGATGCAAGCCGAACTGAAACTGCCCGAAGGCGGCAGCAAACTGGTGATTGTGGCCGGCCAGCCGCTGGACATGAATGAGGAAGACTGCATGCTGTTTTCCTTCACCGACCTGGAGCCCCGCCGTAAAGCCGAAACCGCCCTGCGCCAGAGCGAGGAACGTTTCGCCAAGTCGTTCCGCCTGACGCCGGTACCGACCCTGGTGTGCAACGCCGCCAACCGCCAGGTGGTGGATATCAACGAAGCCTTCATGACCATCACCGGCTACACCAGTGAAGAACTGATCGGCAAATCCATCGAAGACATCGACTTTATCGACAGCCCCCAGGCGTGCACGCAACTGTTTACCACCCTGGAAAAAGCCGGCAACCTCGACGGCCTCGACCTGAAGATCCGCAAGAAAGGCAATGAGCTGATCGACTGCGTGCTGTCTGCCGACACCGTCAGCATCCAGGACGTGCCCTGCTATTTGCTGGTGCTGATGAACATCACCGAACGCAAGCGCTCCGAGCTGGAACTGGTGGCCGCCATCGAGGAAGTGATGCAGGACGCCTCATGGTTCAGCCAGACGCTGATTGAAAAACTCGCCAACGCCAAGAGCGTCAACAGCCCCAATGTACCGAGCATCTCCTTTACCGACCTCACCGCCCGTGAGCGCGACGTACTGGGCCTGATCTGCGAAGGCCTGGCCGACAAGGAAATCGCCTCGCGCCTGAAACTGGCGCCCAACACTGTGCGTAACCATGTGGCCACGGTGTACTCCAAACTGGGGGTGCATAGCCGTAGTGCAGCCATCGTCTGGGCCCGTGAGCGCGGGCTGTTTGCCGGTGAATTGCGGGTTAAAAAGCCGAAATAGAGTGCAAATGCACTAGTGCGACCGGTGCAAATTCGCCTTATTGCGCGGGGGTGCACTGCTTAACCTTGAAGGGTGGGCACAGGGCTTTGGGTCCTGTGCTGTTGAGATGTCATGCCCTTTAAGGAATCCATCATGAAAAGCGAACAAGTCAAAGGCGCCGTCGAAAAAGTGGCCGGCAAGGCTCAAGGTTTTCTGGGTGATCTGACCGGTGACGAACGTCTCCAGGCCGAAGGTGTGGCCCGCCAGGCCGCTGGCCAATTGCAGCAAACCTACGGTGATGCGCTGGACACCGTTGGCGACTTTGCCAAGCAAAAACCCTTGGCTACCGTAGCGATTGTCGCCGGTGTCGGCCTGCTGCTGGGCCTGTTGCTGCGTCGTCGCTGAGGAGAGCCCTAATGTTTACGCTCTCCCAACTGCGCAACTGCATCGAAGAGGCCCTGTCGCCCCTGACCTGCGAGTTCACCCTGTGCCGTGACGCCTCGTTGACCCTCAAAGTCTTCGATGCCGAAAGCGGCCGGGTGGACCTGGTGGTCACCGGGATCAGCGTCAACAAGCTGCAGACCCCGCAGGAAGTGGAAAAGATGGTCGACGAGTTGCGTTACGAATTGCAGAGCAACACCGTCGGCAAACTCAGGCTGGATGACCTGCC
>NZ_AMXG01000012.1:0-177071 GCF_000313235.1 Pseudomonas sp. PAMC 26793
CTCGTCGACCATCTTTTCCACTTCCTGCGGGGTCTGCAGCTTGTTGACGCTGATCCCGGTGACCACCAGGTCCACCCGGCCGCTTTCGGCATCGAAGACTTTGAGGGTCAACAAGCTGCAGACCCCGCAGGAAGTGGAAAAGATGGTCGACGAGTTGCGTTACGAATTGCAGAGCAACACCGTCGGCAAACTCAGGCTGGATGACCTGCCCCTACGCCCATTGTAGGAGCGAGCCCGCTCCTACAGCAGTTAGCGTGCCTTCAACGACGCCCCGATAAAATAGAACACCCCTCCCCCGACGATAAACGCTGCCAACATGTAGAACATGTAGTGGGCCGGCAGGCTGGCCAGTACCAGCCCGCACAGCACCGGCCCCAGGGCAGCGCCGAGGTTGGACAGGTTTTGCGCGCCGTAATACATGCCCCGCAGATGGTCCGGGGCGATGCGGTCGATAAACATGTACTCGGCCGGGAACACCACGATTTCACCCACGGTGAAAATCGCCATCGCCACTATCCACCACCACACGTTGCTCGCCAGGGCAAAACCGATCACTCCCAGCATGAACATCCCCAGGCCGAAGATCAGCCACTGGCTCAGGTAACGGTGGGAAATCCGTCGGCCAATCGCGTATTGCAGCGCAATCACCAACACGGCGTTGGTGGTGAGCACTGCGCTGATAATTGTGTAGGTGTATTCGGCGCTGGTAGTGGTCACCAGGTATTGCGACAGGTACGCGGTGAACTGGCCGAACACCACGGCACTCAGCAGGCCGCCGATGGTAAAGCACACCAGCCGATGATCCCGCAGCAGTACGCGGCCCACGGCGAGGAATGACACCGGCTTTTGCGTGGTGTCGACAGTGGCCAACGTGCGATCGCCCCAACGCCAATACAGCAGGAAAAATCCGAGGCCCAAAACCGCCGACAGGATAAACGGCAAGCTGATATCGAGCTTGGCTATCATCGCGCCAAAAAACGGCCCTACGGCGTAACCGATATTGGTCAGGGTGTACTTGATGGAAAACGCTTCGCTGCGTTCATCCTCCGGTAACAGGCTGGCAAACCCGGACTTGATCGCGATATCGATCACCGCGTACGCCAGGTTGATCAGGATCAGGCAGCTGTAGAACGACCAGATTTCCCGAGCCAGCACCGTGCCGATAAACCCCAGGGCAAACACCACGCTCAAGCTGAGCAACAGCCGGTAACTGCTGATGCGGTCTACCAGGAAACCGCCATACACACTCAGCAGCGAACCGACGATCAATGAGCTGCCGATCACCAGGCCGACCTGGCTGATGTCGAGGGCAAAGTGGTTGGTGAGGTAGATCACCAGATACGGAAACGTGATGGCCTTGGCCAGCGTGAGGATCAGCGTGGCCGACAGCAGCAGGTTCACGGTACGTGGGTAGTTTCTTATTGTGGCAAGCATCCTGCTCTCATTCTGGTCAAGGTAACGGGGCCATTGCAGCCCGCAAACGGATGTACCTTAACGCAAAACAAAAAGGAAAAATGCTGATTTATGCATTTATGCAAAAATCAAATGCAGCGGGATGAGGACGCGGTCCTTCATCCCGCTGAACGCTTTATTTTTTAACCGGTGTGATGTCGAGAATCGTGCCGTTGGTGGTTTTCAGCAACACGTACTTGTCGTTAACCCGGGCCCACTGGCTGTCTTCTTCCGGCTGCTTCAGGCCGTGTTTCTTCCAGTCGGCAATGGCCGATTCCTTACGCATCAGAATGTCTGGCGCGCGGTCGCCGGTCTTGAGGTCACGGGTATTGATGTTTGAAGGCTGCACGGTTTTTTGCGGAGTATCAGCGGCCTGGACGGTAAGACTGGCGGCGGACAGACTCGCGGCAACCAGCAGGCAGGCAACAAGGGATCTGGACTTCATGGGCACTTCCTTCAATGAATGACGCGTAAAGACTCCGACCGCAGCCGCGAAGAATCATTCAGCGCAGTGATTGAAGCGGCGGATGGATGGATGGCTAACGACCGAGGCGACGATTAATCAGATAAGATTGGTTCTTTTTTCCAGCTGCCCAGGAAGTCCAATGACTGGTACCCACGTCATCATCATTTTCGTGACTGTTGTCACCTTGCTCGCGCTTTACGTTTACGGCACCTACCGAGAGCTGGTGGCGCTGCTCGATCGTTGCAAAAAAGCCTTCGGTCAATTCAAAGAGGCCGAGCAACAACTGGCGGCGGCGCAAAACGCCTCGTCACCCGCCGCGGATATTGCCAGCCTGGAAAGCCGCGTCGGGTTCACCCGCCAGCTCTTCCACGACTCGGTCAACAACTACAACACCTACAAGCACAAGTCGCCGACCTCGGTGGTGGCCGAGCTGCTCGGGCATAGTGATGATGTCAACCTGTCGGGGTTTTGAATGATCGTTCCCACGCTCTGCGTGGGAATGCCGCTCCGGACGCTCCGCGTCCCATCCATGCACGT
Organism: Pseudomonas sp. PAMC 26793; assembly: GCF_000313235.1. Lineage (NCBI taxonomy): Bacteria > Pseudomonadati > Pseudomonadota > Gammaproteobacteria > Pseudomonadales > Pseudomonadaceae > Pseudomonas > Pseudomonas sp. PAMC 26793. The sequence goes on from NZ_AMXG01000012.1 coordinate 2,456, forward strand.
TTTCAAGCCCGGCGCCGTGGTGACGCGGAGCGTCACACAGTGCATTCCCACGCAGAGCGTGGGAACGATCATGATCCACCAACGCCATCCCCATTGCCCTTGTGAAATTAATCCTGTAATTTTTCATGAAATTTCTCGATAAGAATTTCACGAAGCGCCCATGGACAAGCAAGAAGAACTCGACGCCCTGGCGATCCTGATTCACGACCTGCGCAAGCACAAGAAGCTCACCCTGGCGCAACTCGCGCAAAAGATCGAGCGTTCCGTAGGTTTCCTGTCCCAGGTTGAACGCGGCCTGTCGCGCCCTACCGTCGCCGACCTTACCGCCATCAGCCACGCCCTCGGGGTGCCCACCACCTATTTCTACAGCCTGTCCAAACCCAAGGCGCTGGACTGGGTCACCCGCCCCAACGAACGGCGCACGGTGTATTACGCCAATGGCATCACCGACATCCTGGTGTCGCCGAGCATGCACGGCGCGTTCTCGATCCTCGACAGCCTATTGGCCCCCGGCGCCAACAGTGGCGAACAGACCATGAGCGACCGTGCCGAACAGGCTGGTTATGTACTGGAGGGCGAGTTGACGCTGTGGGTTGAGGGCGAGGCCGACTCGGTCACCCTGGGCCCCGGCGACAGCTTCCACCTGGCCAGTTTTGCCCACTGCCGCTACGGCAACCTGACCGACCTGCCCGCCCGTGTGCTGTGGGTCTACAACTAGGAGCAACACCCGTGAAAAGCCATGCTGCCACGCTTTTGGCCGAAGTCCGGACCTTTCGCCAGCACCATCCCGATGTGCGTTATGTCGACCTGATTGCCCTGGACATTCCCGGGCATTTCTACGGCAAGCGCTACCCGGTGGACATGCTGGAAAAAGTCGCCGCCGGCAGCCCTTTGAAGCTGCCGCAGAACGCGGTGCTGCTGGGTGTCCAGGGCGGCCTGTTCAAGATTGGCGACTACTGCTTTCACGACGGTGACCCGGACGCTAATCGCCGCCTGGTACCCGGTACCCTCAAGCCGGTGAGCTGGGAAGCGCAGCCCCTGGGGCAAATGCTGATCACCTCCGATGGCACCGAAGCGCCCATCGAATTCGAACCCCGGGAAGTGCTGGCCAAAGTGCTGGAGCGCCTGCACCGCAAGGGCATTCACCCGGTGGTCGCGTTTGAGCTGGAGTTCTACCTGTTCGATAAAAAACTCAGCGACGGCCTGCCACAATTCGCCCGTGACCCATTGAGCGATGACGCCGACGACCAGCCCAATTTGCACATCGAGCGCCTGTCGCGTTTCGCCCCTGTGCTGGACGACATGGTCGAGACCGCCAAGGCCCAGGGCATCGACATCACGGTGATCACCGCCGAACTTGGCCCCGGCCAGTTCGAGATCAATTTCGGCCACCTGGAAGACGGCCTGCGCGCCGCTGACTGGGCCGCCCTGTTCAGCCGCAGCACCCGTGGCGTGGCCCTCAAGCATGGCTATCGCGCCAGCTTCATGGCCAAGCCCTACCTGCAACATCCCGGCAGCGGCATGCACGTGCATGTCAGCCTGTACGATGCTGCGGGTAATAACCTGCTGGCGGCCCATCAGCAGCAACCGTTGCGCCACGCGGTGGCCGGCTGTCTGGAACTGCTGCCCCATTGCATGCCAATCTTTTCGCCCAACCACAACGCCTTCCGCCGGCTCGGCGGCACGGTCAACGCGGCCACCCGCGCGTGCTGGGGTTATGAGGACCGCGACGCGTGTGTGCGAATCCCTGAATCCGACCCGCGCAACTTGCGTATCGAACATCGCCTGGCGAGTGCCGATGCCAATCCGTACCTGGTGCTGGCGGCGATTCTGGTGGGGCTTGAACACGGCCTTGAGGCGGCCAAAGAACCCATCGCACCGCTGAACGAAGACCGCAACAGCGGCACGGATTTCCCCCTGGAGATGCTCGAAGCAGTGCGCGCCATGCAACATCAGCCAGCGTTGCGTGAAGGCCTCGGCGCCGAGTTTGTCGACGTGTATTGCGAAAACAAACGCCAGGACCATCTGGCATTCCAGCAGGAAATTCATGCGCGGGAATATCGCTGGTATCTCTAGGTACTGATGGTTAGCCTCGTGGGCATCTCTGGCTACCCGCGGACTTGCCCATGACCGACCAAAGCGCCCCGGCCCTGAAGGAAATCTTCAACGCCGAACGCCTGCAACACATCGCCACCGAAATGACGGCGGTGTACCCGGCGTTCGACGCCAAGGGTTTTCTCAAACACGCCAAGGCCGGGCTCGCGGATCTGTCGGTGATGCAGCGCATGGCGCGGGTCAGCGAAAGCCTGCACGCTGTGATCCCGCTGGATTACCCCCAAACGCTGAAGTTGCTGTATGCCCTGGCCCCCCGGCTGAACAGCGCCTTTGTCAGCCTGTTCCTGCCCCACTACGTCGCCAGCTACGGCGGCGATGATTTCAAGCGTTCCATGGCGGCGCTCAAGTACTTCACCACCTTCGGCTCCGCCGAGTTTGCCGTGCGGCATTTTCTGCTGAAGGATTTCAAGCGCACCCTGGCCGTAATGCAGCAATGGTCGCTGGATGACAACGAACACGTGCGACGCCTCGCCAGCGAAGGTTCACGGCCACGCCTGCCGTGGTCGTTTCGCCTGGCCGAGGTGCAGGCCGACCCGAACCTGTGTGCCTCGATCCTCGATAACCTAAAGGCCGACAGCAGCTTCTACGTGCGCAAGTCGGTAGCCAACCACCTTAACGACATCACCAAGGACCATCCTGATTGGGTGCTGACCTTGATCGAAGGCTGGTCCCTGGACAATCCCCACACCGCCTGGATCGCCCGCCACGCCTTGCGCAGCCTGATCAAGCAAGGCAACACCTGGGCATTGACGATCATGGGGGCGGGAGCCAAGGCCGAGGTGAAGCTCCATCAGCTCAAGGTTGAGCCGGCGGTGATTAACCTTGGCGACCGGATCAACCTGTCTTTCAGCCTGGAATCTATCGCCGACACCCCACAAAAGCTGGTGGTCGACTACGCCATCGACTATGTGAAAAGCGCCGGTCACAGCGCGTCCAAGGTGTTCAAACTCAAGGCGTTTACCCTGGGCGCCGGGGAACATCACTCCATCAGCCGTGGCCAACATATTCGTGAATTGACCACGCGCAAACACTATCCCGGCAAGCATGCGGTGCACGTGTTGGTGAACGGGGAACGATTGGGAAGTGTCGAGTTTGAGCTCGCAAAATAATCCTTAAAACGTTAACGAAGGCTCTATCTCGGGCCTTTCAGAGAAATTAATTGTCGGACAATGCTAGGCATTCGTGTTGCGATCCATTATCATCTGGCGCCTTCTCGGTACCCGTTGGGTACTTGTGTCAATGTTCCACCTGAGGCGCCCATGCTCCGTTTTTCGTTTTACCGCCCCCTGATCTGCATCAGCTGGGGGCTTGCCAGCCACAGCGCGTTTGCCGCCCTGCAACCGATGGCCGAAGCCCCGCTGGCCAGCGACACCAAACTGCATTGCCACTTCAACCGCGACGCCAGCGTCGACTGCACCACGCGCTACCACTACACCATCCTCCAGCCGAGCGGCCGGGAAATGCTCTCGCGGATCGACTTCAGCTATCAGGAAGAGGACGGCTTTGAACTGCTCAAGGCCGAGTCCACCCAGCCCGGCGGCAAACCGGTGCCCCTGGATCAGGCACAAATCGACACCCGCACCGCCCCCAATCCTGACCAGGGATTCTCCCGGGAAAAACAGACCTCGCTGGCATTCCCCAACCTGCGGGTGGGCACGCAAATCCGCTACACGGTGCGCGAACACTATCCCGCCAAACCGCTGATGACCGAGTTCTACTACGCCTTGCAGTTCGGCCCCAGCGCCGCACGGCGCGACCACTTCAAGGCACGCTTCACCGCCGAGCGGCCCATCGAGTGGCGCAGCGAACTGATGGAGGGTTTCAGCATTACCCCATCGGCCAATCGCAAGACCCTGGACGTGGTGCAAAAGGCTCCGACCTACCTCAGCTACATCAACGAATCCGCCAACGCCTACATACGCCACACACCGCGTATCGAAGTCGGCAGCTCCCTGGATCGCCAGCAGTACTTCGGCAACTTCGCCGAACGCTACAACCAGATCCTCAGCGCCAAGCTGCCGCCCCAGGGCGCCGCCGCCGTGGCCGCCGTTCGCGGCCTGCCGCCGGCGCAACAAGTGGCCGGCCTGATGCAGCACATCAACGACCACTACCGTTACCTGGGCGATTGGCGCGCCTCGGATCGCGGCTATGTACCCTTCAGCCTGGCGGAGATCGAACAGCACGGCTACGGCGACTGCAAAGACCTTTCGACGCTGCTCGCGGCCATGCTCAAGGCCAGCGGAATCAAGGCCGAACCCGCGTGGGTCAGCCGAGGTGATGTGGTCAACCCGCTGCTGATTCCCGGCACCGGCGCACCGAACCACGCCATTGTCCGCGCCGAAGTCGATGGCCAGGTGTGGTGGCTGGACCCGACCAACCCGGTCTTCGCCCCAGGCCAGACCCTGCCCGACATCCAGGACCGCTGGGTGCTGGTGACCAATGCCGAGGGCCAGGTACGTGAAGAACACATTCCGCTGCAACCTGCCGCCACCACATTGATCCTCGACAAGCAAGAACGCTTCGACGCCCAGGGCACCGCCCGCGTCTCGGCCACCGTTGATTTTCGCGGTATGCCGCTGATGCAACTGAGCCTCGCCGACCGCCAGCAAGGCGCTACCGCCAGCGACCAGAACATCTGCGACAACTTCGGCAAACAGATCACCGACTGCCAGGTCGAGCGCCCCGCCACGGCCTTTTTGATCCCGGCCAGCTACAAGGTCAGCGCCACCCTGACGGACATGCGGCCCCTGGAACCGCTGGGCAACGACCACGTCTACAACGATGCCTTGCAGGAGAAATGGGACGGACTGCTCAACTACCGCCGCAATGGGCAACTGGCCGACTTGTACATAGGTAACCCCGAGACGCTGGATTACACCATCGCACTGTCGGGTGGGCAGATCGACAAGGACATCAAGGCCTGCCAGGTGCACTCGCCATGGTACGACCTGGACCTCACGGGTGAACGCGTCAAGGGTGACTGGCGTTATCACTACCTCCTGGTGCAGAAGATACGCTGGCTGACCCACGATGAAATTGTCAGCGCGCAGTTTGAAAAGATGATCAATGAGATCCGTGCCTGTGGGGAGCAGGTGCATCAGGTGGTGAAGCTCTAACCCTCCCCCAACAAAACCCCTTGCTCCCGCGCGCACAGTTCCACCAGGTAATCCCACAACACTCGCAACCTTACCGACTTGTGCAACTCGCGCCGGGAGCTGATCCAGTAACTGCGCTGGATGCTCTCACCCGGCAGCAGCGGCACCAGGTCCGGGTCGCTCGCGGCCATGAAGCACGGCAACACGGCAATCCCCAACCCCGAGCGCGCGGCCTGGTGCTGGGCGATCACGCTGGTGCTGTGGAACACCACTTTGGGGTTGCGGCAGAAGCTGCTGAGGAATTTCAGTTCCTGGCTGAACAGCAAATCGTCGACGTAATCGATCCAGGCATGCACCGCCAGGTCTTCGCGCTTTTCAATCGGTGGCGTGCGGTCCAGGTAGCTGCGGCTGGCGTAGAGGGCCAGGCGGTAGTCGGTGAGTTTGCGGGTCACCAGTTGGTCGACGCTGGGGCGTTCCAGGTGGATGCTGATTTCCGCTTCGCGGTTGAGGATGCTGACGAAGCGTGGCACCGCCAGCAGTTCCACTTCCAGGCCCGGGTAGCGTTCGAACAGGCCGCCCATGCGACTGGCCAGGAACATCACGCCCAAACCCTCGGCAACACCGAGGCGGATCTTGCCCAAGGGCGCGGCGGAATGGGTCAGTTCTTCTTCGGCCAGCAGTGCCACGTTTTCCATGGCTTCGGCGTGTTTGAGCAGGGCTTCACCGGAAGGCGTGAGTTCGTAGCCCTGCGCGTGCTGCACGAACAGTGCGGTGCCCAGGCTCTTCTCGATGGCCTCGATGTGCCGGGCCACGGTGGCGTGGGTGGTTTTCAAACGTTGCGCCGCGGTGAGCAGGCGTCCGCTACGCTGTAACTCAAGAAAGAACCGCAGATCATTCCAGTCGAACATATCGCCTCCGCTCTCCACCTTGAAAGCATCGCTGTCTAAAAACGCACAGCAGCTGGGTAAAAACTAACATTTTTAAGACGAAAACTAACAACTAGGATGGAGCCAATAAGAAAAACAAGCGAGGTCACAGATGCATTCTGCAGCTGCTGAATACGATTACGTGGTGGTAGGCGCCGGCCCCGCAGGCTGCCTGCTGGCCAATCGACTGTCTGCCAACCCTGCCCATCGTGTGTTGTTGCTTGAAGCCGGCGGTCGCGATAACTACCCCTGGATCCATATTCCCGTCGGCTACCTGTTCTGCATCGGCAACCCGCGCACCGACTGGTGCTTCAAGACCGAAGCCCAGGAAGGCCTGCAAGGCCGTGCGCTGAGCTATCCACGGGGCAAGGTGCTGGGCGGTTGTTCGTCGATCAACGGCATGATCTACATGCGCGGCCAGGCCCGGGATTATGACGGCTGGGCCGAGGACAATCCCGGCTGGGCCTGGAAGGACGTGCTGCCGCTGTTCAAGCACAGCGAAAACCATTTTGCCGGCGCCTCGGAATTCCACAGTGACGGCGGTGAGTGGCGGGTTGAACAACAGCGCCTGCACTGGCCAATCCTCGATGCGTTTCGCGATGCGGCGCAGCAGAGTGGAATCGAGAGCATCAGCGACTTCAACCAGGGCGACAACGAAGGCTGCGGCTACTTCCAGGTCAACCAGAAATCCGGGGTGCGCTGGAATGCGGCCAAAGCGTTTCTCAAGCCGATCCGCCAGCGGCCCAACCTGACGGTGATGACTGAAGTTGAAGTCGACCGCGTACTGCTGGAGAACGGCCGCGCTGCCGCGGTCATTGCTCGCCAGCAGGGCCAGCAAGTCACATGGCGGGCGCGCAAGGAAATCATCCTGTGCGCGGGCTCCGTCGGTTCGCCCGGCATCCTGCAACGCTCCGGCATCGGCCCTTCCAGCGTGCTCAAGCCCTTGGGTATCGACGTGCTGCACGAGTTGCCCGGCGTCGGTGGCAACCTGCAGGATCACCTGCAACTGCGCCTGATCTACAAGCTGGAAAACGCCCGCACCCTGAACCAGATCGCGGGCACCGTGTGGGGCAAGATGGGCATGGGCCTGCGTTACCTGTACGACCGCAGCGGCCCACTGTCCATGGCGCCCAGCCAGCTTGGTGCGTTCGCCCGCTCCGGACCGGAGCAGACGTCGGCCAACCTCGAATACCACGTACAGCCGCTGTCCCTGGAGCGCTTCGGCGAACCTCTGCACGCCTTTCCGGCCTTCACCGCCTCGGTGTGTGACCTGCGCCCGCAAAGCCGTGGCCGCATCGACATACGCTCGGCCAACCCGGCAGACGCGCCACTGATCCGGCCCAACTACCTCAGCCATCCCGAAGACCTGCGGGTGGCCGCCGACGCCATTCGCCTGACCCGTCGCATCGTCTCGGCGCCGGCCCTGAAACAGTTCAACCCGGTGGAATACCTGCCTGGCGAAGAACTGCAAACCGACGAACAACTGCAAGAGGCCGCCGCCCGCATCGGCACCACGATTTTCCATCCGGTGGGCACCTGCCGCATGGGCAGCGACAAGGACGCCGTGGTCGACGCGCAACTGCGGGTGCACGGCATTCCCGGCCTGCGTATCGCCGACGCGTCAGTGATGCCACGGATCACTTCAGGCAACACCTGCTCACCCACGCTGATGATCGCGGAAAAAGCCGCGCAGCTTATCCTTTCGCCGAACACAAGGAGCCTCGCCCCGGAGAAAGAACTGGTCACCGCAATCTGAACAGCGGCGCCGATTCGGCGCCGACAGTGGAACAACAATAAATAATCACTGTGAGGGCTACCCAATGTCAGAACACGCTCAACCCCTGGACCCGGCGCTCGGCGCACGCTCGAGCAACGACACGCAGAAAGTCATCTTCGCCTCCTCCCTCGGGACGGTGTTCGAGTGGTATGACTTCTTCCTCTACGGCGCCCTCGCGGCGGTGATCAGCAAGCAGTTCTTTGCCGGGGTCAACGACACCACGGCGTTTATCTTCGCCCTGATGGCCTTCGCGGCCGGGTTTGTGGTGCGCCCGTTCGGCGCCCTGGTGTTCGGTCGGCTGGGAGACATGATCGGGCGCAAGTACACCTTCCTCGCCACCATCATCCTGATGGGCCTGGCGACCTTCTGCGTCGGCCTGCTGCCGACCTATTCAAGCATCGGCATCGCCGCACCGATCATCCTCGTGGCACTGCGCATGCTCCAGGGCCTGGCGCTGGGCGGCGAGTACGGCGGTGCAGCCACCTACGTGGCCGAGCATGCACCGGCGGGCAAACGCGGCTTCCACACCAGTTGGATTCAATCCACCGCGACCCTCGGCCTGTTGCTGTCGCTGCTGGTGGTGCTGGCGTGCCGTTACTTCACCGGCGACCAGTTTGAAGTGTGGGGCTGGCGCCTGCCGTTCCTGCTCTCGATCGTGCTGCTGGGCATCTCCACCTGGATCCGCCTGAGCCTGCACGAGTCGCCGGCGTTCCTGAAAATGAAAGAGGAAGGCAAGGCCAGCAAGTCGCCGATCCGCGAATCCTTCGGCAAATGGGAAAACCTCAAGATCGTGCTGATTGCGCTGTTCAGCATCAACGCCGGCCAAGCCGTGACGTTCTATGCCGCGCAGTTTTATGTGCTGTTCTTCCTCACGCAGTTTCTGAAGATGGACCCGGCACTGGCCAACATGCTGCTGATCATCAGCGTGGTGATTGGCGCACCGTTCTTCATCTTCTTCGGCTGGCTCTCGGACAAACTGGGGCGCAAGCCGGTGTTGATGGTCGGCCTGCTGCTGGCCACCGCGTTGTACTTCCCGATCTTCAAGGGGCTGGCCCACTACACCAACCCGGCGATGGACCACGCGAGCCGCCAGTCACCGATCACGGTGTTGGCGGATCCAGCCACCTGCACCTTCCAGTTCGACCCGGTGGGCAAGGCGCGTTTTGACAGCCCGTGCGACAAGGTCAAGACCTTCCTGGTGAAACAGGGCCTGCCGTACGAAAGCGCGGCCGCCCCGGCCGGCAGTGCGGTGCAGGTGAGCGTGGGTGATGTGCGTATCGATGGTTACGACGAAGCTGCCCTGAAAGGCGCGGTGACGCTGGCGGGTTATCCGCAGTCGGCTGACGTGGCGCAAGTCAACAAAACCATGGTGGTGGTGCTGATCGTCGCCCTGATCCTGATCGCCGCCATGTGCTACGGCCCGCTGGCAGCGCTGATGGTGGAGCTGTTCCCGACACGCATCCGCTACACCTCGTTGTCGCTGCCTTACCACATTGGTAACGGCTGGTTTGGTGGGTTCCTGCCAACGGTGTCGTTTGCGCTGGTGGTGTACACCGGCGATATCTTCTACGGCCTGTGGTACCCGGTGGTGATTACCGGGGTGAGCCTGATCGTGGGGCTGATTTGCCTGAAAGAGACCAAGAACGTGGATATCGACAATAACTAAACTTCGATCCGGCTGACACTGGAGATTCAGTGTGGGAGCGGGCTTGCTCGCGAAGGCGGTGGGTCAGCCAACAAGTCTGGTGCTGACACACCGCTTTCGCGAGCAAGCCCGCTCCCACACTGGGTTTAGCACCACACACACAAATTGCTGTATATCCATCCAGATAAAAGTTGCCCAATTCTGATTTATTGCCCATCCTGCTCCCCATTCAATTTCGTAACGAATGTGGTGACCATGCGGCTGTTCCTCTGTGAAAAACCGTCCCAGGCCAAGGATATCGCCGCCGTGCTCGGCGCGACCCGGCGTGGCGACGGTTGTTGGCTGGGTTCAGGCGTGACGGTGACCTGGTGCATCGGCCACCTGCTGGAAACCGCCCCGCCCGACAGCTACGACGCCAAGTACAAGCGCTGGGTACTGGCCGACCTGCCAATCATCCCCGAAAAGTGGAAGATGCTGGTCAAGCCCAAGACCGCCAGCCAGTTCAAGGCGGTCAAGCGTCTGCTGGGGGAAGCCCAGGAATTGGTGATCGCCACCGATGCCGACCGTGAGGGCGAGATGATCGCCCGGGAGCTGGTGGAGCACTGCCGTTATCGCGGTCCCATCCAGCGGCTGTGGCTCTCGGCCCTCGACGACGCATCGATCCGCAAGGCCCTGGCCTCATTGAAGCCCGGTGCAGAAACCTTCAGCCTCTACCATTCGGCCCTTGGCCGCTCCCGCGCCGACTGGCTGATCGGGATGAACATGAGCCGCCTGTTTACCCTGTTGGGCCAACAGTCCGGTTATCAGGGCGTGTTGCCGGTTGGGCGTGTACAAACCCCGACCCTGCGGTTGGTAGTAGACCGCGACCGCAGCATTGCCGACTTTGTACCCGTCGCCTACTGGGCCATCGATGTGGACCTGCTCCAAGACAACATCACCTTCACTGCGCAATGGCGCGCGACCGAAGATGCCTGTGACGATCAGGGCCGTTGCCTCAATCCGCAGCTTGCCCGGGACGCCGCCAACGCAATGAGCAACGCCGCCAGTGCCCGGCTGGTCAAACTGCGCACCGAGCGCATGCGCGACGTGGCGCCCCTGCCCTTCGACCTCGGCACTCTGCAGGAAATCTGCTCGAAAAAACTCGGCCTCGGCGCTCAGGAAACCCTGGATGTTGCGCAGTCGCTTTACGAAACCCACAAGGTGATTACTTACCCGCGCAGCGATTGCGGCTACCTGCCCCTGAGCCAGCACGGCGACGCGCCGAAAATTCTCGCGGCGCTGGGTCGGGCCGATCCGGCGGTGAATGAATTGATGCCACACATCGATCCGAAGCGGCGCTCACGGGCCTGGAACGACGCCAAGGTCAGCGCGCACCACGGCATCATTCCCACCGGCGCCGGCAAGGATGTCGGGCAACTGACCGGCAAGCATCGCGCTGTGTACACCCTGATTCGCGCGCGCTACCTCGCACAGTTCCTGCCCAACCACGAATACGACCGTACTCAGGCCGATTTCGATTGTGCCGGTGAAGCCCTGCGGGCAGTCGGCAAAGTCATCGTCGAGCCTGGCTGGAAACGCGCATTGCCGGAAGCATTGGCGCCGGCCAAGGGCCGTGAAGCACCTGCGCCGCAGTCCTTGCCAAAACTGGTTCAAGGCCAGGATTACGCGGTGGCCAAGGTCAACCTCAAGGACCTGTGGACCCAGCCGCCCAAGCCCTTCACCGAAGGCGACCTGATCAAGGCGATGAAAAACGTCGCCAAGCTGGTGGAGGACCCGCTGCTCAAGCAAAAACTCAAGGACACCACCGGGATCGGCACCGAAGCCACCCGCGCCGGGATTATCCAGGGCCTGCTGGATCGCGGTTACCTGGTGAAAAACGGTAAGGCGCTGTCGGCAACGCCTGCCGCGTTCAGCCTGATCGATGCAGTGCCACGGGCAATCGCCGACCCCGGCACCACGGCCATCTGGGAACAGGCGTTGGACATGGTGCAGAGCGGTGAGATGAGCCTGGAGGAGTTCGTGGCCAAGCAGGCGGCCTGGATGAGCAAGCAAGTCACGCGCTGCACCGGCATGCGCCTGACCATCAGCGGCCCCGCCAGCCCGGCAGGACGGGGTGCCACACCGTGGAAAAACAAACGCAAACCGACCCAGCGCAAGACGGCCACCAGCCCGAAGCGGGCGGCGAAACCGGCAAACAAAGGCTGAGAGGCACTAAAAAGTCGCGACAATGACGTTTTTCGACGGGATGTATGCCGCTTTGGACCTTGCCCTGCCGCGGGCCATCCAGGATTCTGTAGGGCCTGCTAACCTCCCAACAATAACAACACCGGAGTGGCCTCCATGAAAACCGTTGCCCAAGTGCTGAAGTCCAAAGACCAGCAAAACCAGCAAGTCCACACTATCCCCCACGACCATACGGTATTTGAGGCCTTGATCGTGATGGCGTCGAAAAACGTCGGGGCCTTGCCAGTGCTCCAGGACGGGAAGGTGGTGGGCATCATCAGTGAACGGGACTATGCCCGTAAGGTCATCCTCCATGGATTGTCCTCGACGACGACTAAAGCCCACGAGATCATGAATTCACCGGTGATCACCGTCGACACCCACCAAACCGTCGAGACCTGCATGACTATCATGACTGACCGACATCTGCGGCACCTGCCTGTGGTGGAGAATGGCGAACTGCTTGGCTTGCTGTCCATCGGCGACCTGGTCAAGGAAGCGATTGCCGAACAGGCCGACCTGATCAAACAGCTGGAGCAGTACATTCGCGGCGAATAATCATTGGGGACCCCATGCTCGATACCCTGCAACATCAAGTCGATAACCAACTCGACAGCCTGCACCGGGCCATGGCCGAACGACGCTTCCTGGTGCTGACCGGTGCGGGTATCAGCACCTCTTCGGGGATTCCCGATTATCGCGACAGCGAAGGCGTCCGCCGGGGCAAGGCACCGATGATGTACCAGGAGTTCCTCGCAACCCCGGAGGCGCGCCGTCGCTACTGGGCCAGGGCAATGCTCGGCTGGCCGAGGGTATGTGTCGCACAGCCGAACGCGGCGCATATCGCGTTGGCCACCCTGCAGCAGCGCCAGCGCATTACCGGGCTGATCACCCAGAACGTCGATACCCTGCACGACCAGGCTGGCAGCCATGAGGTGATCGAACTCCACGGCAGCCTGCACCGGGTGCTGTGCCTGGATTGCCAGCAGACCAGCGAACGGGACCTGATCCAGCGCCAGATGGAAGCGGAGAATCCGTACCTGGCGGGTGTGGACGCGGTTCAGGCACCAGACGGTGACACCCTGCTGGACCCGGCCTTTGAAGGACGTTTCCAGGTGCCCCGCTGCCCCCATTGCGGCGGGCAACGGTTGAAACCGGATGTGGTGTTTTTCGGAGAAAACGTCGCCCAGGGCACGGCCGCCAAGGCGATGGCGGCGGTGGATGACGCAGAAGGATTGCTGGTGGTGGGTTCGTCGCTGATGGCGTATTCAGCGTTTCGCTTGTGCAAGGCGATGGTTGAACAGGGCAAGCCTGTGATTGCCATCAATCTGGGCAAGACACGGGGCGATGAGCTGCTGCAACTCAAGATCGAGGCCTCCTGCGAACGTTTGTTGCCATTGCTGGCAGAACGCCTGGGATAGCCCAACCCTGCTTTTCTGTGGCGAGGGAGCTTGCTCCCGCTGGGCTGCGCAGCAGCCCCAAAACTGGCAACCGAATGATTCCTGAAGCACCGCAGTCAGCCTGATGGGGGCGCTTCGCACCCCAGCGGGAGCAAGCTCCCTCGCCACAAAAAGCCCCCGGATCCCGCGACCTGCCCGCACGGAAAGTGACGCTCAAGTCACGCTTTCCGCTCTCATCCCCGTCCCACGGGGATTTATGTAGTGCTAAAAAATAATCACTACATAACCGTTGACGTAACCATTTTGTAATTGCATGATTCAAGCGTCTCCCGGATCGGGAGCGTTGGTAACACGTGTTTTGAACAAGCTCGTCTGACCGCCGAGCTGTTTTTTCCGGATGTGCACTGCCCACAAGGCAGATTGATGAAGCTGACCGGCCCGAAAGGATCGGTACAAGGAGCTCAAACGCTGCTTGTCTTCGTTATGAAACCATTGCGTAGCAGTTCATCAGCAAGACTACATGCATCGGTTCAAGACCCTGCCCGTATTCGGCAGACAGTCGCTGACGCCCGGTTTTCTGAGCCGGAGACAACTTAGTAGTTTTTTTAATGGATCAACTAAAGATCGCCAACTGGTCAAGGGGCTTACACATGAATCTGAACAACCAACCAACTATCGAAGAATTGGCTGAGATGTTCGCAGCGCAGAAAGACACGCTCGACGACCATATCCTCTGGATTGGTAAATCGGGCCAGGTCCATATTGACTGCCTGGCGCCCCATACCGTGGAAGAAGAGTTCGACAGGAATAACCGTGAACTGGCAGCGCGCCTGAAAATGTACCGCCGCGGCCAGGGTTATGTCGGCAAGAAAGCCGCCGCTGATCGCAACTTTATCGAGCAGGTTTTTCATACACTTAATACCGAGTGGCAGCACCTTAAAGGCCATTCGCACGTTAAAGTGATCGACAGATACTGCTGATAACTACGTACTTATCACTTAAGCCTGCTCGCTTAAACGAGCAGGCTTTTTTATGGCCGACGGTTATTGCAACAACACCGGAAAACGCCCCTTCCCCGCTTCATCGCAAAAAATATCAAACATGGCCTGGGCCGCTGCCGAAAGTTCGTGCCCCGGCTTGGTCAATACACCAATCGGCCGTTCGATCACCGGATCGCTCAAGGTGATGCAGTGGGCACCCGCTTCCTGCATTTGGCCCGCGCACAACGCCGGCACTGCGCTGACGCCCAAGCCACTGGCAACCATCTTGCCCACTGTCGCCAGTTGATGGCTCTCCAGGGCCACCGGCAGCTTCATGTCCAGTACCTTCAGGTGTTCTTCCAGCATCACCCGCACCGTGGACGGTCGCTGCAAGGTGATGAAGGGTTGTTCCAGCAGGGTGTGCCAGTCGATATCGGACCGGCGCGCCAATGGCGAGTCACCGGGCACTACCGCGACAAAGCGATCTATGTACAGCGGGGTGAACACCAGCGACGAGCTTTCCGTAGGCTCAAACGCCACGCCCAGTTCCACCTGGCGATCGCGAACCATTTCCAGCACCTGCTCGTTGATCACGTCATTCACCGTCACGTTGACCTGAGGGTAGCGCGCGCGAAAAATCTTCAGGATCGGCGGCAGCAGGTTTCCGGCAAACGACGGCATCGCTGCCACCGTCACCCGCCCGCGCTGCAAGGTGAAGCGCTGGCGCAACTCATCCTCGGCATTGTCCCAATCGGCAATCAGGCGCCGGGCCAGGGGCAGCAGGGACTCGCCTTCGGGGGTCAGCGCGACATTGCGGGTATTGCGGCTGAACAAGCGTCCGCCCAGTCCTTCCTCCAGGCCTTTGATGGTCAGGCTCAAGGCCGACTGGGAAAGATGCAAACGCTCACAGGCTGCCGCAAAGCTGAGGGTCTGGGCCACGGCAAGAAAGGCGCGCATCTGTTTAACTGTCATGAAGCTTCTCCCGATGGCGGACGACTATGCTGTTTTTTAAATCAATCAACCTTAAAAAACAACTTAACAAATCAATCCGTCAGCGCAACACTCGGTTCATATGGCTGGCCCACAAACAATAAAAGAGGTGCATATGGCAGGTTTTGATAAACGCGTAGCGTGCTATGAAGAGGCGTTGGCAGGCCTGGAAGATGGCATGACGGTGCTGGCGGGTGGCTTTGGCCTGTGCGGCATCCCGGAAAACCTCATCGCCGAAATCAAGCGCAAAGGCACCCGCAACCTGACCGTGGTTTCCAACAACTGCGGCGTTGACGGCTTTGGCCTGGGCCTGCTGCTGGAAGGCAAGCAGATCAGCAAGGTGTTCGCGTCCTACGTCGGTGAAAACGCGCTGTTCGAGAAGCAACTGCTCAGCGGCGAAATCGAAGTGGTCCTGACGCCCCAAGGCACCCTCGCCGAAAAACTGCGCGCAGGCGGTGCCGGCATCCCGGCCTTCTTCACCGCCACCGGCGTCGGCACACCCGTCGCTGAAGGCAAGGAAACCCGCGAGTTCAACGGTCGCCCTTACCTGATGGAAGAATCCATCACCGGCGACTTCGCCATCGTCAAAGGCTGGAAAGCCGACCACTTCGGCAACGTGATCTACCGTCACACCGCCCAGAACTTCAACCCGCTGGCTGCCACCGCCGGCAAGATCACCGTGGTCGAAGTCGAAGAAATCGTCGAACCGGGCGAGCTGGACCCGGCGCATATCCATACCCCAGGGATCTACGTCGACCGGATCATTTGCGGCACCTTCGAGAAGCGCATCGAACAGCGCACCCTCCGCAAATAATCCACCAGCCCAAATAATAAGGAGACAAACAATGGCTCTTACCCGCGAACAAATGGCTCAACGAGTCGCCCGCGAAATGCAGGACGGTTTCTACGTCAACCTCGGCATCGGCATCCCGACCCTGGTGGCCAACTACATCCCCGAAGGCATGGAAGTGATGCTGCAGTCGGAAAACGGCCTGCTGGGCATGGGCCCGTTTCCGACTGAAGAAACCATCGATGCCGACATGATCAATGCCGGCAAACAGACCGTCACCGCGCGCATTGGCGCGTCGATCTTCTCCTCGGCCGAGTCCTTCGCGATGATTCGCGGCGGCCACGTCGACCTGACCGTGCTTGGCGCCTTTGAAGTCGACGTACAGGGCAACATCGCCTCGTGGATGATCCCCGGCAAGCTGGTCAAGGGCATGGGCGGCGCGATGGACCTGGTGGCCGGTGCCGAGAACATCATCGTGATCATGACCCACGCGTCCAAGGACGGTGAGTCCAAGTTGTTGAGCCGCTGCAGCCTGCCGCTGACCGGCGCCAACTGCATCAAGCGCGTGCTGACGGACCTGGCCTACCTGGAAATCGAAAATGGCGCTTTTGTCCTCAAGGAACGCGCACCTGGCGTCAGTGTTGAAGAGATCGTCAGCAAGACAGCCGGTAAACTGATCGTCCCGGACCACGTTCCAGAAATGCACTTCCAGTGAGGACAGATTCCATGCAAGACGTCGTGATTGTTGCTGCCACCCGCACCGCCGTGGGCAGCTTCCAAGGTTCGCTGGCAAGCATCCCGGCCCCGGAGCTGGGGGCTGCGGTGATCCGTCGCCTGCTGGAGCAAACCGGCATCGACCCTGCGCTCGTGGATGAAGTAATCCTTGGCCAGGTGCTCACCGCAGGCAGCGGCCAGAACCCCGCCCGCCAGGCCTCGATCCTCGCCGGCCTGCCCCACGCCGTACCGGCCCTGACCCTGAACAAGGTCTGCGGTTCGGGCCTCAAGGCCCTGCACCTCGGCGCGCAAGCGATCCGTTGCGGTGACGCCGAGGTGATCATCGCCGGCGGCATGGAGAACATGAGCCTGGCCCCGTACGTATTGCCGGCCGCTCGCACCGGCCTGCGCATGGGCCATGCGAAAATGATCGACAGCATGATCACCGACGGCCTGTGGGATGCGTTCAACGACTACCACATGGGCATTACCGCCGAGAACCTGGTAGACAAGTACGGTATCAGCCGTGAAGCCCAGGACGCCTTCGCCGCCGCCTCCCAGCAAAAAGCCACCGCGGCGATTGAAGCCGGGCGTTTCAGCGATGAGATCACGCCGATCCTGATTCCCCAGCGCAAGGGCGACCCGGTGGCCTTTACGGTGGACGAACAGCCACGCGCCGGCACCACCGCCGAATCCCTGGCCAAGCTCAAGCCGGCCTTCAAGAAAGACGGCACCGTCACCGCCGGCAATGCCTCCAGCCTCAACGACGGCGCGGCTGCCGTGCTGCTGATGAGCGCGGACAAAGCCAAAGCACTCGGCTTGCCAGTGCTGGCCCGCATCGCCAGCTACGCCAACGCCGGCGTCGATCCTGCGATCATGGGCATTGGCCCGGTATCGGCCACCCGCCGCTGCCTGGACAAGGCCGGCTGGAGCCTGGGCGACCTGGACCTGATCGAAGCCAACGAAGCCTTCGCCGCGCAGTCACTGGCGGTGGGCAAAGAGCTGGAATGGGACGCGTCGAAGGTCAACGTCAACGGCGGCGCGATTGCCATCGGCCACCCGATTGGTGCATCAGGCTGCCGCGTGCTGGTGACCCTGCTGCATGAAATGATCAAGCGTGACGCCAAGAAAGGCCTGGCCACCCTGTGCATCGGTGGCGGTCAGGGTGTAGCCCTGGCCCTTGAACGCAGCTGATTTCAAAGAGCAACATGGAAAAGGCCCGGTTCCACGAAAACCGGGCCTTTTCTTTATCGGTCAGTCCCGCACCTGGGGCACCGCAAACACCGCATTTGCCCGCAGCACCACCTTCTCCCCGACCTGCACGCTGACCGTGGCAAACGCCATCTGCCGCCCGCGCTTGTGATGCTCCAGCCGCACCTCGAGCCACTCCCCCACCTGCACCGCGCCGAGATAGTCCAGGGTCATGCTCGCCGTGATCAACGGCAGCGGCGGCTCGCTGGAAAACGCCATGGCGTAGCCCATGCCCACATCCGCCAGGGTGGCCAGCACGCCACCGTGCACGGTGCCGCGTCCGTTGGCGTGGCGGTTGTCGGCGCGCAGGCCGATTTCCAGCTGCAAGCCTTCACCTCTGCTATACACCGGGCCAAGCAGGTCCAGGAGTGGGCTGCTGCGACGCAGCGGGGTAAAGCCTTCGGGGATGGCATGGGCAGTCATGTCAGGTTCTTCCTTGGGGACAAGGCCGGAGGTGTATCCCACCGCGGCCATCCGGACCATCAACATCAACCCGGCAAATCCTTTGCGATAAGCCTAACGCTTCATGCAGCGCTGATAACGCTCATCCACGCGCTTGGCAAACCAGGCGGTGGTGAGGTTGCGGGTGATCTTCGGGCTTTTCAGCACGATGCCCGGCAGGATCGCCCGCGGCACCGGTTTGCCGGCGGCCTTGTCGGCCAGGGCGAACACACTCTGGTACAGGGTGGTGTCTTCAAAATCCAGGCGCTCGCCCTGCTCCAGCTGGCTGCGGATGCTCGGGTTGCGCATGTCCAGCGCCTTGCCCAGGGAGCGCACTGCCAGCTCAGTGGTGCCCGGCAGGAAGGAGCCGTAGTTGATCAGGTCACCGTCCAGCGCCAGATTGGCGCCCGAGACCCGGCTGAGTGCTGCCTGGAATGCGGCGTTGCGGCTGGCGTACCAACCGGCGTTGAAGTCGGCGAAGCGGTACAGCATCTGGTCGTAGTGCGCCGGGTAGCCCAGCAAATGGGTGACGCCAAAGTACATGCCGCCTCGACGGGTAAACACTTCCCGGCGGATGCTGCCATCCACGGTGTAGGGATAATCCCGGGCCTGCTTTTGCGCGAAGTCGATGCTGACCTGCATCGGGCCTGCGGTATGCACCGGGTTGAAGCCGCCAAACAGGGTATTGCCCAAGGGCACGACGCTGATGAAATCGTCAAAGATCCCACTCAAATCCCGCTCGGTACGCGCAGCACTCAAGCGCTCCGCGTAGGACTTGCCCGTGGGCGAGCGCAGTTGCAGTGCCGTGCGCACCAGCACCGCCGGCACGTGGACTTTAGCGGCGCGGCGCAGGATTTCGTCCTGGGCGATCTTGCCCATGTTCGGCACCGGCGGGTCGACCTGGTAGGTGGACTCCTGCTCGGTCACCGCCAGCACGGCGCAGATGTTTTCGGTACTGGGGTAGATTTTCTGCGTATTGAAGGCGGTGTAGATGTCCTGGGCCCAGCCGCCACGATCCGGCACGCTGGCCGGCATCAGCCGCACGATCTGCGCCTTTACCTCGGTTTCGCTGCGCTCGGGCAATTGCGGGGTGCGCTGGCTGGAACAGCCGGCCAGCACCAGCAAGGTGGTGAGGCACAGGATCAGGCGGGATGCATGCATGGGGCTTCCTTGGGTGACGATGGGGCAGTCTTGGCAGATATCGACCGGTAAGTCTAACCGGGGTTCGCCGACCCCGTTCAACAGCCTCCAGGCTCCAGGCTCCAGCGCGCTATCCAGCATCACGTACCACATCTGCAAAAAAATATAACCTGTCAACTATCACAGTTGTGGCAGGTTTTTTTTCACGTTTAACTGATATTCGGGCGACGCTGACGTCTATGTTCGAAGCGCTGAAGCAGCCCCTGGATCCCAAAGGTATTTATCAGTTACGGCGTATTTGTTCAGGTATTGCGACCGCTAACCAATCTTCACTCTCGTAAACAGGGGATTGTTTATGTCAGTCGAACATTATGCGGAATGGGCGGGACCGCTTCAGGGTTACACCGCCGACGACTATTTATACGGAATGCAGGGCCCGTGGCCGAAAGCCAACACATTGGCTGGTGAGTTGCCGGCCATGATAAAAAGAGTCCCCAAGGCACACATCGATGACTTTCGCATCGATGTGGTATCCCACTACCTTAAAACCTTGAAGTTCGGCCGCATCAAAATTCTCTTGAAGATGCTAGCGGGTGATTACAAGCTACGGCCGGTTTCCGACTTACTGTTTGCGCAACAATTATTTTATGGAACCCTGAGTAAATTGCTGACGCCGGTGCACACGGAGGATGCCCGCGAATTCCCAGGACTACTGAATTCCGACGACTTGCTTGATAGTCACG
This sequence comes from Pseudomonas sp. PAMC 26793, assembly GCF_000313235.1. Lineage (NCBI taxonomy): Bacteria > Pseudomonadati > Pseudomonadota > Gammaproteobacteria > Pseudomonadales > Pseudomonadaceae > Pseudomonas > Pseudomonas sp. PAMC 26793. The sequence continues at coordinate 22,686 of NZ_AMXG01000012.1, forward strand.
GCGAGCCACGCTATCTGAAAATTGACACAGTGAGCATGAACCGCTGGGACCCCCTGCACGGCATTCATTCGGCGCCCAGCCTGACGTTATTCAAGCGTGACAGCACTAACTCCGGCAGCGTGCTGGCCATAAAAATAAATGGCCTGGTGTTAACGCCAGATGACAAAAACGCCTGGGAACTGGCCAAATATTTTGTACTGCAAGGCGCCCTGTGCCTGATTACCTTGGTGACTCACCCCCGGCTGCACTTCCCGGTGGATACCATCAGCGCCATCAGTTTAACGGCGCTGCCCAAGGAGCATTTGCTCTTTAAGCTGCTGGCTCCCCACACCAGAATTCAACTGGCAATTAATCAAGCCGTGTCGTTACAACCGTACTCCGTCGCCCATAACAATCAGTTTCTGCCCTATACACCGTATCCTGGATGGGGAAATGTTCCGGTTATTGAAGAAGGTCGCGGATGGACGGGACTGATGACCGATGCCTTTTCCGGGATTGAAGGCAATAGCAGCTATCCACCCTACACGTTCCCTCTGGTTCCGGAAAAAATATGGTCAGACTTTGACGACTTCATCAGGGGCTATTACGACGTAATATTTGACTTTGTAAGTGCGGTGACCTCTTACATCGACGTCGATGATCCCGTTATAACTTACTGGAGCGACGCCATTGCCGCCTGGGTGACTGGTTTTCCACCACACCAACGCCTAAGAGAGGGCGATACATTCGCCAGGGCAATCGCTTATTTCATCTGGGATGTCACGGTTGCACATTCGGCAGATCATGGAGCAATGGGTCATTACCAGCAGAATATCTTCCCGTTGCGACTTCGCGTGCCTGCGCCGTCCAGCAAAACCATTCCACCGATCAATAGAGGAAAGTTGGTGACGTTTGGCGACACGCTACGTAACCGTCTCTGTTTTAAAATGTACTTTGGCCCACCCCAAGGCACCCGACATTTACATGACACGTGGTACAGCTTTGGAATTGCCGAACTGGATGAGCTGAATAAACGTTTTTTGCGCGAACTGAAAGGCTTCGATGAGGGCATTACCGGTCGGCGTTTTATAGCACTCAAGGATATAGCCAGCAGCATTAACTTCTGACTGGCACGCGCGGCCGCCCAGACATTGGCCGCCGCACACGCCCGTCATCGCCAGGCCTTGAGTCACTCAGATCCCGGCGAGCGCCAGGTCCATCGCAAAGTAGGTGAAGATCAAGTCCGCACCGGCGCGCTTGATCGACCCCAGGGTTTCCCGCACCACGCGGGCTTCATCGATCGCGCCCGCCTGGGCACCGAACTTGATCATCGCGTACTCGCCGCTGACCTGGTATGCCGCCACCGGCAAGCGCGAGGCTTCGCGGATGTCGCGGATGATGTCCAGGTAGGCGCCGGCCGGTTTGACCATCAGCGCATCTGCGCCCTCCTGCTCATCCAGCAACGACTCACGCACCGCTTCGCGGCGGTTCATCGGGTTCATCTGGTAGCTTTTGCGGTCGCCCTTGAGCGCGCTGCCGCCGGCTTCGCGGAACGGGCCGTAAAGGGCCGAGGCGAATTTGGTGGAATAGGCCATGATCGGGATATGGCTGAAGCCTGCTTCATCCAGGGCCCGGCGAATGGCCTGCACCTGCCCATCCATCGCGGCAGACGGCGCGATCACGTCAGCACCGGCGCGGGCGGCGGCCACGGCTTGCTTGCCGAGGTTGACCAGGGTGCGGTCGTTATCGACTTCGGCGCCGTGCATCACGCCGCAATGGCCGTGGTCGGTGTACTCGCAGAAACAGGTGTCGGACATCACGATCATTTCCGGCACCGCGTCCTTGATGATCGAGGACATGCGCGAGACCAGGCCACGTTCTTGCCAGGTGTCACTGCCGGAGGCGTCCAGGTGGTGGGACACACCGAAGGTCATCACCGACTTGATCCCGGCTTTCGCATAGCGCTCGATCTCGCCGGCCAGCTTCGACTCGGGAATGCGCTGCACCCCGGGCATGCTGGTGATCGGCACGAAGTCGTCGATTTCTTCTTCAACGAAGATCGGCAGCACCAGGTCATTGAGGGTGAATTCGGTTTCCTGGAACAGGCCACGCAACTCCGCAGAGCGGCGCAGGCGGCGTGGACGGGCTTCGGGGAACTGGCTGGACATTGATGCTCCTGAAAAAGGCAGGCCGAAAAAACATAGGGGCGAAAGCTTATGCCTCGTGCACCGCAGAGCACAAACGCCAAGTGCAGAACAGTTTATTGCAGACCCGGTAACAATTGCATTGATCTAGAGCTGTAGACGCCCGTCAATGCAAACGGCAACCGCACCGCCGACCCAGATTTTCTCGCCATGCTGCTCGACGCGGATGCGCCCGGCACGGCCCATGGCGGTGCCCTGGCTGACCACATAGCGGCTGGGCGCCAGGCCTTCGCCCAGCAGCCACTGGGCAACACCAGCGTTCAGGCTGCCGGTGGCCGGGTCTTCCGGGGCTCCATCGCCGGCAATAAAGGCCCGCACTTCAAATTGCGCCTCGTCACCGTCCCGCCCGGGGCTCCACGGGGCGATCACGCCTACGGCCAGCCCCTGCAACTGCGAGTAATCCGGGCGCAGCGCCAGTACCTGTTCCCGGTCCTCCAGCATGACCGCCAGCCAACCCGCACCGTTATCCACCCACTGGCTACGCAAAATCGCCCCGGGTTCAAGACCCAACCCCCGCCGCACGCGCTCAACCAACTCGCTCTCCAGCGGCCCGGAGCGCAGCAGCGGTGGCGCGATAAACGCCAGTTCAGCGCCTTGGCGACGGATGCGCACCAGGCCGATTTCACACTCCTGGATGATCTCCTCACCAGCGGGTTGGCCACCCGCCTGCAACCAGGCATGGCAACTGCCGAGGGTCGGATGGCCGGCAAATGGCAATTCCTGCAGGGTGGTGAAAATTCTTACGCGGTAGTCTGCCCGTGGATCACGGGGTTTGAGCAGGAACGTGGTCTCACTGAGGTTGGTCCAGTTGGCGAAATCCGCCATTTGCTGGTCGCTCAGGCTGTCGGCGCCCAGCACCACGGCCAGCGGGTTACCCTTTAAGGCCACGTTGCTGAAAACATCGAGCTGTTTGAAATCGAAGGAAGGCATGCAGGTCCTTATGCTGGGATGTTCAAGCCACGGATCACCGCGGGCCGGGCGACGAACCCGTCCAGGGCCCGCAGTACGTTCGGGAAGTCGGTAATGCCCACCAGGTCGCCGGACGCGTAGAAGCCAATCAGGTTGCGCACCCACGGGAAGGTGGCGATGTCGGCGATGCTGTACTCGTCACCCATGATCCAGGTGCGGCCCAGCAGGCGTTTCTCCAGCACCTCCAGCAGGCGGCGAGACTCGGCGACATAACGGTCACGCGGGCGTTTGTCCTCGTAGGCCGCACCGGCAAATTTGTTGAAAAACCCCACCTGGCCGAACATCGGCCCGATACCGGCCATCTGGAACATCAGCCACTGGATCGTCTCGTAACGCATTGCCGGGTCTTCGGGCAGCAACTCGCCGCTCTTTTCGGCAAGGTAGATCAGGATCGCGCCCGATTCGAACAAGCCCAGCGCCTGGCCGCCGGGGCCATTGGGGTCGATGATCGCCGGGATTTTGTTGTTGGGGTTCAGCGACAGGAATTCGGCGCAGAGCTGGTCCTGAGTCTCGAAGCTGACCTTATGCGCCTCGTAAGGCATCCCGAGTTCCTCCAGCATGATCGACACTTTGACCCCGTTGGGCGTCGGCAAAGAGTAGAGCTGCAGGCGCTCGGGATACCGGGCCGGCCATTTGGCGGTGATGGGGAAGTCTGAAAGTGAGTTCATCGCGCGACTCCTGATAAAAGTAGGAGAGTAGTGGTTCGGTGTCTCTCGTGCATCCGTCTTAATTCAGCAACATCTACGGGTTAACCTCCTGCACACGGCAAGGATGCCGACCCATCTCCCCCACGAAACGAACCAAACTGCCTGGGGAGACTCTTAAAGAGCGCCCGATGGCTGGGCTTGCTTGCCCTGAATCCCTGCATCGAGACTTAGAACCTTCATGACCATCAAGCCTCTGTGCCTTGCGAAACGCTTCAAACGCTACTCCTACATCCTCCTGCCGGTATTACTGGTGAGTGCCGCTGTCGGTCTTACCCTGGAATCCCGGATCAGCCGCGCCCAGCAAGTCGACGGTGTGCAAACCCTGGTGTTCCTGCGTCACGGCGAAAAACCGGCCGGCGGCCTTGGCCAACTCAATTGCCAGGGCCTGAACCGTGCGATGAACCTGGCCACCGTCCTGCCGGAAAAATTCGGCAAAGCCAACTTCGTGTTCGCGCCCAACCCGACCCGCAATGTCGAGGAAGGCGAGAAAGACAACTCCTACAGCTATATCCGCCCGTTGATGACCATCAGCCCCAGCGCCATCAAGCTCGGGTTGCCGGTGAACATCAAGTTTTCGGCCAATGACACCAGCGCGCTTGCTGACGAACTGGTGGAAGACAAGTACCACAACGCCATCATCTATACCGCCTGGTCCCACGGCTACCTGCCAGACCTGATCAACAAGGTGGCGAGTGAAGCGGTGGGTGAAAAACACGTGATTACCGACGATTGGTCCGGCAGCGATTTCGATACCTTGTATGTGTTGACCCTGACCTGGCACAACGGCAAGGCCACGATGCTGAGCCGCAATTACAAGCAAGGGCTGGATAACGGCCAGCAGACTTGCCCGGAAGCGACACAGGTGAGTGCCGATATTTAGGTCCCACAGCGTATGATGTTGCGCTATTGACTCACCTGCGGATCATCAACATGTCCAACCTCTCCTCCACCCAGCCCGCCCGGGGCAGGTCCTTCTGGTGGAAACCAGCGCTGTTCCTGCTGGTGGCCTGCATCGGCCTCTACTACGTGAAGTGGTCGCCCTACTACGCCAAGGCGTTTATTGCGGCGGACAACCACAGCATCGGCGCCTCGATTCTCAACGACCAGCAGAGTGCACCACTGGCCGCTGCGCTGGCCTATGCCCAAGTGTATTTCCTGGCGATCTGGAAAGCCGCTGTATTGGCGGTCATCCTCGGCTCATTGCTGCAAGTGCTGATCCCGCGAGACTGGCTGTTGCGCCTGTTTGGTCGCGCCGGCCTGGGTTCCACCTTGCGGGGCGGGCTGTTCGCCTTGCCGGGGATGATGTGCAGTTGCTGCGCCGCGCCGGTGGCGGCCGGTATGCGTCGGCAGAAGGTGTCGGTGGGCGCGGCGTTGGCGTTCTGGATTGCCAACCCGGTGCTGAACCCGGCGACGCTGGTGTTCATGGGCTTTGTGCTGGGCTGGGGCTTTACCGCGCTGCGGTTGGTGGCCGGGATCGTGCTGGTGGTCGGTGTGTCGCTGGTGGCGCAGCGCATCGCGCGGCCGGAGCAAGTGCCGGAAGCCGCGCTGGACGCCGTGGCCCAGGCCAGCCTTACCGAAACCGAACCGTTCCTGACCCGCTGGCTGCGCACCCTGTGGCAGCTGTTCTGGAGCACGATTCCGGTGTACATCCTGGCGGTGCTGATCCTCGGCGCGGCGCGGGTGTGGCTGTTTCCCCACGTTGACGGCGCCATGGCCAACAGCCTGGTGTGGCTGGTGCCGCTGGCGATTGTCGGCACGTTGTTCGTGATCCCGACTGCCGCCGAAATCCCCATCGTGCAGACCATGATGACCCTCGGCATGGGCACCGGCCCGGCCGTAGCCTTGCTGATGACCCTGCCGAGCGTGAGCCTGCCGTCACTACTGATGCTGCGCAAGGACTTCGATGCGCGGGTGCTGGTAACCGTGGCCGGGCTGACGATGCTGATGGGGGTGGTGTGTGGGCTGATCGGGGCGTTTGTCCTGTAGTGATTGGGTGAATTCGAGGGCCTCTTCGCCAGCAAGCCCGCTCCCACATTCGACCGCATTTATCCTGTAGGAATGCAGTCAACATGTGGGAGCGGGCTTGCTCGCGAAAGGGCCCGCAAACTCAATCAATTACTTACGCCGAGCGAGCCTGTCCCGGAAATACTCCACCACCGCCGCTTGCTCGCCCGCAAACTCGATCCGTGCGCCTTTGCTTTCCCGCTGGAAGGCGTACATCGGATCGTAATACTCACGCAACAACCCCTCAATCCAGCCGCGGTGCAGATCCACCGCACCGCTGCTGGCTTGCTCGGCCAAGGCGTCCTGCATGATCGCGTACAACCGCGCAAACCGCTCGCCGCCCAGGCGCTTGTGGATATTGCCCAGACTCTGGGTCAGGCGCTCGGCAAACAGTTCCTCGCCCGTGTCGCCAAACTCCGCGACAAATTCGGCGCAGAGGTCCACCACGTAATCCTTCAGGATGCGCTCCACGCGACCTTCAACGCTGTCTTCCAGCCAGACCATCGGGAAGCCCTGCATGCCCTTGTGCAAGGGCAATGGCAGCGCGCAGCTGCCGATCATGCGGCTCTCATCCTCGACCACGAACTGCTCGATACCGGCGGCACGCTTTTTCAGCAGGTCCACCGCCAGGCGGTTTTCGAAGTCGATGTTGGAGGGTTGCGCCGTGGCGCGTTTGCCGAAGCTGGAGCCGCGATGGTTGGCGTGGCCTTCCAGGTCCAGGGCGTTGTTCAACTGGCCGAGCACTTCGGTCTTGCCGGTGCCGGTCATGCCGCCCAGCAATACAAAGTCGCATTGCGCGGTGGCGCTTTCAACGGTGTCGAGCAGGAAGGTGCGCATGGCCTTGTAGCCACCGCCGACCCGTGGGTAGTCAATACCCGCTTCGGTTTTCAACCATTGCTGGGCAATCTGCGAACGCATCCCGCCGCGAAAGCAGTACAGCAGACCGTCCGGATGGGCCTGGGCAAAACGCGCCCAGTGTTCGATACGTTCGGCCTTGATCGCCCCGGACACCAGTTCGTGACCGAGGACAATGGCCGCCTGCTGTCCCTGCTGCTTGTAACAGGTGCCCACCCGTTGGCGCTCGTCGTCGGTCATCAACGGCAGGTTGATCACCCCGGGAAACGCACCCTTGCTGAACTCGATCGGCGCGCGGGTATCCATCATCGGCCGGTCGTTGAGAAAGATGTCGCGGTAATCGGTGATGTCGATGGGCATCAGAACACCTCTACCGCGTTGGTCTGTCGCTCAACCAGTTCGCCGATGGGTTCAAGGTTCAGGCCCAGTTCCGCGGCCACGGCGAGGAATTCGGCATTGCCTTCGGGCGTGACCGCCACCAGCAGGCCGCCGCTGGTTTGCGGGTCGCACAGCACGCGTTTGTGCAGTTCGTTCAGGCGCCCCAGCTTGCTGGCGTAGCTGTCGAAGTTGCGCAAGGTGCCGCCAGGCACGCAGCCCTGCTCCAGGTAGTACTCAACCCCGGGCAGGCGTGGGACTTTTTCGTATTCGATGCGGGCAGTCACATTGCTGCCGTCGGCCATTTCCACCAGGTGGCCCAACAGCCCAAAACCGGTGACGTCGGTCATGGCCGTCACACCGGCCAGTTTGCCGAAACGGCTGCCGGGCTTGTTGAGGGTGCACATCCAGTCACGGGCCAGGCCCACATCGGCTTCGCGCAGCTTGCCCTTCTTTTCGGCGGTGGTGAGGATACCGATGCCCAAGGGTTTGGTCAGGTACAGCTGACAACCGGCGGTGGCCGTGTCGTTGCGCTTCATGTGGCGTTTTTCTACCAGCCCGGTGACGGCCAGGCCGAAGATCGGCTCGGGAGCGTCGATCGAATGGCCACCCGCCAGGGGAATACCGGCCGCGTCACACACGGAGCGACCGCCACGAATCACTTCCCTGGCAATCTCCGGGGCCAGCACGTTGACCGGCCAGCCGAGAATCGCGATAGCCATCAACGGATCGCCACCCATGGCGTAGATATCACTGATGGCGTTGGTGGCGGCAATGCGGCCGAAGTCGAAGGGGTCATCGACAATCGGCATGAAAAAATCGGTGGTAGACACCACGCCGCGCTCGTCGTCGATGGCATATACAGCAGCGTCATCGCGGGAGGCGTTGCCTACCCACAGCTTGGGGTCAAGGTTTTGCGCACCGCTGCCGGCAAGGATCACTTCCAGCACCTGAGGTGAAATCTTGCAACCGCAACCAGCACCGTGGCTGTATTGGGTCAGGCGAATTGGCTCGTTCATGAAGGCACCTCAAAACGTCAAGGCGAAGAATCTTAACAGACGACTCCTACATACATGGACGATTCAGCGGGAACCAGGCAGCAAAAAGGCCGGCTGGGCTCTGATGAGCGCAGCCGGCCTTTCCTGACAGCGTTTACTGTTTGGCAGCGAGGCGTTTATGCCGGTTGCGTCGCATCATGTTCAGGCACTCGATAGCCGCCGAGAACGCCATGGCCGCATACACATAGCCTTTTGGAACATGGGCGCCGAAACCTTCGGCGATCAGCGTCATACCGATCATGATCAGGAAGCCCAAGGCCAGCATCACAATCGTCGGGTTGTCGTTGATGAACTTGGCCAACGGCTCAGCCGCCACCAGCATCACGATGACCGAGACCACGACGGCAATGATCATGATCGGCAAGTGCTCGGTCATGCCCACGGCGGTGATGATGCTGTCGATGGAAAACACCATGTCCAGCAGCAGGATCTGGCCAATGGCCGAAGCGAAGCCCAGGGTCACGCTCGGCGCACCGGTGTCCACGTGCTCCTTTTCGGGGTCCATGCTGTGATGGATCTCGGTGGTCGCCTTCCAGACCAGGAACAGGCCACCGGCGATCAGGATCATGTCTTTCCAGGAGAACGACTGCCCCAGGATGTCGATGACCGGCGCGGTCAGCTGCACGATAAAGGCGATGGTGCTCAACAGGCCCAGACGCAGGATCAATGCCATGCTGATGCCGATGCGACGGGCCTTTGCCCGGTGTTTCAACGGTAACTTGTTGGTGAGAATCGAGATAAAGATCAGGTTATCGATCCCCAGCACGATCTCCATGACGATCAAGGTGGCCAGTGCGATCCACGCGGTCGGGCTGGCGGCCAGTTGTAAAAGGTAGTCCATAGGTCAGTCCTGGTGTGGTGTGCGGGTATCAGGTTTCTTGGGAGGTGGATTCAGGCTTGCTGCCTTCCTGTTCCTGCTTGTCCTGCTTGCCTTGCGGCGGAGCGATCAAGCCCTTGGTCGCGTCACTCAACGCCTGTTCGGCGGCCTGGTGGGTATCGTCAATCACTTGCTTGGCCGACTCGGTGGCTTTACCCAGCAGTTGTTGCGCGCTTTTTTCCGCTTGGTCACAGCCACTGAGCATGACTAATGAAAGCCCAAGTAACGCCGTTGCGCCCAGGGAATTGAGTTTCATGATGCGTTCCTCGTTAGAACCGTCGGGTCCAAGTAGTGGCCCCTCGATAGCGACGCATTCTATGCAGGCGAACACTTCAGTAAAATTCGTATTTTTTTCGTTTATACTTCGGTTTTCACGAAGTGTTTGCTGCCATGCTCAATTACCGACAACTGCACTACTTCTGGGTCGTCGCCAAGACCGGCAGCATCGTGCGCGCCTGTGAGCAACTGAACCTCACGCCGCAGACTATCAGCGGGCAGATCAGCCTGTTGGAGCAGACCTTCGGCGTGGCCTTGTTTCAGAAGGTTGGGCGCCAGCTGGAGCTGACCGAAGCCGGGCGCCAGGCGCTGCCCTATGCCGAGCAGATGTTCCAGCTGGGCAATGAGCTTGAAGCGATGTTGCGCACCCAGCCCAATGAGCAGCAGATCCTGTTCCGGGTCGGCGTGGCGGATGTGGTGCCCAAGTCCATCGTCTATCGGCTGATTGCGCCGACCATGGAGTTGAGCGAGCCGATCCGCATCACCTGCCGTGAAGACAAACTCGAACGCTTGCTGGCGGACCTGGCGATCCAGCGCCTGGACCTGGTGATCTCCGACAGCCCGATGCCCCCGCACCTGGACATCAAGGGTTACAGCCAGAAGCTGGGGGAATGCGGGATCAGTTTTTTCGCCACCCAGGCATTGGCGGACCAGCATCGCGGCGATTTCCCACAGTGCCTGCAGGGCGCGCCGCTGTTGATTCCGGGGGCGGAGACGGTGGTGCGCAGCCGTTTGCTGCGCTGGTTTGCCGAGCAGCAGATCCAGCCACGGATTGTCGGGGAGTTTGATGACAGTGCGTTGATGCAGGCCTTTGGCCAATCCGGCAGCGGGATTTTTATCGCACCCAGCGTGATTGCCGACGAGGTGGAACGCCAGTATGGCGTGGCGCTGATCGGCCAGACGGATGCGGTGACCGAGTCGTTTTATGCGATCTCGGTGGAGCGCAAGGTCAAGCACCCCGGCATCGTGGCGATTACCGAAGGTGCGAGACGGGAGCTGTTTACGGCCCTGCCCTGAGGACTCAGGCGCAGACGGCGCGGGTCTTGGCGGTCATCAGCCACAGCGCCAGCAGGATCGACAGCAGGATAAAACCGGCCGCAGCAAAGCCGAGGCTGCCAAGGCCCAGGGTGTCGATCACGTGACCGCCCACCAACGCCCCCAGGCCAATCCCCAGGTTGGCCCCGGCGATGTTCAGCGAGGCGGCAAAGGCCGGCGCGTGGGGTGCGGCCTTCATCAGCCGCACATGGCTGACCAGAAACAACGCCGCCTGGGTCACGCCCCATACGGCCATCGCCGCCGCCAGTCCGACGGTGGAGTGAATGGCGGGCACCAGCGCCACCATGCCCGCGATCATGAAGCCGCAGAACACCATCGACGCGATCAGCGGATGCCGGTCGACCATGCGCCCGCCCAGTGAGTTGCCGATCAGGCCGACCGCGCCAAAGCCCATCAGGCACCAGCCCACCAGGGTTCCGTCGAAACCCGCCAGGCGTTCGAGGATGTCCGCCAGGTAGGTGTAGGCAGTGAACATCCCGCTGAACACCAGGATCGACAGCAGGATATGGCCCTGCATCAGCGGGCTGCGCAAGATCTTGAACTGGGAGCGCAAGCTGACCTGGTCGTTCTTCGCCCGGGTCTTCGGCAGGTAGATAAACAGCAGCAACGCCTTGGCAAACGCCACCACCGCAAGAATGCCGAAGGCGGTGCGCCAGCGGAACATATCGGAAATCAGCGTGCCCACCGGGATGCCGAAGACCGTGGCGCAGACAATGCCGAAGCCGATCTTTTCAATCGCGCGGCCGGCGAAATCCGGCCCGACGATGTCCACCGCGGTCTCGCTGGCCAGGGCCCAGAACACCGGCAATCCCAGCGCCGGGATCAACCGGGCCAGGGACATGACCCAGATATTCGGAGCCACTGCCGCCAGGGTATTGGCCAGGCCGAACATGATCAGGATCGTGATAAACAGCCGCTTGCGCTCGAACCGCGCGAAATACGCGGTCAGGAACGGGCCAAACGCCGCCACGGTGAAGGCGAACAAGGTCACCAGCAACCCGGCCTGGGACACGCTGACGTCGAGGTCCCGGGCGATGGAAGGCAACAGGCCGACAATGATGAACTCTGTGGTCAGCACGGTAAAACCGGCCGCCGACAACAGCAGGATCGGAAACAACATCAAAAACTCCAGAAAACAGCGACATCAACGACAGCCCGGAGGGCCCGCTGATAGAGAGGAAATAAGAGGATGTGCAATGTTAACAGAATGTGTACCCGCGAGGCGACGGAACGCCGCACCCGGATTAGACGTTTCCTACAGATGTTAGACTTCGCCCCTGCCAGATTCATGCTGCCTAGCTGCATATATTAAAAAAACTAGAGACAACCCTTTTATGACTGCTGCCCCTTCCCTCTTTCAACGCCTGATGTCTATCAGCCTGGTCACCCAAATTGTCATCGGCCTGATCGCCGGTATCCTGCTGGCCCTGCTGTTACCCGACGTTGCACAAGCCACCGGTTTTATCGGCAAGGTATTCGTTTCGGCGCTCAAGGCCGTGGCGCCCATCCTGGTGTTTGTGCTGGTGATGGCTTCGATTGCCAACCACAAGCATGGCCAGGAAACCCATATCCGGCGGATCCTGTTCCTGTACCTGCTGGGTACCTTTTCTGCCGCCGTGGTCGCCGTGATCGCCAGCACGCTGTTCCCCTCCTCGCTGGTTCTGGCCACTCACGATGTGGCCGTCAGCGCTCCCGGCGGCATCGGTGAAGTGTTGCAAAGCCTGGTGCTCAGCGTGGTGGACAACCCGGTCAGTGCGCTGATGAATGCCAATTTTATCGGCATCCTCGCCTGGGCCATCGGCATGGGCATTGCCATTCGCCATGCCAGCGACACCACCCGCACCGTGCTGGGAGACCTGTCCAACGGCGTCACGCTGATCGTGCGCATGGTGATCCGCTTCGCGCCCTTGGGGATCTTCGGCCTGGTGGCCTCGACCCTCGCCACCTCCGGCTTCGGCGCCCTGCTGGGCTACGCGCACCTGTTGCTGGTGTTGATCGGCTGCATGCTGTTCGTCGCGCTGGTGATCAACCCGGCCATCGTGTTCTGGAAACTGCGCCGCAACCCTTACCCGCTGGTGCTGATGTGCCTGCGGGAAAGTGGCATCACCGCGTTTTTCACCCGCAGTTCGGCGGCCAACATCCCGGTCAACCTGGCGCTGAGCAAGCGCCTGGGCCTGCATGAAGATACGTACTCGGTGTCGATCCCCCTCGGTGCCACCATCAATATGGCCGGCGCGGCCATCACCATCACCGTACTGACCCTCGCCGCCGTGCACACCCTGGGCATTGCCGTGGACATCCCCACCGCCATATTGCTCAGCGTAGTCGCTGCAGTGTGCGCCTGCGGCGCGTCGGGGGTTGCCGGGGGCTCGCTGCTGTTGATTCCTCTGGCATGCAGCCTGTTCGGCATTCCCAGCGAAATCGCGATGCAGGTGGTAGCCGTGGGCTTCATCATCGGTGTCTTGCAGGACTCGGCGGAAACCGCGCTGAACTCGTCCACCGACGTGCTGTTCACCGCTGCTGCGTGCCTGGGCAAAGAAGAACAGACCGCGTAAACCTTACGCGCACAAAAAAGCCCGGGGCGGTTCGTGAATGTACTGCCCCGGGCTTTTTTACGACTTAAGGCTTAGAACGCGCCCATGTAGTCGCGCTTGCCCACTTCCACACCGTTGTGACGCAGCAAGGCGTAAGCGGTGGTGACGTGGAAGAAGAACTGCGGCAGGCCGTAGCTCAGCAGGTACGACTGGCCGCTGAAGCGCTTCTCTTTCGGAGTGCCTGGACGGGTGATGATTTCGATGCCTTCTTTGCCGTCGACCTGAGCCGGGGTGATGGTGTCGATAAACGCCAGGACCTTGGCGATCAGCGCTTGCAGGTCGGCGAAGGTCACTTCTGTATCGTCGTATTTCGGAACTTCGATTTCAGCCAGACGGGCAGAAACGCCTTTGGCGAAGTCGACAGCGATCTGCACCTGACGCACCAGCGGGAACATGTCCGGGTACAGGCGTACTTGCAGGAAGGCGTTCGGATCGATGTTCTTGGCGGTGGCGTGGGCTTCGGCCTTGTTCAGCACATCGCTCAGGGCGTTGAGCATTTGCTTGAAGACCGGGAGGGAAGCGGCGTACAGGGAAATAGTCATGACAGTCTCGACAGTTGTGGCAGGGTTTGAAACAGCGGCGATTATAGACATGCTGGCCGCCGGCGCCGCTTGTCTTTTATTTTTTCAGGATTAGGCTAGTGGGCTCACTGCATTAGGGAAAGCGCGATGACCACCGAGCACGACACCACTTCCGAAGAGCCGCGCCTGAACAGCACGGAAATCCGCATCCTGGGCTGCCTGATCGAAAAGCAGGCTACCAGCCCTGAAACCTACCCGTTGACCCTCAACGCGCTGGTGATCGCCTGCAACCAGAAAACCAGCCGCGAACCGGTGATGAACCTCAGCCAGGGCCAGGTCGGCCAGAGCCTGCGGGCCCTGGAAGGTCGCGGGTTTACCCGGCTGGTGATGGGCAGCCGCGCCGACCGCTGGGAGCATCGGGTGGACAAGGCCCTGGAACTGGTGCCGGCCCAGGTGATTCTCAGTGGCTTGCTGTTCCTGCGGGGGCCGCAGACGGTCAACGAACTGCTGACCCGCAGCGGGCGCATGCACGAATTTGAAGACACCGAGCAAGTGGTTCATCAACTGGAACGCCTGATCGCCCGCGGACTGGCGTTGCTGGTGCCGCGTCAGTCGGGGCAGCGGGAAGATCGGTATATGCACGCCTTGGGTGACCCGGCGGATATTGAAGCGATCCTGGCGGCGCGTGGGAACCCGGTGGAGCGTGGTGCGGGAAGTGGCGTTTCGCTGGAGCGTATCGAAGAGCTGGAAGCGCGGATTGCGGCGCTGGAAGAGCGCCTGTCCCGGCTCGAGTAATGTTTGTGGTGAGTGAGCTTTTGTGGGGAGCGAGCTTGCTGTGGCGAGGGAGCTTGCTCCCGCTGGGTTGCGCAGCAGCCCCAAGAAAATGGGAGCGCTACGCACTCCAGCGGGAGCAAGCTCCCTCGCCACAGCAAGCTCCCTCGTCACACAGTCAGCGGTGATGCTCAGCTTCGAGCAAACGCCACCGCCGCCTGAAACTGTTCATCCGTCGGCCGTACGCCGGTGTACAGCACAAACTGCTCCAAGGCCTGGATGGCGATCACTTCCAAACCGGTGATCACGCGTTTGCCCTGGGCGCGGCCACGCAGGATCAGCGGCGTTTCCGAGGGAATCGCCACAACATCGAATACGGTCTCGGCCGCATCAATGGCATCAGCCTCAAACGCCAACTGATCCGCTTCCTCCCCTCCGGTCATGCCAATCGGCGTCACGTTGACCAGCATCTGCGGGCGCAAGGCACCCAACTGCGCTTGCCACTCATAGCCCAGGCTCTGGGCCAGCGCCCGGCCCGCCGCTTCATTGCGCGCCACAATCACGCCCTTGGCGTAACCGCCATCGCGCAACGCGCTGGCCACCGCCTTGGCCATGCCGCCGCTGCCGCGCAGGGCGAAGGTCGAGTCCTGGGGCACTTCATGCTTCTTCAGCAGTTGCTCGATGGCAATGTAGTCGGTGTTGTAAGCCTTCAAATGCCCATGGGTGTTGACGATGGTATTGATGGACGCAATGGCCCGCGCCGAATCATCCAGTTCGTCCACCAGGGCAATGCACGCCTCCTTGAACGGCATCGACACGCCACACCCACGAATGCCCAACGCACGAATGCCACCGACGGCGCCTGGCAAGTCCTGGCTGCTGAAGGCCTTGTAGTAGAAATTCAGCCCCAACTGCTCGTACAGGTGGTTATGAAAACGCAGGCCAAAGTTCCCGGGGCGCGCCGACAGTGACATGCACAGTTGGGTGTCCTTGTTGGGGTTCATCTGCATCGGTAACTCCTTGAAGCCCTTCCAGAGGCGGTTTCGGATAGACGGAATACCCGCGCCGGCGGGTTGTCGTGGATCATACGCACTGTGCCCGGCCGCTTGTGTAAGCCAACCGATACAGACCTTACACAACCTTTACCTACAGGCCGTGCTGTTTTTTAGAAATACGCTGTCTTAAAAGTATCCCCGCGACAATCCTTGAGTCTATTGATTGCAGACCATGAGCGCTGGGGCTAACCGAGGAATGACCATGATTCGTAAACTCCCCAAGATCGCCTTGCTTATCGGCGCACTCGCTATAGCAGGACAAGCCTCCGCCCACGGTGGTGGTTGGGGTGCTCCGCTTGCACTGGGTGCCGTTGTCGGTGCAGTGGTAGGCGGCTCGATCGTTGCCAGCCAGCAGCAACCGGTCTACGTGCAACAGCCGGTGTATGTCCAGCCGCAGCCGGTGTATGCCGCTCCGCCGCCGGTCTATTACGCACCGCCACCGCCGGTGTATGTGCAGCAACGGGTTTATTACCGCCCGGCACCGGTCTATTACGGCCCACCGCGCGGCTACTACGGCCCTCCACACGGCTATTATGGTCGCGGTTGGTAAGCATGAACTGACACACCTGAACAGGCTCCGCCCTAAAAGCGGGGCCTTTTTTTGGCCTGTTGGTCTGAATAAATCTCGCCAAGGTCGTTATAAGGACAATGGCTGTGGCCAAATCCCACATCATTGATCTCAATTGACGCTTGCCCGAACCGGGTCTGCGCTGTCATGTTTGTGTCTTAAAAGGCCTCCACTATCAACACTGTCCAGTCAATAACAACAAGGACGATTGACCATGCCCACGCAAAACCCCCATCGCACCGCCGGCCTCTGCACTTCAAGCAAGGTCTATAGCGTACTGACCGAACTCAAGGCCCTGGAAGGCCATCGCAACGCCAAGTTCCTGTCCTTGCTGACGGAAAACCTGGTGCGCAAGGGTCTGCTCAGTGAACAGGAAGTGGTGCACATGCTCGACCAGGTTGTCGACTGATTGATCGCTCGATAACAGTGATGTCGACTATCGAGCGGGTTAATTTTCACTTAAGGCCTGCACACCGTAATGTCACCTCCATAGCGCCTTGGAGGTCATCATGCCCACTATTCAAATCATGTCCGTCATCGGCAGTGCCGTTCCCGCCCCCCTCCGGGAGCTGGGTTTGCTAGCCTGCTGGTACCTGGTACGCGATGGCGAACCCATCAGCGGCCCACTCACCTCGTTGCCAGCCGCCCAAGCCCTGTCGGTCAGGATGGCCCATTGTTTTCATGCCTAAGGCAATTGAACCCGCGGTTTGGTTTCGACAAACAGCGCCCAACTGGACATGAACAACGCAGCAATCAACGGACCGATGACAAACCCGTTCAGGCCAAAGATCGACAGGCCGCCCAAGGTTGAGATAAGGATCAGGTAATCCGGCATACGGGTGTCCTTGCCCACCAGGATGGGCCTCAGCACATTGTCCACCAGCCCGATCACAAACACCCCGAACAGCCCCAGCACCACGCCTTGCCAGGTCGACCCGCTGAGCAGGAAATACGCCGCCACCGGCCCCCACACAATCCCCGCGCCCACCGCCGGCAGCAGCGACAGAAACGCCATCAACACCGCCCAGAGCAACGCGCTGGGAATGTCCAGAAACCAGAAGATCAAACCACCCAGCGCCCCTTGCGTGACCGCCACCAGCACGTTGCCTTTCACCGTGGCCCGCACCACCCGGTTGAACTTCAGTTGCAGGCGACGCTTCTGCGGTTCGGCCAGCGGCACGGCAGTGCGCACCTTGCGTACCAGCTCCGGGCCGTCGCGCAGCAGGAAGTACAGCAAGTACAGCATGATGAAAAAGCTCACCAGGAAATCAAACGTGCCCTGGCCGAAGCTGAACGCCTGGGTCGCAAAAAACTGGCTGCCCTGCATCGCGCTCTTGACGATCTTCTCCCGCAGGCCTTCCAGGTTACCCATGCCGAAGCGGTCCAGCAGATGCTGGAAATACGGTGGCAGGAAATTCTTGAACTGCTCGATATAACCGGCAACGTCGAGCTTGCCGCTCTCGACGTTCTTGTAAAGCGTCGCGCCCTCCTGCACCAGCAAGGCGCTGGTGATGATCACCGGCAAAATCGCGATCACCAGGCACACCGTCAGGGTGGCCAGGGAGGTGAAGTTGCGGTTCCAGCCAAAACGTTGCTGGAAGCGCCGTTGCATGGGCGCAAAGATGATCCCCAGGATCACCGCCCAGAACACCGCGCCGTAGAACGGCAGCAAAATCCAGATAAACGCGATGGTCACCAGGGCGAGCAGTAACAGCAGGGTTTTGAATTGCAAGTTGGTTTGGTTCATGTCCGATCCATGTCTAAAACACCAGACGCTCATGTGCGCCTTGATGTTTAGTCCGCTGCAAATCCCGCGAGTGCCCTACTTATTAGACCTGGATCAATAAACCCCACGCTCGCCCCGGCTACCCTGCCGCCCTTTTGCGACCCGAACCCATGCCTCCCGTTATCGCCCCCGAACTGCTCGCCCCCGCCGGCACCCTGAAAAACATGCGTTACGCCTTTGCCTACGGCGCCGATGCCGTCTACGCCGGGCAACCGCGCTACAGCCTGCGGGTGCGCAATAACGAGTTCGACCACGCCAACCTCGCCCTCGGTATCCAGGAAGCCCAGGCCCAGGGCAAGCGGTTCTACGTGGTGGTCAATATCGCGCCCCACAACGCCAAGCTGAAAACCTTCCTCAAGGACCTCGCCCCGGTGATCGCCATGGGCCCGGATGCACTGATCATGTCCGACCCGGGCCTGATCATGCTGGTACGCCGGCACTTCCCGCACATGCCGATCCACCTGTCGGTGCAGGCCAATACGGTGAACTGGGCCAGTGTCGAGTTCTGGCAGGCCCAAGGCATCTGCCGGATCATCCTGTCCCGAGAGCTGTCGCTGGAGGAGATCGAGGAAATCCGCCAGCACGTCCCCGCCATGGAGCTGGAAGTGTTTGTGCACGGCGCGCTGTGCATGGCCTATTCCGGGCGCTGCCTGCTGTCGGGCTACATGAACAAACGCGACGCCAACCAGGGCACCTGCACCAATGCCTGCCGTTGGAAATACCAGGCGACACCAGCGGTGGAAAACGCCGTCGGCGACATCGTGCAGCAGTACGCGCCCGAGCCGACCCTGGGCCTCGGCGCGCCCACCGACCAGGTGTTCCTGTTGCAGGAAGCCAACCGCCCCGACGAACAGATGCCCGCCTTCGAAGACGAGCACGGCACCTACATCATGAACGCCAAGGACCTGCGGGCGGTGCAGCACGTCGAGCGACTGACGCGCATGGGCGTGCATTCGCTGAAGATCGAAGGCCGCACCAAATCCCACTTCTACTGCGCCCGCACCACCCAGGTGTATCGCCAGGCCATCGACGATGCCGTGGCCGGGCGCGAGTTTGACCGCGGCTTGATGACCAACCTCGAATCCCTGGCCCAGCGCGGCTACACCGAAGGTTTCCTGCGCCGACACGTGCATGATGAATACCAGAACTACCAAAACGGCAGCTCGGTGTCTGAACGCCAGCAGTTCGTCGGCGAGCTGACCGGTGAACGGCGCGGTGAGCTGGCCGAGGTCAAGGTGAAGAACCGGTTTGCCGTGGGCAATCACCTGGAACTGATGACCCCGGCGGGGAATTTCCACTTTGACCTGGCCACGCTGCACAACGCCAAGGGCGAGGCCATCGAGGTGGCGCCGGGGGACGGCCATACGGTGTATCTGCCGATCCCGGCGGAAATGGACCTGAGATTCGGGCTTTTGATGCGGGATGTTTAAGCATTAGCACAGTAGAATTGGCGGTTCTGCGTACCGCCACCCTGTCTTGAGCGGTCACCCTCTTTTTTACGGAGATCGCCTTGCGTCTGTTTCACACCTCCGACTGGCACCTTGGGCAAAACCTGCACGGCCAGGAACGCGACTTCGAACACGCCTGCTTTCTCGACTGGCTGCTGGGCCAGTTGGGCCTGCATCGTCCGGATGTGCTACTGATCGCCGGCGATATTTTCGACACGGTCAACCCGCCGCTCAAGGCCCAGGAGCGGCTGTATGACTTCATCATCAGCGCCCACGAGCAAAACCCTGCGCTGACCATCGTGATGATCGCCGGCAACCACGACTCCGGCTCGCGCATCGAACTGCCGGCGCCGTTGATGCGCCGCCTGCGCACCCACGCGTTGGGCCGGGTGCTGTGGCTGGATGACGGGCAACTGGACGTCGAACGCCTGCTGATTCCATTGCCCGGTGCCGACGGTGAAATCGCCGGCTGGTGCCTGGCCCTGCCCTTCCTGCGCCCGGCCGAAGTGACCGGCGCGCAATTGGGGGACGATTACCTGCGGGGCATCGGCCAGGTTCATGAATGGCTCATCGCCGCTGCCAACGTCAAGCGCCAACCGGGCCAGGCACTGGTTGCCATCAGCCATGCGCACATGGCCGGCGGTTCGGTGTCGGAAGATTCCGAGCGCAGCCTGATCATCGGCAATGCCGAAGCGCTGCCCGCCAGCCTGTTTGATGCCAGCGTCAGCTACGTGGCCCTCGGCCATTTGCACAAACCCCAGCGGGTGAATGGCGAGGAGCGTATTCGCTACTGCGGCTCGCCGATTCCACTGTCGTTTTCGGAAATCGGCTACCAGCACCAGATCCTCGATGTGCAACTGGACGGCGAAACCCTGGTCAGCGTCGAATCCCGCCTGATCCCGCGCTCGGTCAACCTGCAACGTCTGGACGCCGCGCCCCTGGCCGACATCCTCAAGCAACTGGCCGAGCTGCCCGACATCGACCTGCTGGCGGAAACCCAGCGCCAACCGTGGCTGGAAGTGCGGGTGCGCCTCGACGAGCCGCAACCCGACCTGCGCCAGCAAGTGGAAAACGCCCTGCAAGGCAAGGCCGTGCGCCTGGTGCGCATTGCGGCTGAATATGCAGGCGCGGGCAGCCGCGAAGACAGTCAGGAAGACCGCCTGATCGAACTCGACCAGCTCACGCCCCAGGAATTGTTCAGCCGCGCCTGGCAGGAAAGTTACGGCAGTGAAGTGGATGAACAGACCCTGAAGGACTTCGCCGTACTGCTCCAGGAAGTGCAACAGGAGGGCGAACAGCCATGAAGATCCTCGCGATTCGCCTGAAAAACCTCGCCTCCCTGGCCGGGCCGTTTGAAATCGACTTTACCGCCGAGCCCCTGGCCAGTGCCGGGCTGTTCGCGATAACCGGGCCCACGGGTGCCGGTAAAAGTACCTTGCTTGATGCACTGTGCCTGGCGCTGTTTGGCGCCGTGCCACGCCTGGGGGATACCGGCCAGGCAAAAATGCCGGATGCCGACACCGATATTTCCATCGGTGACCCACGCACCCTGATTCGCCGGGGCACTGGCGGCGGTTATGCCGAAGTGGATTTTGTCGGCGTCAGCGGCCGTCGCTACCGCGCCCGCTGGGAAGCCAACCGCGCCCGGGACAAGGCCAGCGGCAAGCTGCAAGCCAGCCGGCAAAGCTTGATCGACCTGGACAGCGAGCAACTGCTGGCCAGCCAGAAAACCGAATACAAGACCCAATTGGAACTGGCCCTGGGCCTGAACTTCGAGCAGTTCACCCGCGCGGTATTGCTCGCGCAAAGTGAATTCAGCGCCTTCCTCAAAGCCAACGACAATGAGCGCAGCGAACTGCTGGAAAAGCTCACCGACACCGCGCTCTATACCCAACTCGGTCGCCGCGCCTTCGACAAGGCCAAGGATGCACGGGACGCCCACAAACACCTGCAAGACCAGGCCACCGGCGTCACCCCGCTGGCCCCTGAAGCCCGCGCCGAGCTGGACGAACAACTGACTGCCGCCCAGCAGCAGCTCAAGACCCAGCAGGCGCAGCTCAAGCAGCTTGAGCTGCAGCACACCTGGCTCAAGGAACTGCGGGAATGGCAGGAGCGTCAACAAGGCGCGTTCGAGCAACTGCAGCAGGCCCAGCAACACTGGGAAAGCCTGGGCCCACAACGCCTGGACCTCAGCCGCCTGGAGCAACTGGCACCACAACGTCATCACTTCGCCCGCCAGGCTGAACTGACTACGCAATTGCAGCCCCTCGCCGCGCAGATCCAGCAGCACCTTGAGCAACAAGCCGCGCTGCACACCCGCCAGACCCAACTGCAACAGCAGCAGGCTGACGTGCACGCCGCCCTCGCCCTGGCCCTGAAACAACAAGCCGATGCCGTGCCCCTGCTGCGCCAGGCTTTCGAGGAGCAAACCACCCTCGCCCACTTGACCCGTGAGCTGGCCAGGCGCAGCGAAGAAAAACAGCTGGGCGAAGCCGCCTGCGTGGAAGGCCAGGCTGCGTTGACCGGCTTGCTCGACAAGCAAAAGCTCGTCGCCGAGCGCCTGCACCGGCTGGCCGCAGAACTTGAGCGCAGTGCCGCACTCGCCCCCTTGAGTGATGCATGGAACGCCTATCGCGACCGCTTGCAACAGCTGATGCTGATCGGCAATCGCCTCAACAAAGGCCAGGCTGAACTGCCGCAGTTGGAAGAACGCGCCACCCGCCTCGGCGAAAAGTGGACCGAGCAACGCGAAGCCCTGGACCTGCTGTACCACGAAGCCGGCGCCGAACCCCATGCGGTGGCCGAGCAGATCCAGCTGTTGGGCAGCCTGCTCCAGGACAATCGCAAGCAACATCGTGCGTTTGAAGACCTGGCGCGGCTGTGGGACAGCCATCAGCAACTGGACAGCCAGAGCCAGGCCCTGACGCAAAAGCAGACTCTCACCCAGCAACAACGTGAACTGTTGAACCAGAGCGGCCTGCAAGCCAAGGCCGAGCTGGCCGTCGCCGAACAGACCCTGGCCGTCACCAAGCAATTGCTGGAACGTCAGCGTTTGGCCCGCAGTGCCAGTGTCGAGGAATTGCGCGGCCAGCTTCAGGATGACCAACCGTGCCCGGTATGTGGCAGTGTCGAGCACCCGTATCACCAGCCCGAAGCGATACTGCAAAGCCTGACCCGGCACGACGAAAGCGAAGAAGCCAACGCGCAGCAAGCCGTGGATGTGCTCAAGGAGAAACTCACCGAGCTACGCGGCGAAGTGGGCGGCCTGATCGCCCAGCAAAAGGAATTCCTGCAACAGCAGGAGCAGCTCGCGAGCCAGTTGCAGGCCCTGGTGCCGAGCCTTGAAGCCCACCCGCTGTCTACCTCGCTGTTCAACCAGGACGCGGCAAAACGCGACGCCTGGCTTGCCCAGCAACTGAGCCAGCTCAGCCAAAGCCTCACCCAGGATGAACAACGCCAAGGCGCCCTGCTCAACCTGCAACAAAACGCCGGCCGTATGCAGCAACAACTGCAAGCCGCTCAGGACGCCAGCCAACAGGCGCGCCAATTGCTGATCGACCAGCAGCGGGAACTGTCCAACGACCGCGAACGCCTGGACGAAGAACTCAACGCCTTCGCCAGCCTGTTACCAAGCGAGACCCTCGACGGCCTGCGTAGCGAGCCGGCGGCTACCTTCATGCTGCTCGATCAGCAGGTCAGCCAGCGCCTGGAACAGCTCGATAACCAAAAGGAAGAATTGGCCGAGCAGCTACAGCGCCAGCAAGCCATCGAGAAAGAACAGGACCGCCAGCAACATCGCCAGGAACAGTTGGAGACCTTGCAAAAACAGCTCGCCGAACAAAGCGCCCTGCAACACGCCGCCAAGGAAAAACTCGCCGGCCTGCTGGGCGAAAACCCCAGCGCCGAACACTGGCAACAGCAGCTGGACCAGGCCGTCGAGCAGGCGCGCCAACATGAGTCCGAGGCCAACCAGCAGTTGCAGGACACCCGCAACCAGTTGATCCAACTGGCCGCCGACCTCAAGTCGCTGCAAGAGCGCCAACAGTCCCTGGAAACCGAACACGCGACCCTCACTACGCGCCTGAGCGACTGGCGCGCCCTGCACCCGGAACTCGATGACGAAGGCCTGGCCCGCTTGGTGGCCTTCGATGAGCCGCAGGTGGCCGAGTTACGCCAGCAACTGCAACACAGCGAAAAAGCCGTCGAACAAGCCAAGGTGTTGCTGCAGGAACGCGAACAGCGGCTCAAGGATCACCAGGCACTGCACAACGGCAACCTCGACGCGGAGCAATTGGACAGCGCCTTGGCCGAACTCAATGCCGCGCTGGTCGTTGGTGAAAAACACTGCGCCGAACTGCGCGCCCAACAGGCCGACGACCAGCGCCGTCAGGATGCCAACCAGGCCTTGGCGGCCGAGATCGCCAAGGCTTACGAGGAATGGCAACGCTGGGCACGCCTGAATGCGCTGATCGGTTCGGCCACCGGCGATACCTTCCGCAAGATCGCCCAGGCCTACAACCTCGACCTGCTGGTGCACCACGCCAACGTGCAGCTGCGCCAACTGGTGCGCCGTTACCGCCTCAAACGCGGCGGCAGCATGCTCGGCCTGCTGGTGCTCGACACAGAGATGGGCGACGAACTGCGCTCGGTGCATTCGCTGTCGGGGGGCGAGACCTTCCTCGTGTCGCTGGCGCTGGCCTTGGGCCTGGCGTCGATGGCGTCGAGTACGCTGAAGATCGAGTCGCTGTTTATCGACGAGGGCTTTGGCAGCCTCGATCCCGAGTCGCTGCAACTGGCGATGGACGCCCTCGACGGCTTGCAGGCCCAGGGTCGCAAGGTGGCGGTAATTTCCCATGTGCAGGAAATGCACGAGCGGATTCCGGTGCAGATTCAGGTCAAGCGCCAGGGCAATGGCTTGAGCACCCTGGAGGTCAAGTGAGCGAGGGGGTGTTGTATTCGTTCCGCCGCTGCCCGTATGCGATGCGGGCGCGGATGGCCTTGCGGTATTCGGGGGTGGCGGTGCAGATCATCGAGGTCAGCCTCAAGGCCAAGCCGGCTGAAATGCTGGTGTTATCGCCCAAGGGCACGGTGCCGGTGCTGAGTGTGGATGGCCGGGTGATCGATGAAAGCCTGGCGATCATGCGCTGGGCCCTGGCGCAGAACGATCCTGAGGGTTGGTTGCTTGGGGATGATGAGGCGACGCAGGCGCTGATTGACGAGAACGATCAGGGCTTCAAACATCAATTGAATCGATACAAGTATGCCGAGCGTTATCCGGAGCAGCCGATGGAGCACTATCGGGCCGAGGGTGAGGTGTTTTTGTCGAAGCTGGAGGGGTTGCTGGCGGAGCGCGAGTATTTGCTGGCCGGACACTTGAGCCTGGCGGATGTGGCACTGGCGCCGTTTGTGCGGCAGTTTGCCCATGTGGATCGGGAGTGGTTTGGACGGGCTCCTTATCCGCGGTTGCAGGCTTGGTTGCAGCGGTTTCTGGAGTCGCCGTTATTTATAGCCGTAATGGCAAAACCCTGAGACTGTCGCAGGACAAAATGTGCGAGCGGGCTTGCTCGCGAAGGCGGTGTATCAGTCAGCCCATGTATAGACTGACCCGGCGCTTTCGCGAGCAAGCCCGCTCCCACATTTGATCTTCATCAGCTTCAAGATCAGTTCTGGATTTTGTGGTCCAGCGCTGCATAGAAGTTGGCGCTTTGTTGCAGGTATTTCTGGGTGTAGGCGCTGGTGCTGGTTTTTTTGCTGCTGATTTCAACGCTGGCCGCAGCTGGCAATGCAACGGTGGCGGAAACAGCGGAAGCGGCGATGATCGAGAAGAGATTGAAGTTCATGTCGGTAACCCTTGTGTTCGGTTGGCTGAGTGGCCTGTGGTGGCCTTGGAACCAAACTTACGCCCGAGGGGTTAGCCTTAGAAATTCATTGAAACACTAGCCGCTATTAATACGATTAATACAACAAGTCAGGCCCCGCACAGCGGGGCCTGTGGCTTATTGTCGCGGCAAGAACTTGAGGTCGCTGGGCGCATCAATCGCCAGTTTCTGCACGGTTTTGCCCAAAAGACCGGTCTTGGGGTCGCGCTCGACGACCACAATCTCGTTGCTCTTCTGGTTGGCGATCAGCAGGAACTTGCCGCTGGGGTCCAGGGCGAACTCCCGGGGATGGTCACCTTCCACCGAGCGGCGCTGGATCTCTTTCAACTGCGCAGTGGCCGGGTCGATGGCAAACACCAGCATCTGGTTGGCGGTGCCACGGTTGCTGACGTAGAGGAACTTGCCGTCGCTTGAGGCATGCAGCGCGGCGCCGGCCTTGTCGGACACCGGCTGGCCGTCCGCAAAGTTGACCAGTTGCTTCTGGGTCAGCTTGCCAGCGTTGTAGTCGAACACCGCCACTTGCGCGCTCATCTCAGTGGTCAGCCAGGCGTGCTTGCCGTCTGCGGTGAACAGCAAGTGCCGTGGGCCACTGCCCGGTGGCAATTGCACAAACGCAGGATCGGCCGGGGTCAGCGGCAGTTCGTGGTTGGCCTTGGGATCGTAGTGGTAGGCAAAGATCTTGTCCGCCCCCAGGTCCTGGACAAACACGTATTGGCCGTCCGGCGAAGACACCACCGAATGCACATGGTTGGATGCCTGGCGCTCCGGGTTGACCCGGCTGGCCGGGTGCCCGCTCAACTGCACCGGCGGCGACAGCTTGCCTTCGGCGTCTACCGGCAACACCGCGAGGCTGCCGCCCGGGTCTTCCAGTACGGAATAGTTGGCCACGAACAGGTAGCGACCGTCACTGGCCAGGCTGGAATGGGTCGGTTCGTTGCCCAGGCTCTGTACCTGGTTGATCAGGGTCAGTTGATGGTTTTTCGGGTCGATGCTGTAGCTGCTGACGCGCCCCACCGGGTCTTTTTGCCCCGGGCCGTTTTCATTGACCACAAACAGGTGCTTCTGGTCCTTGGACAGGGTCAGCCACGACGGGTTGGCGGCCTTGGCGGCGAGCACCGGCTGGCCGTTGAACTGCCCGGTACGGCTGTCGAACTGCAAGCGGTAGATACCTTCACTGGTGCCGGCGGTGTAGCTGCCGACGAGCAATTCATAAGTGTCCACCGGCGCGGCCTGGACCGACATCGCGCCTACGCTGCCGGCCATCAGCAGGGGCCAGAATTTACGCATCATCATCCGCTTCATCCTCGTCATTATTGTTGCCGGTGAACGCCTGGAAACAGGTCAGGCGGTGCTCGCCCGATTCACCGGTAAGGGTCCAGCTCTGCAAGGTTTCATCGAAGGTCGCCGCTGTGACTTGCGCCAACGTGAAACTCCAACGTTTTTCGACACGACCATCCATGCTCTTGATCAGCAACTGCTGGTCATCAAGAGCGAAATCAAAAGCGTGCAACCCGTCGATTTCCAGCATGTCGCTGGTGGAGAGGGTCGTCAGTAGAGTCTGGGTCATGGCCGTCGTTCAGTCAGTTCAAAGGGCTAATGATAGGCCAGTTTGCGACACGAGCCTAAATCGGCGGCAGGCAGTATCCCGATATCACCCGGAGGCACAGGGGTTGGCGGTTAATGGGATTTCCTACCATGGCCCAGAAAAGGATTTTTCATGCCTGTACCTTATTACTCACCCACCAGCCCGGCCCATGCCGTCAGCCTGCAGTTCATCAGCCGACCAAGCCTGGAAACGGTCGCCCGGCAACTGCTCGGCGATGCCATCAAAGAGCGCTACCCGACACTGGTCATTGATCTGCTGCGTACCCGACTGGGCAGCCCGCAAAGCGATGGTAGTTGGACCCTGCGCCCGTTGATGGAACATGTGCTGGAATACCTGGCCACCGGCATCGCGCCCAACTTCGATGACGTCGCCGGGCAGTCGTGCTTTCTTGCCGATCAGCCGCCCACCCAGCTCAAACTGCCCATCTCGGCCCCGGAACAGCTGGAAATGAGCGTCATCGCCGGGCTGATCCGGGAACTGCCCTGGGCCTTGCCCATGGGCTTGCAGGACGCCCTGACCGACTACTGGCAGGCAACCACCGAGAACGGCGTCAACCGCTGGCGCTGGTTGGCCGACCTGCTGCTCGACACCCTGCGCACCAGCGCCTTGCGTCATCCGCAGCTGGATGCCCTGGAGCGCGACAGCATCGATCAACTGATTCAGGTTCCCGACCGTGATAACCGCCTCCATCGTTATGGCGAAAGCGCCGTCTATGCCTACTGCCTGCAAACCACGCTCACCGGCCAGGGCCGCACCGCCAACCTGCTTGGCCCGGAGCTGTTGTTGGTGCGCGTGGTGGGCGGGCGAACCCTGGGACTGCTGTGCAAACCCGACGGTAGCATCGAGCGCGTGCGCTCGCTGGACACCTTTGCCCAAACCTGGGGCCGGCGCATCGCCGCACGCTTCAACGCAGACACCATCACCAGCCAGCGCTACGAACCCGATGGCAACCTGTTCGACACTCAGGCGGTGCTGATCCTCAACCAGCAACTGGAAAATCTCGGTGCCCTGCAATTACCTGCCCGCCAGCCATTGGCAACCCTGAATGAGGTTTATCGACAGCTCACCGACCCCGGCCTATTTTTTCTCGACTCACTGCAAGCGCCGCCTGCCATCCTCGCATCACTCAAGCCGCGCCTTCCCGACTGGCTGAGCCAGGCCAGCGGCGCCGACCAAATGCGCTACCGCCAGTATTGCCTGCAAGTGGCCAGCGCCAAAAAACGCAGCGCAGGCCGCACGTTTCTCAGCGACATCAGCGATATCCGCAGCTTTACCGTCGACGCACTGTGGCAACAGATGAAACGCGACGAACTCACCCTGGGCAAAGTCGTCGCCGATCAGTCCCAGGCCGACCACTTCAAACCCGACGACCTGGAATTGAGCTTTGGCGTCGCCGCCGGCTACCCCGGCGGTGCCGGCATCATTGAACACCGCACCCTGACGTTGACCGAACTGGCCCTCAAGAACCTCGCCGGCAAGCCCCGCGGCCAGGCAACCCTGCGTCATCGCCATGGCAAGACGTTGCCCGTGTGGTTGACAGCTGACTACATCAACCGGTTGATCGGGCACGTAGACATCGGCAAGACCTACCCGGCGCTGTTGGAAAACCTGCTGCTGGGGGATACCCCGCAAGTGAGTCAGCGGGAAACCTGGTTTGCCGATCAACTCGCCGCGCAGTTGCCATTGCAGGCCCTGGAACTCGCGCTCAAGCCGCCCCACGTCCTGAGTAAAAAGGGTGCGCAAATGGTCGCGGCGCTGCTGCAAACCAGCGCCGACGAACGCAGGGTCGACGGCGAGCCCGTGGTGATCCGCTCATTAGCCCTGTTGCGCAAACCCGAGGCTGCCGCCGATGGGGTCAACAACATGTTCATCATCGAAGCCCAGAACATCGAGGTGGGCCCGCACCTGCTCTATCGCCCGCTGTACGCCGACTCACTGATGGAGTTCGCCACCCGCCAGGCCCTGCTCGACGCCATCGCCAAGACCGGCGAGCTGCAAACCAGTGTCCTGACCTGGCTGCCCGACAGCGCACGCACGGTGTACGACAACGGGGGTTTCCAGGAACCCCACTACGTACGCTTCGGCCAGGGTGACGAATTCACGGCCCCAAACATCCCGCGTCCGGCCAGCCTCGCCACTGATGGTGCCAGTGACGAATTGCTGCAATGCCTGCTGAACGGTCGCCTTTATCAATACCTGTATGGTAGCTACTTGCGTGCCCTGGTGGTACAGGCCGACCGCGACTCCGTCTCCAACAGTGAAAGCCGCTGGGCGGTGTTGCTGGAAGGCGGCGGCCTGCTGTTCAACAGCCTGTTGTTGCCCTGGCTGCGCGGCCCCGCGATGCTCACCGGCTGGTTGCTGGCGTTGATGACCAGCGCCAGTCAGGATATCCCGGCGCTGAACAACCCCGACCCGGTGACCCGCGAACTGGCGGCGGTGGATACCTTGCTCAACCTGGGCATGCTGTTACTGCACCTGGCGCCCGCCCCGGCTATCGCTCAACCCGCGGTCCCCCGTGAACGCCTGGAACAGGCCTTGAAACCGCCCATACCGCGCCGGCAAAACTGGCCAGTCAGCGTTCCGCCCAGCGTCGAGGAAGGCACCGTGGCCCTGTATGGGCACTGGCCAGGCGCAAGCCATGCCCCACTGGATTTCAGCTTTGCCAACCCACGCAATCAGTTGACGTCCATTCAGCGTGAGCGCCTGACGCGTCTCAAGGTGACACCGCCCGCCACTCTGCCTGCGCCCATTGCCAGCGGCCCCGACAAGGGCCTGTACCTTATCGAGGGAACCCTCCACGCGTTGATTGACGGGGACCTGTTCAAGGTGAGCCACGAGCCGGATGGCCGAGTCATTGTCGACCCGGCCGATATCCGCAATCACGGCCCCTACCTGCGGCTCGACCATGAGCGTTGGGTACTGGATCTCAGGCTGCGCCTGCGCGGGGGCATGCTGGGCAAGAAACTCGCCGCCGAGCGCCAACGCAAGACCCAGAGAAAGCAGGAGCTGCAGGCAGAATACAACCGCTACCTGGGGCAGCAGGCGACGGAACAGCGGCGTGTCGACCTGGCGGAAAACCTGTGGATTCAGGCCCAGAACGATCCGAATGAAACCGCCCAGGAACGCATCAGCCGCCGCCGACGCTTCGGCACCGCGTTGCAACAGCAAGTGGCCGAGTATGAAAAAATTCTCGCCACCCGCCAGGAGCGTGAGCAACTGATGATTGCGCTGTCGCCCCAGACCGTGGTCCGGCTGATGGAGAACACAATCAACAATGCCCGCAAAAGCGTGGTATTCGCTGGTGACGACCGCGCTGAGCTCTACAGTGCCAACGTGGCCTTCACCGTCCAGGGCCCTCGCCTGACCCTCGCGGTCATCGCCCACCAGCGAGAGTATCTGCGCTTCATCGAACAGCTTATCGAGATCAACGCACGGCAAATCCGCTGGCTTGAGCTCAAGGACCAGTACCTGGATGCGCTGTTCAACATGGGCGAAGCCGGGGCTGAAACCTATACCCGGCTGACGGCCAATCGCCCCACAACGGAATACAGCGCCCTCGCGGTAAAGAACCTGCAACTGCGCAGCCTGAAATTTCCAAGCCTCAAGGAGTTCGAGCCAGGTCCGAGCGAGGCGCTGGACAGCGTGTTTGATACCCTGCAATTGCACGTGCGCACCCACAGTGAACTCAACGCCCTGGACCTGCCGCCTGGCGAACGCCTGGAAGTCCTGGGCAGTCTGGTAGAGCACTATGGAAAGGCATTGGATGCGTTGAAAGGCATTGGCATTGTCAACGCCGATGAGCTTTTCACACCCTACTTCAACCAATTGCTCAAACTGGTGGAAGAGCTGTACCAGGACGCGGCGCGCCAACTGGCCATCGAGGTCAAGCCCGACCCGCAGCCCCGCAGGCGTCCACCGAAGCGCCCAATGGTTACAGTGGGCCGGCCAGTGAAAAAGGTGATCAAGACCCGCAAGGGCATGATGATCGGCGAACTCAAGCCGGCCGGCACCTCACTGCCTGTCGACGTGGTAGAAGTGCGTACCGAGGACACTGGCCAACTGCTTTCCAGCTACTCCCAGCATGAAGACGTCTGGGACGAGATTCGGGTCGTACCGGCCGCCGCCACACCGCTGCCAAAACGCTCGCTGTTCGACATCCGGGTTGAAGCCAATCAACTGCTCAAGGGGCTCGACGATCACCTGAATCGGGCAAACAGCTACCTGACTGTCACGCGACATCCCCAGGAGCTGGAAGAAGTGCTCCAGCACGAGGCCAATCGCCTGCTCGCTGTTGCCGACGAACTGGAGCACGCCGAGGGTAAACGTACCGACGCTGAACGTACGCAGCTGGAGAGCCTGCGCTTTGCGGCCCTGCAGCTGAACACACGGGGCAAGGACCTGCGAATCCGCGCCAGCCTGCAGTTGCCTCCCACCCACGGCAACCTGGAATACCTGCTGCAGGAAGACCAGGTGCAGATCGCCAGCCTTGGCGCACGCCTGCAGATGCGCGGCGAACAACGGGACTTTATCCAGGAGTACGCCATCAACGACAAGCGAGGTTTTCCGCTGTGGTACGCGCACTTTCACTACCCCAGCGCCACGACCCCCAAGCAGAACTACAGCGCGGCCCATCTCAAGACCCGGGCACAACGCAAGCAAAGCTACCAGTCGCTGCTGAGCAATGCCCATGACCCCCAAAGCATCGTCAACGTGCATCGTGGGCTGATCGGCAAGGCCTTGGCCGAAAGGCATTTCCTGCCCCTGGCACCCTGAAGGTAAAAACCGCAGCCCCAGGGCTGCGGTTCCTTGCCCGCCCCGTAACGCCTGCAGGCTTAGTGAGCAAACAACGAATTGCCCTTCTGCCCCGCCAGCTTCTCGGGCTTGATCAGGAAGCGTGCCAGCGCCGGCAGCAGCCACAGCGCGCCAAACATGTTCCACAACAGCATGAAGGTCAGCATCAGGCCCATGTCGGCCTGGAACTTGATCGCCGAGAAAATCCACGTGGCCACGCCGATGGCCAGGCACAGGCCGGTGAACAGCACGGCTTTACCGGTGGATTTCAGCGTCTGGTAATAGGCTTCCTGCAACGGCAAACCGGCCCGCAGGAAACTCTCCAGGCGGCTGTAGATGTAGATGCCGTAGTCCACGCCAATCCCCACGCCCAGGGCCACCACCGGCAAGGTCGCGACCTTGACGCCGATGCCCATGAACGCCATCAGCGCGTTGCCCAGCACTGAGGTCAGCACCAGCGGCAGCACGATGCACAGGGTCGCCGCCCAGGAGCGGAAGGTGATCATGCACATGGTGGCCACGCACAGGTACACCAGAATCAGGATGGTCAGCTCGGACTCCTTGATCACCTCGTTGGTGGCGGCTTCGATCCCGGCGTTACCGGCGGCGAGGATGAATTCCAGGCCGTCCTTGTTGTTCTCCTTGGCGAATTCCTGCACCGCATGCACCGCGCGGTCGAGGGTTTCGGCCTTGTGGTCGTTGAGGAACACCAGCACCGGCGCCAGGGAGCAATTGTTGTTGTACAGGCCATCGGCACGGGCGATGGAGTTGTTCAGCACGTCAGGGTTACGGGACAGGGTT
Organism: Pseudomonas sp. PAMC 26793; assembly: GCF_000313235.1. NCBI lineage: Bacteria > Pseudomonadati > Pseudomonadota > Gammaproteobacteria > Pseudomonadales > Pseudomonadaceae > Pseudomonas > Pseudomonas sp. PAMC 26793. The sequence goes on from NZ_AMXG01000012.1 coordinate 54,866, forward strand.
TCCCATTTCAGGTTGCCCTCGTTCATGCCCTTGATCATCTGCTTGGACACGGTCACCAGCGAGATGGCCGACTGCACGCCCTCGGTGTTCTGCATCTTCCACATCAACTGGTCGATGGGCGCCATGGCTTCATAACGCGAGCAGCCTTCCGGCGGCGTCTTGACCATCACCACCAGCACGTCGGAGCTGGTGGAGTAGTTGTTGATGATGAAGTTGTTGTCCTTGTTGTAGCGCGAGTCCGGGCGCAGCTCCGGTGCACCCTGGTCGAGGTCGCCGATCTTCAGGTTCTGGCTGTACCAGAGGCCGCCACCGAAGGCGACCAATGCCAACGCAATCGATACCGGCGCGACTTTGGGGCTGGCGAATTTCGACAGCAGGCGCCAGAACGGGTGTTCGCGGTGTGCATCTTTCTTGCTGCGCTCGATGGCACGTTTGCTGATGCCGACGTAGGAGATCGCCACCGGCAGCAGGATCAGGTTGGTGAACACGATCACCGCCACACCCACCGAGGCGCCAATGGCCAGTTCGCGGATCACGCCGATGTCGATGATCAGCAGGGTGATAAAGCCGACGGCGTCGGCAAGGATCGCGATCATTCCCGGCAGGAACAACTGGCGGAAGGTGCGCCGGGCGGCGGTCAGGGCGTTGTCGGCGTCACTGGATTGCAGGGCGATGCCGTTGATCTTCTGCACGCCGTGGGAAATACCGATGGCGAAGATCAGGAACGGCACCAGCATCGAGTAGGGATCGAGCCCGAAACCCAGGGCATGCATCAATCCAAGCTGCCAGATAACCGCCACCAGCGTGGTGCTCAACACCGCGACGGTACTGCGCAGGCAGTGGGTGAACCACAGCAGCAGTACCAGGGTGATGACGAAGGCGACACCGAAGAACATCACCACCATCACCAGGCCGTCGATCAGGTCGCCGACCTTCTTGGCAAACCCGACGATGTGGATCTTGACGTTGGGGTTCTGGGCTTCGAACTTGTCGCGGATCTTGTCTTCGAGTTCATGGGAGAACTTGCGATAGTCCAGGGCCAGCAACTTGCCCTGGTCTTGGGGGTCCGGGTAGGACTCCAGCAGCGGAATGTCGACGATGCTCGACTTGAAATCGTTGGCCACCAGCCGCCCGACCTGCCCGGACTTGAGCACGTTGTTGCGCAGTTGATCGAGGCTTTCCGGTGAGCCGTTGTAGCTCTGCGGGATCACTTCACCGCCGGCAAAACCTTCCTCGGTGACTTCGGTCCAGCGCACGCTGGGGCTCCACAGGGACTTGAGCCCGGAGCGGTCGACGCCGGAGATGTAGAACACCTCGTCGTTGATCTGGCGCAGGGTCTCCATGTACTCCTTCGTGAAGATGTCACCGTCCTTGGCCTCAACCGAGATGCGCACCGTGTTGCCCAGGTTCGCCAGGTCGTTGCGGTGCTCCATCATCTTCTCGATGAAGGGGTGCTTGAGGGGGATCATTTTTTCGAAGCTGGTGGACGGGCGAATCAACGTCGCCTGCCAGAACAGGAAAATACTTACCAGCAGGCAGATCGTGATCACTGCCGGGCGGTTATTGAAAATCAGGCGCTCGAGAAACGTGGCCTTGTCGTTGTGATGACTGCTCATGGTGTCCCCGCCTTCTTATTGTTTTGTCGGCTCGGCGCCGGTTGGACTGGCCACGCGAACGCCGCCCTGCCCCGCCAGAATCAAGTTGCCGTTGCCCGCCGCCGTGACCGCCGACAGCGAAATGCGGTCCGGACGATTGAATACGCTGAAGGTCAGGCCGTCATCGTGGCTGACTACCACGCTGCCGCCGTTGCCCACCACCACGATGGAGCCGTCATCCAGCAGGGTTGCCCCGGACAAGCCGAACTCCAGCGCGCCACGGGTAGCGTTCAACTCCACCGGCTCCCAGGTGCTGCCAAAATCCGTGGAGCGAAACAGGTTGCCGCGCAGGCCATACGCCAACAGGGTCTGCGCCTGGGCGGTGCCGATCACGCCGAACAGTGAGCCCTCATAGGGGCCTTCGAGTTTTTCCCAGGTTTGCCCTTCGTCATGGGAGCGGAACATGCTGCCCTGCTCACCGACGATAAACAGCCCGGCGTCTTTCACCTGGGCGATGGCGTTGAGGTGGAATTGGTCTTCGTTGTCGAGGCGGTCGCTGACGTCATCCCAGGTCTTGCCGCCGTCGGTGGTTTCGGTCAGCGCACCGTAGGCACCCACGGCAAAGCCGTTGCTGGCGTCTTTGAACCAGACGTCGAGCAGCGGCGCTTCGCGCTTGAGGTCCTGGAATTGTTGAGTCCAGGTCACGCCGCCATCGGTGGTGGCGAGGATCTGTGCGTCATGGCCCACCGCCCAGCCGTGTTGCTCGTCGGCGAAAAATACGGCGGTCAGCAGTTGCCGGGTGGGGACTTTGGCTTGAGTCCAGGTGGCGCCCTGGTCGTCGGAATAGAGGATGTGCCCGCGATCACCGACCGCGACCAGGCGTTTGCCTGCGTGCACCACGTCGATCATCAGGCTTTTGGCAGCCTTGGGGGAATCAATGGCAAACACCGCTGCGGCGGTGGTTTCAGTGGCGGCGTGGGCCGGTGTCGACAACGCGACAACCCCCAGCAACGAGAGCGCTGTGGCCAGCAATGCGACCCTGCGCGTGGCCTTCGGGCGGAAAAACACCACACCCATGACAGGCTCACTCATAGACCTTTCTCCCATTTATTATTGTTAGGTCGTCTTGCCGTGGGGAGCCCTGAAACCTGCAATCTAGAGCGCCTTGGGCAAGCTGGGCCATCCTAGCGGGCTTTGGAATCGTCTGACAATCGGCGCTACGTTATGTTTTGTTAACTGGAGGGGGTTTGAGCCGGTGCTGAATGTAGCGCTATCAGCAGCGGTGATCGTGGGGGCTGTTGTGGCGAGGGAGCTTGCTCCCGCTGGAGTGCGCAGCGCTCCCAGGATTTTGGGGCCGCTGCGCAGCCCAGCGGGAGCAAGCTCCCTCGCCACAGTGTGCTGCGTTGTTATTTAGATTGTTGATAATGCGTGCGCCAGATCTGCCCGCAAATCCTCCACATCCTCAACCCCCACCGATAACCGCACCAACCCGTCACCAATCCCCAGCTGCGCCCGGGTCGCTGCCGGAATGCTCGCATGGGTCATGATCGCCGGGTGCTCGATCAAACTTTCAACGCCCCCCAGGCTTTCAGCCAACGCAAAGATCTTCACGTTTTCCAGGAAGCGTGTCGCACCCGCCAGGTCGCTTTTCAGGTCCACCGAGATCATCCCGCCAAACCCGCGCATCTGCCGGCGTGCCAGCTCATGCTGCGGATGGGACGCCAAACCCGGGTAGTAAACCCGCGCTACCTGCGGCTGTTGCTCCAGCCACGTCGCCAGCTCCAGCGCATTGCTGCAATGGCGTTCCATGCGCAGCGCCAATGTTTTCACCCCACGCAGGGTCAGGAACGCGTCAAACGGCCCGGCAATCGCACCCACGGAGTTCTGCAGGAAGCCCACGCGCTCGGCCAGCTCAGGATTCTGGCCCACCACCGCAATGCCGCCGATCACATCGGAATGGCCGTTGAGGTACTTGGTGGTGGAGTGCACCACGATGTCGAAACCCAGTTCCAGCGGGCGCTGGATCCATGGGCTGGCGAAGGTGTTGTCGGCCACGCAGAGGATGCCCCGGGCCTTGCAGATGCGGGAGATGGCGCTGAGGTCGGTCAGGCTCAGCAGCGGGTTGCTCGGGGTTTCGACCCAGACCATCCGCGTGTCGTCCTGCAACGCGGCTTCGAAGGCCGACAGGTCGGTCAGGTCGACGAAGCTGAAGCGATGGCCGGCGCTGCGTTGGCGCACTTTGTCGAACAGGCGGAAGGTGCCGCCGTACAAGTCATTGCCGGAGACCACGTGGGAACCGGCGTCGAGCAGTTCCAGCACGGTGGAAATCGCCGCCAGCCCGGAGGCGAACGCGAAGGCCTGGGTGCCGCCTTCCAGGTCGGCCACGCAGCGTTCCAGGGCGAAGCGCGTCGGGTTATGGGAGCGCCCGTAGTCGAAGCCTTTGTGAACGCCGGGGCTTTCCTGCAGGTAGGTGGAGTTGGCGTAGATCGGCGGCATCAGCGCCCCGGTGGTCGGGTCCGGGGATTGCCCGGCATGAATCACGCGGGTGGCGAAAGCGCTTTTATCGTGCTGGGTCATGCAAGGGATCTCCGTAAGTGATTGAGCAGGTCGACGCGGGTGATCAGGCCGTAAAAGCCCGAGGCGTCAGCAATGATTGCCACCAGTCCGCGATCCAGTTCGGCCTGCAATTGCGCAAGGCTGGCGCTGGGCGCAAGGGTGTGAAGAGCATTGGTCATGGCGCTGGCCACGGTCATGGAAAAATGCGCGGCGTTCTGATGCAGGCCGAGCAATACGTCCGACTCGTCGAGCACCCCCACCAGTTTTTGGCCGTCCACCAGCACCGGTAATTGCGACACGTCCGCCAGGCGCATGCGCTGGAAGGCGGTGAGCAGGCTGTCGTCGGGGCCGACGCTGATCACCCTGCCGTCCTCGAAACGGCGAGCGATCAGGTCCCGCAGGTCGCCGTAGTGCTTGTATTGGAGCAGGCCGGCATCTTTCATCCATTGGTCGTTGTAGACCTTCGACAGGTAGCGCGTGCCGGTATCGCAGACGAAGGTGACCACGCGCTTGGGCTCGGTTTGCTCGCGGCAATAACGCAGGGCGGCGGCAAGCAGGGTACCGGTGGAAGAGCCGCCGAGAATGCCTTCGGCCCGCAGCAGTTGGCGGGCGTGATCGAAGCTTTCTTCGTCGCTGATGGAATAGGCATGGCGCACGCTGGAGAGGTCGGCGATGGAGGGGATGAAGTCTTCGCCGATGCCTTCCACGGCCCAGGAGCCGGGCTCGGTCATGGTGCCGCTGCGGCTGTATTCCGCCATCACCGAGCCCACCGGGTCGGCCAGCACCATGGCCAGGTCGGGTTGTACGCGCTTGAAGAAACGGGTCAGGCCGGTGAGGGTGCCGGCCGAGCCGACGCCGACCACAATGGCGTCGAGGTCATGCTGGGTCTGGGCCCAGATTTCCGGCGCAGTGCTGGTCTCGTGGGCCAGGGGATTGGCCGGGTTGTTGAACTGGTCGGCGAAGAACGAATCGGGAATGTCCTTGGCCAGCCGTGCCGCCACGTCCTGGTAATACTCGGGGTGGCCTTTGCCGACGTCGGAGCGGGTGATGTGCACCTCGGCGCCCATGGCTTTCAGGTGCAAGACCTTTTCGGTGGACATCTTGTCCGGCACCACCAGTACCACCCGGTAACCTTTGGCGCGGCCCACCAGGGCCAGGCCAAGGCCGGTATTGCCGGCGGTGGCTTCGATAATGGTGCCACCGGGGCGCAGGCGGCCGTCGCGTTCGGCGGCGTCGATCATGGCCAGGCCGATGCGGTCCTTGATGGAGCCGCCGGGGTTCTGGGATTCAAGCTTGAGGAACAGCGTGCACGGGCCGGTATCGAAGCGGCTGACCCGCACCAGCGGCGTGTTGCCGATCAGTTCGAGCACAGCGGGGCGGGAAGCGGTGGGCATGTCGTCACCTGCTACGGAAAGGGCGTATGGGATGGACAGCAGCGTTTACAGCATGGTTTCGAACATAGGCCGGTATCGACCCGCTCGCAACCGGGCGGCCGCCTGAATGTCTTTTTTTGGCGCATTGCTGCTTCATCACGGAGCACGGTTGAGGGCGGCCAATCCGCCGGTTTTCTGCCAGCGCCACGTATTCATTGGCTTGCAGCTGATTGGCCCAGCGATTGCTAAAAGAAATCCAAACTTGGATACAAGATGGAATCCTCAATGCGCAACGAACAACTTGGCTGGACCCTTGGCGAATGGCAGGCCGCTTACCGCAGCCAGGCGCTGACCCCCGACATCCTGTTGACCCTGGCGGGTACGTTTCCCGCCGAGGACAACGCCTGGATCAGCCGGGTGCAGCCACAGCAACTGCGGGACCAGTTGGCGCAGCTGGCCGAGCGGCTTGCGGCGGTCGACGGCGAGATCGACAAGCTGCCGTTGTATGGCGTGCCGTTTGCCATCAAGGACAACATCGATGCGGCGGGTTGGGAGACCACGGCGGCGTGTCCTGAGTTTGCCTATCCCGCTGCGGCGGATGCCTCGGTGGTGGCCCGGTTGCGGGCGGCCGGTGCGATCCTGATGGGCAAGACCAACCTGGATCAGTTCGCCACCGGTCTGGTCGGTACACGCTCGCCCTACGGTGCAGTGGGCAACAGTTTCAATCCGGATTACGTCAGCGGCGGCTCCAGCTCCGGTTCGGCGTCGGTGGTTGCGCGAGGCCTGGTAGCGTTTTCCCTGGGCACCGACACCGCTGGCTCCGGGCGGGTACCGGCGGGCTTCAACAATATCGTCGGGCTGAAGCCGACCAAGGGCCGACTGTCCAACACCGGATTGGTACCGGCCTGTCGCACCGTGGACTGTATTTCGGTGTTTGCGCTGACCGTTGAAGATGCTGAGACGGTTGCGGGCCTCGCTGCGGCTTACGACGCCAGCGACGCCTATTCACGCATCAATCCCAACACCGCGCCGGTAGCGGTGGGGGCCACGATCAAACTGGCGGTGCCGGCCAGCCTGGAGTTTTTTGGCGACGCACAGAACCAGGCCGTGTTCGAACAGGCGCTGCTCAGGTTTCAGGCACTCGGTGCCGAGATCACGGCGGTGGATTTCAGCCCGTTCCAGCAACTCGCCGAGCAGCTCTATTACGGCTCCTGGGTGGCGGAGCGCACGGTGGCACTGGAAGGCATACTCGCCAGCAACGCCGAAGCGATCAACCCGGTGGTGCGTGGCATCGTTGAAAACGGCCTCAAGTACAGCGCCTGCGATGCCTATAAAGCCGAATACCTGCGCGCCGAACTGAGCCGCCGCATCAACGACACCCTGGCCGGTTTCGACGCCTTGCTGGTGCCGACCTCGCCGACGATTCGTACCCTAGCGGAAATGGCCGTGGAGCCGGTGCTCTACAACTCGCAGTTTGGTTTCTACACCAACTTCACCAACCTGGCCGATCTCTCGGCACTGGCCGTGCCCGCCGGGCTGCGCAGCGATGGCCTGCCATGCGGTATCACCCTGATTGCGCCTGCCTGGCACGACGCAGCCCTGGCGCATCTGGGCAAGCGTTGGCAGGCCGGCCTCGATCTGCCGCTGGGAGCTACCGAACGCCACCTGCCACAACCGGCCCCTGCACGGCAGGCTCCGGGCAGCGTGCGGGTGGCGGTGGTGGGCGCGCACCTCACCGGGATGCCGCTGAATTTCCAACTGACCAGCCGCAACGCCGTGCTGGTGGAGCAAACCCTGACGGCGAGCCACTATCGCTTGCATGCGTTGCCAGGCACCGTTCCGCCCAAGCCTGGGCTGGTCAAGGACGATTCGGGCCGCTCGATCATCGTCGAACTGTGGGACATGCCGATCGCCCGCTTTGGCGAGTTTGTCGCGGAGATTCCGGCGCCGCTGGGCATCGGCAACCTGACCCTGTCGGACGGGCGCAGTGTGAAAGGGTTTATCTGCGAGCCCTGGGCCCTGGCAGGCGCCACCGATATCACCGAATTCGGTGGCTGGCGCGCCTACATGGCGAGCAGGAAATAGCCATGCAGCTCTCAACCACGAGAAAGCCCAGCGAACGGCCGGATAGCCTGGCGGAACGGGTCTACCAGCAGTTGAAGGACGACATCTTCGACTTTCGTTTGTTGCCGGGTGATCGCTTCAGTGAAGGTGACGTGGCCGAGCGCATGCAGGCCAGCCGCACGCCGGTGCGCCAGGCGCTGTATCGTCTGGAGCGGGAAGGGTACCTGGAGGTGTTCTTCAGGAGCGGCTGGCAGGTGCGGCCGTTCGACTTCAACTATTTCGAAGAGCTTTACGACGTTCGGATCGTGCTGGAGTTGGCCGCCGTCAATCGCTTGTGTGGCATGGCGCAGCAGGGGCTTGAAGGGCTTGGGGCGATTTGGCGGGTGGACGAAAGTGCGCGGCTGGATGACGCCCAGATCGTCTCGGCGCTGGATGAGGCGTTCCACTGCGGGCTGGTGCAGGCCACGGGCAACGCTGAAATGGCGCGCATGCATTACGAGATTACCGAGAAAATCCGCATCATTCGGCGGCTGGATTTCACTCAGCAATCGCGTATTGCGGCGACCTATGAGGAGCACGGAAGCATCCTCGATGCGATCTTGCAACGGCAAAGCGATCAGGCGCAGCAACTGCTCAAGACTCACATTGAGGTGAGCAAGCAGGAGGTGCGCAAGATCACGTTGCATCGGTTGGCGGTGGCGAGAGGATAAGCAGCCCGTCCCCTGTGGTGAGGGAGCTTGCTCCCGCTGGGGTGCGAAGCGCCCCCAAAACCGGTCACCTCATTTTACCTGCCGAAAACGCGGTGCCTGAATGGGGGCTGCTGCGCAGCCCAGCGGGAGCAAGCTCCCTCGCCACAGGTTATTCCCGCGCGGCTAATACGTGTTGCAACCGGCTTTCCAGCGTCTCACTCGCCCCCAACATCGGCGCCCGCAACTCACTGCCGATCAACCCTTCCATCGCCAGTGCCGCCTTCACCGGCGCGGGGTTGGGCTCCACGAACATTGTGTGAATCAACGGCAGCAAGCCGAAAAACGTCTCACGAGCCGCCAGCAACTGGTGATCGCGAACCTGCCGATGCAGCGTCACAAAATCTTCGGTCCGCACATGCGCCGACGCGGCAATCGCACCGGTCGCGCCCAGGCACAGAGCGTTGAATATCTGCACATCCTCACCACACAACACATCAACCTTCCCACTGGCCAACAACGCGAGGGTGTTGGCCAGGTTGCCGCCGCAATCCTTGATCGCCACGATCCGCTCATGGGCAACGATGTTCAGCAGCGTCGCCTGTTCGAAGGCAATACCGGTGCGATAGGGGATGTCATACAGAATGATCGGTGCACTGGAGGCATCTGCCACGGTGCGGAAGAAGGCCTCAAGGCCCGCCTGGGACGGGCGGATGTAGCTCGGCGGTGGTACCAGCAAACCGGCCACCGGGCGTTTCAGGATTTCGGCCTGGAACTGCAACAGCTCAATCTGGTTATACCCCGCCAGGCCCATCACCACCTGCTGCGGCGGTACGAGTTCCAGTACGGCATCCAGCATCGCCAACTGCTCATGGCGGCTCAGTGCCGCGGCTTCGCCGGTGGTGGTGCAGACCATGATCCCGGCCACGCCTTTTTCCAGCAGATGGCAGACCAGGCGGCGCAAGCCGATGAAGTCGATGGTGCCGTTATGAAACGGTGTAACGACGGGAACCCAGATACCTTGAAACGATGACATGCGCTTTCTCCTGATGGTTGACCGATTTCGTCACCGTCAGAAGGGCAGAGGTAAGTAAGCAAGAGGAGGGGGCCTTCGCGCTCAATGTCCTGTCAGCTCATCTGACGGGACAGCGCGCCCCGGTCACATGAGCGACTGTTTCTTCGATTTGAGGGCGTGCGCAACGCAACCTTGCGCCTTGGCAATCAAGCCAATGACGGAAAAGTTGAAGGTCGTTGCAGACATTGAGGACACACCCTGAAGAATGCGCCCATCTTTATGGATTACTACAGGGTGTGTCAACTCACAGCGATCAGTCGCGTTTCAACCAGTGGCGTACGAAACGCACCGTTGGGGGTAACGCGGGGAGCGTGTCAGGACGCGAACGCATTCTTGTCGGTAGCGGTACTACACTGCAAGTCCGAACCTCCACGCTGGAGAACACTCATGCTCAGCAAAAACACGGTGTGCCTTTGGTACGACGGCAGCGCATTGGACGCTGCCAACTTCTACGCCAAGATCTTCCCGGACAGCGCAGTGACCGCAGTCCATCATGCGCCCGGTGATTATCCCGCCGGCAAACAGGGCGATGTCCTGACCGTGGAGTTCACGGTCATGGGCATTCCTTGCCTGGGGCTGAACGGCGGCTCTGGCGTGCAGCACAACGAGGCGTTCTCGTTTCAGGTGGCCACCGACGATCAGGCGGAAACCGACCGCTTGTGGCACGCAATTGTCAGCCATGGCGGCCAGGAAAATGTCTGCGGCTGGTGTCAGGATAAATGGGGCGTGCGGTGGCAGATTACCCCGAGGGTGCTGAGCGCGGCGATCACCCATCCCGACCCTGCAGCGGCCAAGCGGGCGTTTGACGCGATGATGGGCATGACCAAGATCGATGTCGCGGGGATTGAAGCGGCGCTTAAAGGTTGACGCACCGATTGAGTCAATCGGCGCTCACTGCCGTTCGGTCAACCAGGCGAATACGGTTGCGTCCGCCACGCTTGGATTCATAAAGCGCTGCGTCGCCTTGCTCGATCAAGGCGGCAAGGCTCGCGGGCGGCGCGTCGAACAGGCTGGCGCCGATGCTCAATGTCACCGCCTCGGGCGTGGCGAACGCCTGTGAGGCGGCGTGATGAAACTGTTCGCGCAGGGCACTGCCCAGTTCGACAATGCGCGCGTTCGAGGTGTCGTTCAGCAGGATCACGAATTCATCACCGCCCAACCGCGCCGCCAGCGAATCATCGGGCAACTGCGCGCGAATCATCTCGCTCAAGGCCACCAGCAGCCGGTCGCCCGCGGTATGGCCGTACAGGTCGTTGATCAGCTTGAAATTGTCGATGTCGATCAACAGCAGGGCACCTGGCCGGGCCTGCGAGACTTTGCTCAGCAGGCTTGGTGCTCGCACTTCAAGGGCGCGGCGGTTGTACAACGCCGTCAACGGATCGCGGGCGGCCAATCGTGCAATCTGTTCCTCACGGCGGTAGCGCTCGGTGCCGGTCATCGACAATGCAATCAGCATGATCGCCATGGCGCCTTCCACCAGCGACACCTGAATGATCTCGCCACGAAACGCCGTCAGGTCGATCAGCGTACCCGGCACGATCGCCACCAGCGACTTGGCCAGATAAAACAGCCCGTGGGCCAGCAGCACATAACGCAGCTGCACCGCCCCCACGCTGAGTGAGCGGCCATGGGGGCGCAACAGGAAACTGGCCCGCAGGGTCGGCAGGGCAACCAGCAGCGAGTTGGCCAGCAGCATGGCCTTGGACCACGACTGTCCTTCCGGTAGTAGGAGCATGGCAAACCAGGCCACGAAGATCAGGTACCAGCCGCGAGACAGGCGCACCTGAGTAAAACGCGCAACACCCAGCAGGAACAGCCAATGAGCGGTGATCAGCAGCCCGTTGGCGAACCAGATGCCGATCAATACCAGGCCGCTGGCCCGCAGCAGCGCCAGAGTGCTGCCCACGCTGATGATGGCGAAACCGGCGGTCCAGTACAGCAGCGATGGTTCGCGAACATTGCGCCACTCGACGGCCAGGTACAGCGCGGCGGCGCCTGCCAGGGCGATGGTGAGGACCAGTATGGTGATGGGGTCGAGCGCCATGGGCGAACTGGCCTGCCTGAGTTGCGGTGAGACGGCGATTGTAAGCGTTTTGGCCAGTTTTTCGCAGTGCTCAGGCCTTGCGCGCCATCAGCAATACCGTCGCGGCGGCCGACAACAACCCGGCACAGCAGCGGTTGAAAATCCGCTTGCCCCGAGGCTGCGCGAACCAGCGGCGCATATGCAAACCCATATAGGCGTAGGCGCTGATGGCGATCCATTCCAGGGCCAGGAACATCACACCCAGCAGGGCGAATTGCGGCGTGATCGGCTGTGCCGGGTCGACGAATTGCGGCAGGAAGGCGGTAAAAATCAGGATTGCCTTGGGATTGCCGGCGGCCACCAGGAACTCCTGTCTTGCCAATGCCCACAAACCTGCCTTGGGCGCTGTCGACTCAGCCTCCGCCTGCGGATTGGCCCGCCACAGTTGATACGCCAGATAAAACAGATACGCCGCCCCCAGGATCTTGATCCCGTAGAACAACAACTCCGAGGTTTGCAACACCACCGCCAGCCCGGCGGACGCGAGGGCGATCATTCCGGCGAAGGCCAGCAAACGCCCGACGCCCGCCAGGCACGAAGTACGATAGCCGTAGCGGGTGGAGTTGCTTACGGACAGCAGGTTGTTCGGGCCGGGCGCCATGTTCAGGGCGAAGCAGGCCGGGAGGAAGAGGGTGAGGGTGGCGAGGTCCATGAGGGCTCCGGCGGGCGTTGGCAGGTAAGGCCACGAGGATAAGGGATGTGAGGCGGTTGAACAATTTGCGCTAATGGGTAGAACCGATGGCGCTCTGCCCATGTCTGTGAGTCGCGGATAAATAGATCGTTACCCGTGACGCTCATTCGTTAATATGCCCGGCATGCCAATTGGGTAAAGGAAGTAGCGTGAAGCACGAAGCGCTTTTACCGGGAATTAAAAATAGAGTAGGCAGGGAATGGAATATCCTTCATTTGAAAACAAATCAAAGAAAAGAACCTTGTTGTTGGTGGTGTGTCTGGTATTTGGAGCATGGATTGCTTATATGCTCTGGGCCGCTCGTATTGGAATGCGAACGGTTTTAATGCCATCGATTCCCGAGTGGACGACCTATATAGTCATTGGCTGTCTGGTTGGACTCTTTTTTGCCGCAAGGGCAATCTACTATCGTCCGGCTATAAGAAACCCGAACCGTGTTGGAGAATCTTTTTTTGGTGGTTTTTGCCTGGGTCTGATTTTGTCCTTACACAGTTATGACGTCGTTACGTACCTGTTGCCCGGCGACATTGTTCAGTATGCGTCACCTTACGAGCTGGATACTCCGGGGCCCTACGTTGGAAAGTTCAGTCGTTGTGAGGCGGGTCTGCGGATTAAGGATTTAAAGACTGAGCGCTGGGTTGCGCTTTGTACCACTCAGTCGGAATTCAACGATCAAAGAAAGACAGGCATGAATGCAGTATGGGTGACTGCTCATTCAAACAAGATAGGTTCTTATATCGAGGCGTATGAATTTATTTATAAATAAATCATGTTGCCTGGGTGTTTAGGTAGATCCGATCGTGGTGCCAGCGTCGGAGATGAGCTACTGGCACCGCGGAATTTGTGGATCAACGCTTCATGGCATCACACTCGGCACGCAAGTTACTGTCGCTGATATTGGCACAGCTTTGGCCATCGACTTTGGCCTTGCAGTAGGCGCGTTGATCGTTGTCACTGATATTGTTGCAACTTTGACCTTCGATTTCCGCCTTGCAACTTGCCCGAAGGTTGTTGTCGCTGATATTGGCGCAGCTTTGGCCATCGACTTTGGCTTTGCAGTAGGCACGTTGATCGTTGTCACTGATGTTGCTGCAACTTTGACCATCCATTTCCGCCTTGCAACTTGCCCGGAGGTCGTTGTCGCTGATATTGGCGCAGCTTTGGCCGTCGACTTTGGCTTTGCAGTAGGCGCGTTGATCGTTGTCACTGATGTTGTTGCAATCGGCATATGCGTAGCCACTCAACATCAATAACATTGCAATGATGACTCTCATCACTCTCTCCCTGTTTTGTCAGGAAATGGCCTGACGCTGACTGATCCAAAATATCTCGCTCTTGTGAAGAGCTATCAAATTGACATCATTCTTTTGATAAGTTCCATGGTGGGAGTAGTACGCCGCAAAAAAAGATGCACTGCCCGAGGGTCTTGGTCGTGTAGAGCCACATAAAGTTCTAGGCACCCGCGCTCATTTGCCGGAAAGACCGCGCTCCGTAGTCGCGCCGCGTAGTCGGCGTCGATCAGTTCGTTGAAAGCCTCAGGTGAATAGATCCGCCCCTTTCCTATCAAAGCGCCGCATAGACAAGCGATGAAAGCCGGCCGGGACGGGGATCAATCATCGAATGGCTGCCCGAAGTGGTGGTGACAAAGCCAAAGCTCACTTGCCTTTCGGGATCGGCGAAACTAATCGGGCCGCCAAGCCCGATATGGCCAAAGGTGTTTGGGCCCATCGCATGGGAAGCCGTCGGGTCTCGTTGCTGCTCCAGCATGCAGCCTAATCCATAACGCATGGGGCGCATCCATACCCGATCCATACCATGACTGTGCTCTCGAGTGAACTCACGAAGCAGTTCGGGACCGATAAAGTTTCCCGCCATCAATGCACTGTAGAAACCGGCCAAGCCGTGAGCTGAACCGTGTCCACATACGGCGGGTTGCCGGTAGGCCCACCAGCGCGAGTCACTGGTTCGTCTGGGCACCATTCCGGGGTTGGTGAAGGCGAGTGTCGCGATATGCGACGGCTCGTTTTTCACCACGGTTTGCAATGCCTGCGAGTAAGGATCACCGACCCGTCCGGTGGCACTGTCGAAACGCGCGATACGATGAAAGTGTTCTTCGTCCACGCCAAGGTGCACGTCCAACTCATGGGGATCCAGAATCTCTTCGTGGATAAACACACAGGGATCGCGTCCGTCCACCCGACGAATCAATTCACCGAGAATCCAGCCAAACGTGGTGGTGCCGTACCCCAGGTCTGTTCCCGCTTCCCACCAAAGCGGCTCGGCCTCCAGCACCCGCAGCATATGTTCCCAGTCATACATCATGGGGTTATGGTCGGGTGCTCGCAGCGCCGGCAGGCCTGCGGTGTGGTTCATCACCTGGCGCAAGGTGACCCGTGCTTTCCCGCCCTGGGCGAATTCAGGCCAGTAAAGGGCCACGGGCGCATCCAGCTCCAACTTGCCGTCCTCGACCAACATCAGGACGGCCACCGCGACGTAGGGTTTTATAACGCAAAAGGTATTGGCCAGCGTATCGCGGGTCCAGGGCTTCGTGCCTGCCAGATCCGCCATGCCCGCCCAGAGGTCGACAACGGTCTCTGCGCCTACCTGCACGCATAGGCCGGCCCCACGTTCCTGCGGATCATCAAACATGTCCTCGAAGGCCTGCTTGACCGCTTCAAACTGCTTCGCACACATCCCTTGCGCTTTCATACCTCAACGTCCTCGTATTTAAAGTGTGGCCCTTGATACTTGCCGAACACCGATAATGGTTGTCGGGGAATTCACCCACGAGACCGAGTTTGGGAGTGCTCCACGGAGAAGCGGTTCGCTCGCTTGTAGGTGCCGAAGTCATTGAACCTGACACCGGCCTGGGCCATGACTTTATGAGCATAAGGTGCCGTCATCTGGCGCAGATAAAACGGGTCTCTCACCACGAAGTGATGGATGCTGTGGGTGCTGCCAAAGTTGAAACAGAACAACTGGAACGGCCACAGCCACCAAGGGTTCATCACCTGGGTTTGTTGTAATGCGTTACGCGGGGCAACATCGCCGTAATAGTGCATGTTTGAACTTATAAAAAATAGGCAGAACTGCCGTATCATATTGGGCGCTATAAGAATAACTACTGCGCTATTAACGATATCCATTAATTCCAGCGTCGTGGCAGAGCTATGAACCTCCATCCCAATCATTGACCCTGACCAGACATACAGGTGGTAGCCGAGGAACACATACCAGCACCCCCAATACAGAAGCCCGAATGGTGTATTGAGCCGAATAATCTTGCCTAACAATTTTACCTTTTGCCGCCATCCCGGGGCGAAAACCGCATTTAGAAAACCAAATACAAATCCGTCCACCAGTTTCAATAATCGCAGTATTCCCCAAGGGCTGCCGCTCGTGGTGATCCAGGCCTCGACATCCGAATCAGTTCCGGACGCCTTATGGTGATGAAAGTGCAGATTGCGCCTTAGCCACGGGCTGGGCATTCCCGGCCGTGCCAGCCAGCAGAAGAGCATCATGGCATTATGGGCCAGCGGCTGCTTTCTGAAATAGAGGCGATGAACCAGGTCGTGTTCGATTTCATGAATAAACGAAGTCAGCAGCGCATTGATCAAAATACACGTCCATCCGGGGATAAAACCCTTTATATAGAGCCCTCCCGTAATGACCATCCCTATCAGGGAGAACGCCATGACACCCGCGCCCAGCGCATCCTGGTGCTGCAGGATCGGATAACGCTTTCGCAGGTAGTTTCCATGATCCGTAATACTCCGAGTTACCTTATCAATCTTTTCCTGATCGGTAGTTGGGTGATCAATTTCGATGGCGTTTTCCAAGACCTTCATCCATTCATCCTCTGATTGCATGGGGAAATTACCAGCCGCGTCAAGCCGGTCAAGTCAATTGTTTGAACTATAAAACAGTATTATTCATATTCGCTGCTTGAGTGACATGCATCATCCAATAAATATGGAATCGACTTTTTTGCGAAAAGCTTGTTAGAATTCCAAGCTTCAAAAGGATAAGGCAAGTTCAACTCTTTGCAACTGTGTATTTTGGGTGGGTTCAGTGTTACAAGTATCGGTGTAAGGATTTGATAATTTAGTTACAGTTTGTACAAGTATAAAAAGACTCTGTACAAGTATTGCCAAGGAGGCACCATGAGATTGCATCGCATCAAATATCTCCGGCGTTCTCTACAAGCGTCCGAGGGCGCTGTAGAGACAATAACGAGCGATGATGTATTTGATGCCGTGTTTTGCGATGAGCCGGCAGACAATGCCGCGAATCCCGCGGGCCAGGAAAGGCTACTTCGCTACCTCCAGTGTGGAGATACCGTGGTAGTGGACAGCATGGCCTCGCTCACCTCCAGTACGGAGCAGCTGTGCACCCTCATTCGCCGGCTGATTGAAAAGCAGGTCACGCTGGAGTGCTTGAACGAAAACCTGATTTTCCGGCATGACTGCCTTGAAGTTGTGGAGTCCATCATTGCGGTGATGGAGCTGATTGCAGAATTCGAGCGCGCGGCGATGAGGGAAAAACAAGCGGCAGGCATTGCAACTGCAAAGGTCCGGGGGATGTACAAGGGCCGCAAGAAGAAACTGTCTGACAATCAGGTTGTAAATCTAATTGACCGGGCCGGTGCTGGAGAAAGTAAATCTAAATTGGCACGTGATTTTGAGATCAGTCGGCAGACGCTTTATCGGTACTTGAGATCTAGATAGGGCATCTTCAGGTAGCGCGCGGGAACGGGTGCCAACAAGACCCTACAGTTGAAAAAACCTGTCAGGACGACATGGCCCGAAAGCGGCGCAGGTCTTGCCATCAGTGATTTCTTCACTGGCAAGACGGCCCACTATCGCGGCCAACGCAACCCCAGGGTGCATCACACATACATACACGTTCTTGACGTTGGGTAGATAACCAATGATGGGGATGCTGTCTGCGGGGATGGGCCTGAGTCCGATACACGCCAACTGCGGCTTAATCGAACCAACTCCATGGAACTCGTGCCGAATGGCGTTGGCCGTGCGTAGCGCGATCGCCATCGGCTGGTTTTCCACAGCATCGCCCAGGTAATCCTCTGCCGCCAGCAACGTACCGTCGGCCGCTTGCCTGACTTCCATTTCCGGGCTGGAGATAAGTGTCTGCACCAGGTTGGATTGCGCGGTGTAGCGGATGAAAATGGAGGGCGATGCGTGTATGGGAAGGGGCGTCCCAAGCATGTCTGCCAGCGTCGAGATGCCCGTCCCGGCGGCCATTACCACAACGTCGGCATCGATGATGCCCTTGTCGGTTTCGACGCCCGTCACCCGGCCATTCGCGGTTTTGAAGCCGAGAACCCGAGTTTGCGTGTGTACCTTCGCGCCCAGTGCCTGGGCGCCAGCGACCAACGTATGGGTGACGTGCACCGCATCCAGGGCGCCTTCTTCGGCGACATACAGGGCATGTTCGGGAGGGTTTCTCAGGTTGGGCTCAAGGTCGAGAATCTGCGAGCGCGACAACCGGTGCGCCGAAGGTTGCTGCAACGCCCTTGAGTTCGCGCCGTAAGACAGGGCGCCTGTCCAACGAATGTTCAGGCCCGGCAGTTGATTTTCAAGACGGTGATAGTCGTTGACGGCCTCACCACGCAAGGCGGCGATCGGGTCCGGCCCTCGGTGTGAAGTGGTGATCCAGGCAAATGAAGTGGCCGTCACGCCGGAGGCGACTTCTGCAGCCTCGACCAAGGTCACGCTCACACCTTTGACGGCAAGGTGATACGCCAGGGAAGCGCCGACGATGCCTGCGCCAATGACCACGACGCGCTTTTCTCCTTGCTCTTTCATATCCTGCTCCATCTATTCAAGGCAGCCTTCAGATACTGCGGGCAAACCGTCGAGAAACTCGGCGATCTGTTGGCCACCGCGCAAGTGCACCACGGGCACCAACGGACCTGCTGCCAGGCGCACCGCCTCGATACTGGGCCGGTAGCTGCGATCAAACGTCCACACGTACTTCAGGAACGTCAGGAACTCCCGGTCGAGTTTCTCGATACAGCCTGCGGGAATGTCCGGGCGCGGGCGGATTTTCCGCTGCCGGCATTGCCGAGAATCACGATGCGTTGCATGAGGGACGTCCTGTCGCGGAAAAGCCCGCAATTGTGCAGGTTTTGCATGACCGGTTAAAGCCATATGCGGTAGGTTGACCACCCAGAGAACGGACCCTGTCGACCAAGGAAGCGCCTTCACATGCCAATCGCCTTTTCCCGAATCAGCGAACGCCTGAACAATCGCCGCTTTGTCGTAGCGGGCAATACTCACGGGCTGTCCGGTACGGGCACCGTGTTTGAATATCACGTCGATGGAAATGCCATCTGGGGCACTTACCAGGGCGGCCGGATTCGCATGGGCAATCAGGTCGGGCGCGCCACAGGCCCCGATACCATCGAGTTGCTGTATCAGTGCCTGACCAGCGAGGGCGAGATTCTTGCCGGCTGGTCTCGGGGTACCGTAGGCGTTGATGACGCCGGGCATACCACTCTGGCCTTCGTGTGGGGTTGGCTGTCAGGCGCGGAGGGCGGCGGGGAGTCCAGCTACGTCGAGCTTGTTGCACAGTCGTGACGGATTACGCCAGCTGGACCCTGGAACAATCGGCGCCGGCTATTGTTTTGCCCTGATCATCAAATCCAGGTTTTGCACGGCGGCACCCGCAGCGCCCTTGCCGAGGTTGTCGAACACCGCCGCCAGCAGGACCTGGCCCGTCTCGTGGTTTTCACACACGATCAGGCGCACATCGTCCGTGCCGTTCAGCGCTTGAGGGTCAAGGTAGGTCAGCTCCTTGGCGGCCTGCATCGACAGCACCTGGACGTGATTCGTATCGCGGTAGTGCTGAGTCAAACAGTCATGCAACCGCGAGCCATCCACACCCGGCGCCAATAACCGAAGGTGCAGGGGGATGGTCAATACGATCCCCTGGCGAAAAGCCCCGTAGGCCGGCACAAAGGTCGGCCTTTCCGTCAGCCCGCTTTGCAACTGAATCTCCGGCACATGCTTGTGTGCCAGCCCAAGCCCATACACCAGGAAGGCGGGCGCTTGTGAGGCATCCGCGCCCTCATGTTCCTGCACCCCGGTGCGGCCCTTGCCGGAATAACCCGACACGGCATGAATGGTCGTCGGGTAGTCCTTGGGCAGCAGCCCGGCTTCAAGCAAGGGGCGCAACAGTCCGATCGCTCCGGTGGGGTAGCAACCGGGATTGCTGACCCGCTGCGCCGTGGCAATGCGCTGGGCCTGTTGCGGGTTCATCTCGGCAAAACCGTAGGTCCAGTCAGGGTGAGTACGGTGGGCCGAACTCGCGTCGATCACCCGCACGGCCGGATTCTGGATGCTGGCGACGGCGTCGCGTGCGGCGTCGTCGGGCAAGCAGAGAATTGCGATGTCGCAAGCATTGATCATCTCGGCGCGCTGCTGCGGGTCCTTGCGGTGTTCCGGGCTCAGGGTGATCAGTTGCAGGTCGGTGCGGTCGCGCAGGCGCTGATGGATCTGCAATCCGGTGGTGCCTTGGTCGCCGTCGATAAATACAAGAGGATTTGCCATGGGATGCACTCGCAGAGGAAATCAGGTGTTCCAATCTTCGGCGAGCCGCTAGGATAGGAAAAGTTGAATTTCCAAACGATGAAGATCAGGTTTTCTGAATAAGGATTGACCCATGCGCGAAATCAGCCTGGACCGCCTGCGCACACTCGTGGCGATTGCCGACCTTGGTTCGTTCGCCGAGGCGGCCCGCATGCTGAACCTCGCGCCACCGACGGTCAGCCTGCACATTGCTGATCTTGAGTCGCGAGTGGGCGGCAAGCTGTTGTCGCGTACCCGTGGGCGGGTTCAGCCTTCGGCGATTGGCGAAACCTTGGTGGAGCGTGCACGCCGGTTGTTGGCGGATGCGGAGCAGGCGCTTGAAGACGTGGAGCGGCAGGTGCAGGGCCTGGCTGGACGTGTGCGTCTTGGCGCCTCCACCGGGGCCATCGCACAGTTGCTGCCGCAAGCCCTCGAGACGTTGAGCCAACACCATCCTGCCATCGATGTGCAGGTTGCAGTGCTCACCTCGCAGGACACGTTGAAGAAACTTGCCGAAGGCGCACTCGAAATTGGCCTGGTGGCGCTGCCGCAGGCGCCAGTGAAGGGGTTGCGCATCCAGCCCTGGCGGCGGGATCCGGTCATGGCGTTTTTGCCGGCGCGCCGAGAATGCCCGGAAGTGGTGACACCTGCTTGGCTGGCCGCCCAGCCCTTGATTCTGAATGACACCACCACCCGGCTTTCACGCCTGACTTCGGAGTGGTTCGCCAGTGACGGGCATCAGCCCACGCCGCGTATTCAACTCAACTATAACGACGCAATCAAAAGCCTGGTGGCTGCCGGTTATGGCGCTACGTTGTTGCCCCATGAAGCGAGCACGCCTTTGCCTGACAGCCGGATCGTGATGCGTCCAATCCAGCCCTTGCTGTGGCGCCAACTGGGGATTGCCCACCGCGCCGGGGACATCGAGCGGCCAACGCAACATGTGCTGGATGTGTTGTGGGGGTTGAGTGCGGGGTAGCGCCTTCAAGTTGTGTGTACCGTGCGGGACGGGTAGCCTTGCGCCCCGATGTAACTAGCCATTTCAAGGAAGGAAGCGCGCGTGAGGATTTTTCAAGGAGTGATCGGGTTGGCGGGATTAGGCCTGTTGCTCGGTTGCAGCGTTGCCGAGGCTAAAGACGGTGTCTCCTTTGGCGACGATCCGCTTGGGTGGTCATGCCTGAAGTTCTCCACCTTCACCTTGCTGACTTCGGAACTGACCACCCGTCCCGGCAGCTTTCTTTCAGCCAAGAATGACGCATTGGCGTTTGTAGGGTCCGAAGGCCAGATCCGGGGTGCGTATTTTGAGCAGGCGTTGCGGGATTTTCGCGGTGCTGGCGGTAACCCTGATGTCAGCGATGCGCAGTTTGCCGAGGCGGTGGCGGTGATTGAGTAAACACGTTTCAACCCTGAACCTGACCTGCTCATGGAGAGCTTATGCCATTTCGTAACGTCCTCGTTTTTACCCATCTCGTCTTAGCGCTGTTGCTTTCAGGCTGTGCAAACCCTCAGGTTGCTGTCGCACCGGCGGCGCCCTTTGATCTTGAACCCCTGGGCCAGCCGCTGGCGCAGACCAGCGCCCGTACTGCGCTGATCGACCAGATCATCGTCAAGGACCCGGTGGTGATCTCATCGCAAAAGCCGGTTCTCGCGGCCTCTGATAACGATGCGCGCATCGCCAAACTACGCAAAGCAGACGGCGGCGTGCTGCCTGACGGTTACTGGGCACTCTACAAACAAAACCTTGAAGCGATGCAGTACGACCTCAATCACCAGCATGACGCTGCCCGTGTGCAGTACGAGCAGACGTATCGTGACGAATTGAGCCGAGTCGACGACAGCACGCTGCAAGTCATGGCCACGGCGCCCACGACGCTGGATGAGCCGACGCGGCGTCAGTGGAACGCCCGCATGGCCGATAGACTGTCGCAGTACATAAAGACCAGTGAGCAATCGCTACGCGCCGCTGCCGATGCGCATATCAATCGTATGGCCTTGATGGACCGACACTACAACGTGTGCGCACGTAACCCGGAGTGCTGGGATGCGCCGGTTAAAAAGTAATGCGTTGTCCTTGAGGATGACCCACTGACTCAGGAACTTACACAGGTCTGAATCTCCTTGAGATGGGCAGCCCTGGGCCGCCAATCTACTCAGCGCGGTTAACATCAACCACCAGCGATCCGACAAGCCCGAAAGCACAAGACTTACGCCTCGAAACCCGGATAATGGCGGCCATATTTTGCTCGCTATTCTGGTAATCCCGCATGGAAATCAAGGTCAATTTTCTCGACAACCTTCGACTTGAAGCCAAGTTCGACGACTTCACCGTGGTGGCCGACCAGCCTATTCGCTACAAGGGCGATGGCTCGGCCCCGGGTCCGTTCGATTACTTCCTGGCTTCGTCGGCGTTGTGTGCGGCTTACTTTGTGAAGTTGTACTGCGAAACCCGCAACATCCCCACTGACAACATTCGCCTGTCCCAGAACAACATTGTCGACCCGGAAAACCGCTACAACCAGATCTTCAAGATCCAGGTCGAGTTGCCGGCGGATATCTCCGACAAAGACCGCCAGGGCATCCTGCGTTCCATCGACCGCTGCACCGTGAAAAAAGTGGTGCAGGCCGGGCCGGAGTTTGTGATCGAGGAAGTGGAAAACCTGGATGCCGATGCCCAGGCATTGCTGATGCCGAGCGCGGCGTCGGATGCGGGCACCTACATCGCGGGCAAGGACCTGCCGCTGGAAACAACCATCGCCAACATGTCGGCCATTCTGGCGGGCCTGGGCATGAAGATTGAAATCGCTTCGTGGCGCAATATCGTGCCCAACGTGTGGTCGCTGCATATCCGCGATGCGCACTCGCCAATGTGCTTTACCAACGGCAAGGGCGCGACCAAGGAAGGCGCGCTGGCGTCGGCATTGGGCGAGTTTATCGAGCGGCTGAACTGCAACTTCTTCTACAACGACCAGTTCTGGGGTGAAGACATCGCCAATGCGCCCTTCGTGCATTACCCGGATGAGCGCTGGTTCAAGCCCGGCCGCAAGGACGAACTGCCGCCGGAGATTCTCGACGCCCATTGCCTGCATATCTACAACCGCGATGGCGAGCTGCGTGGCTCGCACCTGTACGACACCAACTCCGGCAACGAGGAGCGCGGCATTGTTTCGCTGCCGTTCGTGCGCCAGTCCGACGGCGAGGTGGTGTATTTCCCGTCCAACCTGATCGAGAACCTGTACCTCAGCAACGGCATGAGTGCCGGTAACACCCTGGCTGAAGCGCAGGTGCAGTGCCTGTCGGAAATCTTCGAGCGTGCGGTAAAACGCGAAATCATCGAAGGCGAATTCGCGCTGCCGGATGTGCCGCAGGAAGTGCTGGCGAAATTCCCGGGCATCCTGGCCGGTATTCAGGGCCTGGAAGCCCAAGGCTTTCCGGTACTGGTGAAGGATGCGTCCCTGGGCGGCGAATTCCCGGTGATGTGCGTGACGTTGATGAACCCGCGCACCGGCGGTGTATTCGCCTCGTTCGGCGCCCACCCTAGCCTGGAAGTGGCGCTGGAACGCAGCCTGACGGAACTGCTGCAAGGCCGCAGCTTCGAAGGCCTGAACGACTTGCCGCAGCCGACGTTTGAAGGTCACGCAGTGACTGAGCCGAACAACTTTGTCGAGCACTTCATCGACTCCAGCGGCGTGGTGTCGTGGCGCTTCTTCAGCTCCAAGTCCGACTACGCGTTCGTCGAATGGGACTTCTCCGGCCAGGGTGAAAACTCCAATGCCGAAGAGGCTGCAACCTTGTTCGGCATCCTCGAAGGCATGGGCAAGGAAGTGTACATGGCGGTGTACGAGCACATCGGCGCGACCGCCTGCCGCATCCTGGTGCCGGATTATTCGGAGATCTATCCGATCGACGATCTGATCTGGGACAACACCAACAAGGCGCTGTTTTTCCGCGAAGACATCTTGAAC
Source organism: Pseudomonas sp. PAMC 26793 (assembly GCF_000313235.1). Classification (NCBI taxonomy): domain Bacteria; kingdom Pseudomonadati; phylum Pseudomonadota; class Gammaproteobacteria; order Pseudomonadales; family Pseudomonadaceae; genus Pseudomonas; species Pseudomonas sp. PAMC 26793. The sequence goes on from NZ_AMXG01000012.1 coordinate 78,543, forward strand.
CTGCATCGTCTCGATGAGGCTGAATTGAAGGGGCTGGTTGAGCGTCTGGTGGAAAGCGAGCTGGACGACTACACCGACATCACCACCTTGATCGGCATCGAATTTGATGACAACACGGCGTGGGGGCAGCTGACCATTCTGGAATTGAAGCTGCTGATTTACCTGGCCTTGCAGCAGTTCGAGGAAGCGAAAGAGCTGGTGGAAATGTTCCAGCAGTACAACGACAACACGGTCGAGCGTGGCTTGTTCTACCAGGCCGTGAATGCGGTGCTGGAGATGGAGCTGGACGAAGACCTGGAACTGGCGGACTACGAAGTGAACTTCCGCCGCATGTTTGGCAACGAGCGGATGGATGCGGCGATAGGGTCGGTGAATGGTAGCGTGCGGTTCTATGGTTTGACGCCGACGAGCATGAAGCTGGAAGGGCTGGATCGGCACCTGCGGTTGATCGACAGCTACAAGAAGCTGCACGCGGCGCGGGCCAATACGGCGCGCTGACCTGCTAGTGAAGAACCCTTGTGGGAGCTGGCTTGCCTGCGATGCAGGCAACTCGGTGTATCTGGTACACCCAGTTGATGCCATCGCAGGCAAGCCAGCTCCCACAGGGTTTAGCGTTGTCCTGACGCGTTACAGAGTCCATCCCAACCCTAGCGCCTTGTGCAACGACGCAAAGTCCTTGAGCAACGCCGCATCCCCGGAAATCCGGCTTTCCTGCGCCTGGTACCGCGTACGTTCCGCATCCAGCCAGTCCAGCGTGCTCGCCGTGCCTGCTTTATAACGCTGGCGCGTCAGGTCCGCTGCCCGTACCGCCGAAGACTCCACATTACGCAGCAGCACCACGTTCTGCCGCTGGTTGCCATACCGGGCCAACGCCACATCCGCATCACGCAACGCACTCAACACCACGCTTTTGTAATGAGCGAGGGCCTCATCACGCCCGGCTTCGGCGCCTTTGACACTGGCCGCCACCCGGCCGAAATCCAGTGCGTTCCAGGTCAAACGCGGCAACAGCAGCCAGGTGCCGCTGTCCTTGCGCGCCAGGTGCCCGGGATCGGCCGCCGAGAACGACAAGTCACCCATCAGGCTGAGCTTGGGAAACCAGTCGGCGGTTTTCTCGCCGATTTGCGCGTTGCTGGAGGCCAGCTGGCGCTCGGCGACGCGGATGTCAGGCCGTGCTTTCAGGATCGCCGCCGGGTCGGCAAACGGCACCTGGCTCGGGATGGCGGGCAGGGCGCGGGGCGTGCTGAGCTGTGCGTCCAGCTCGCCCGGTTCCAGGCCGCAGAGTAGGTTCAGTTGATCCACGGCCTCGACAATCGATGCTTGCAGCGGCAGTCGCTGGGCCCGGGTGTTTTCTGCCTGGGTCAGTACCTGTTCCAGCTGCAACTGTGAGGCCACACCACGGCTGCGCCGTTGCTGGGTCAAGTCCAGCGCCTGCTGCTCGATGTCGACACTGGCGTCCACCAAGGCGAGGCGTGCCTGTTGGTCGCGCAGGTCGGCATAGGTCTGCACCACCTCGGCCGCCAACTGCACCTGGGCATCGGCCAGTTGCGCCTGCGAAGCGTCGTTTTCCGCCTGTGCCGCCTCGATGGCACGCCGGGTGCCGCCAAACAGGTCGGCTTCCCAGCTGGCATCAAAGCCGGCGAGGTAAAGGCTCAATGGCCCGCGACCGCCGCCACTGCTGCCACCCAGCGCCGAGGTGTCGGGGGAACGCAGCTTGAGCATCGCCGCATCGCCGGTGACCTTGGGCAGGGCGTTGGCATTGGCGCCACTCAGGCTGGCCCGCGATTGCTTGAGCCGGGCCTGGGCAGTCGCCATGTCCGGGCTGTTTTGCAACGCCTGGGCCACCAGTTGATTGAGTTGCGGATCGCCGAGGGTCTGCCACCATTGGGCGACACCCGGCGTACTCGACTCGCTGCCTGCGTGAGGCAAGCGCCCGGCCGCCAGGGTTTTTGGCGCGGCATCCGGCGCGCCGTGGTAGTCCGGCCCCACGGTACAGGCCGCCAGCAGGCCGACGGTGAAGAGCAGGGGAAGTGAGCGATAAATCATGTTCGTTGGCCTGCCTGCGCCGCGCGCTTTTTCAGGATGAAGATCAGGGGAAGGCACGCCAGCATGGCGAGTCCCAGCACGTAGAACGCGTCGTTATAGGCCATCACCGCCGCCTGTTGGGCGATGTCGTTGGCCAGATGGCTGAGGGCTTGCAGCGAGGCGGTGGACGGGTCGCCGGTTTGCGCCAGGTAGCTGGCGGTGTTGCTCGCCATCTGGTGCTGGGTCAACTGGGTGTTGGCCTGAATGCCTTCGCGCAGCATGTCGTCATGAAAGTGGCTGCGTCGGTCCATCAATACGCCGAGCAGCGCCAGCCCCAAGGTGCCGCCGAGGTTGCGCGACATGTTGTAGAGCCCGGCAGCGTCGCCCGCATCGCGGGTTTCCACCGAGCGCATGGACAGTTGGCTGAGGGGCATCATCACCAGGATCTGACCAAAGCCCCGCAGTATCTGCGACCAGTAAAAATCATGGCCGACGCTCTGGGCGGTGAGCTGGGTGTCGAGAAAACAGCTGGCCCAGTACATCAACAGACCCACGCCGACCATCATCCTAAGGTCCAGGCGGCCAAGCATTCTCGGCAGGATCGGCATCAGCAAAAACGCCGGAATCCCCGACAGCAGCATGATTGAACCTGACTGTTGTGCGTTGTAGCCGGACAAAATCCCAAGGAATTGCGGCACCAGATACGCCGTGCCATACAACCCGGCGCCGACCGCCGTGGCAATCAGCAGCACGCTGCCAAAGCTGCGGTTGAGCACCAGTTGCAGGCGCAGGATCGGCGTGCTCGAGCGGACTTGCCCGACGGCGATCAGGAAGAAACCGATCACCATCGTGATGCTCAACCCGATGATCAACTGCGAGTCGAACCAGTGTTCACGCTGGCCTTCTTCCAGCACCACGGTGAGCGAACTCAGGCCCATGGCCAGGCCAATGATGCCCAGCCAGTCGGCCTTGATGAACTGTTGAAGGTTCATGCGTTCACTGGGCAGGCCGGTGATCAGCAGAGTGATCAAGGTGATGCTGACGGGCAGGTTGATGAAGAAGCACCAGCGCCAGTTGATGTTTTCCGTGAGCCATCCGCCAATCACCGGACCCAACAGCGGGCCGAGGATCACCGTCATCCCAAACATTGTGGTGCCGATTGCCAGCTGGTGAGCGGGCAGGCGGGTGCGCACGATGGTCTGCGCAGTCGGGATCATTGCGCCGCCGGCAAAGCCCTGGCCGATGCGCCCGGCAATCATCGCGCCAAGGCTCGACGACAGCCCGCAGAACATCGAGAAAAACGTGAACATCAACGCGGTGCCGATCAGGAACCGACGCAGGCCGAATACCCGGGTCAGCCAGGCGGCGAGGGGGATCATGACGATTTCCGACATCAGGTAACCGGTAGCGATCCACGTGCCTTCCGTGCCGGTTGCGCCGATCTGGCCCTGGATTTGCGGGAGTGCCGAGTTGGTGATCGAGATGTCCAGGGTCGCCAGCAACGCCCCCAGCGAGCCGGCGGCGACCGCGATCCAGTCCGTCAGCGAGGCGTTGCGCGGTTTGTCCGCGGGCACCTCGGTCAAGATGGCTTCAGCCATGGTTGGCGTCTGCCGTGTGGGTGCGAGTGTCGACCTCTACGGTGGCGGACAAGCCGGGCACCAGCGCCTGGCGAACGTCGTCATCCGGTACATCCAGGGAAATCCGCACGGGCACCCGCTGCACGATCTTGGTGAAGTTGCCGGTGGCGTTCGACGGCGGCAGCAAGGCGAACTGCGCGCCGGTGCCGGGGGAGAGGCTGTCGATATGGCCCTGGATGGCATGGCCGGGCAGTGCGTCTACATGCACGGTGACGGTCTGCCCGGCGCGCATCTCGCCGATCTGGGTTTCCTTGTAGTTGGCGGTCAGGTAGATCGCGCTGACCGGCACCACCGTCAACAGGCGCGTGCCCGGCTGCACGTATTGGCCGACACGCACACCACGGTCAGCCACGCGACCGTCGAGGGGGCTGCGGATCACCGCGTCGTCCACATCCAGCTGGCTTTGCGCTTCACTGGCCTTGGCCACGCCGAGTTGCGCCTGGGCTTGCTTGAGCTGGGCTTCGAGGGTGCCGTAGCGGGTTTGGCTGGAGCGCAACGCGGCCTGCTTGGCGGCCACGGTGCTGCGGGCTTGGGCGAGTTGGTTGTTGAGCTGCGCCAGGCGCTCTTCCGGCTCGGCACCGGAACGCGCCAAGGGTGCATAACGCGCGACTTCGGTTTGGGCGTGCTGGGCGTCGGCTTGGGCGCCTTGGAGTTGGGCGCGCGCCTCGGCAATGGTCGAGTCCTGTTGCACCAGGTCGGCCTGGGCCTTGGCAAAGTCGGCCTCGCGGGCGGCAATCGTCGCTGAGGCTTCGTCACTCACCGCCTGGTATTTACGGGCGTCCAGACGCACCAGCACGTCGCCGCGCTTCACGTTCTGGTTATCCGCCACCAACACCTCGGCGACGTAGCCGTTGATTTTGGGGGCGACGCTGATGCTGTCGGCTTGCAGGTAGGCGTCGTCGGTGGTCTCGATAAAGCGCCCGGTGAGCCACCACCAGGCGCCCCACGCCAGCCCGGCCAACAGCGCCACGCCGGCAAGTGTCAGCAGAATCCGTCGGGCTTTGCCGCGTTGGCCGTTGACAGTGGTATCAGGAATGACCTGAGAAGAGGGAAGTGCAGCGGACATCAAGTCACTCCGGTTTTATATCAGTTGGAATAAATTCGTTTTTTCGCGAAAATTTGTCAACTGGTATATTTTGGTTACGTTAAAAAAATGGAGTGACCCATGGCACGACACAAACCGGCCGCCGAAGGGGGTTATCAGCGGGGTGAAGAAACCCGTGCACGTATTGTCGAGGCTGCCGTGGTGGTGTTTGGCGAGCGCGGCTACGACGGCGCATCCACCCGGGACATCGCGAATGCCGCCGGGGTCAATGCGCCAGCGATCCAGTACTATTTCGATGGCAAGGAAGGCGTGTACCTGGAATGCGTTGAGCATTTGATCACGCTGTTATGGCGGAAAATGGCGCCCACTGTTGAAGCGGCGGAAAGCGCATTGGCGGAAGACGGCGCTAATGATCAAGGGTTGATCGAAGCCTCATTGGGCATCCTGGGCGCAGTGGTCTCAACGATCCAGGACAGTCCCCAGACCACTGCATGGCGGGCGTTTCTTGATCGTCATCAGGCTGGACTGTGCCCCGAAAGTGCGACCATGGCTTTCGAGGAGCGCTTCAAGGCGCGCATCGCCAACGTGATCCGCCTGCTGATCGCGCGCCTGGCCGGCCTTGCCGTTGACGACGAGCGTACGGTGATCCACTCCATGGCGCTGTTCACCCAGGGGCTGGCGTTTCGGGTGCAGAAACCCAAGCTGCTCTCCGCCTTGAACTGGACCGAAGTGAACCAGAAGGAAATGGAGTTGGTGCGGGAGGTGGTGCTGATGCAGGCGCGGTTTACCCTGGAAGGCCTGGTGCGGCACCGGGGCCGGCACTGACCTCAGCGCTTGCTGAACGCCAGCCGGGCCGCGAACAGCACAAAGATCATGCCGGTGGTGCGGTCCATCCACTTGATCACCTTTTCACGCCGCAGCACACCGGCCAGTGGCTGCGTGGCGCCAATCAGTATCAGTGACCAGATAAGGCTGATCACCACATGGATGCTCACCAGCCCGAATGTCCACACCACCATGGAATGCCCCTGGGGAATGAACTGCGGCAGGAAAGACACGTAGAAAATCCCGATCTTGGGGTTGAGTACGTTGCCCATCATGCCTTTCAAGAACCAGTTGGCACCGGGTTTTCCATCGGCCTCGACGGGTGCCAGCGAGCTGCGCGGGCGCAACAGCATGTTCAGGCCCAGCCACGCCAGGTAAGCCGCGCCGCAGTACTTCAAGACGTTGAAGGCCACCTCGGAGACGGCAATCAGTGCACCCAGCCCAAAGGCCACCGCCGCGCCCCACAGCAAGCAGCCCGCGTTGATACCCAGGGTGGCGCGCAACGCTTGTTGCTTGCCTTCGACCGTTGCGGTGCGCAGCACCAGGGCCGTGTCCAGCCCTGGGGTCAGCGTCAGCAGTGTGGCGGCGAAGGTAAAGGCCAGCAGGTTATCGGTGATGGACATGGATAGTTACCTGAAATCAGAAATTCTCAAGACTGGCGTTGATACCGGCGACACGCGCCAGCTCGATGGTTGCCTCGACCTGTTCAGCATCGATGATAAAGCCCTGGAAATCGTCATCTCCCGAGTCCAGGTGGACGTAACGCTTGCCGAACTGAGCCAGCCATTGGTCGAAACGACCCAGCACCTCAGCCATTGATGACCTGCCGTCATGCACGTAGACGTAAGGTTCTTGCACGCCGCTGGCGCTTGCCAGGTAGGGCGCGAGGTATTCAAAGCTGTCATACCCACGCCAGTCGACGGCCAGCAGCGTCAGGTAGTCGAGTTTCTGTCCGCGGGTGTCTTCAAGCAAACCCAACGACAGTGCAGTGGCTGCGTTCTGCCGGACGGAGTACTGGCGCAGCACCCGTCTGACCAGCCTGGCGCTTTCCTCTTCCGGCGCGCGGGCCAGCAGCGTTTGGGTCAGTGTTTTGAGCGCCTGCTTCTGCTGCGGAAATTCGGGAGGGCGCATCTCCCGCATGATTGCGGCATGGCTGGCGTTGGTTTCCTCGGGCGGTGGCATGGTAAAGCGCCCGCCAAACAGACGATCCCAAATGCCCATACTGTCCTCCCTGGATACGTTGTGCTCATCGATTGTGGGGCAGGTTACGGTCATGGGCGCGCGGCTGTCGATAGTTAATCAAACGCGTTGTGGCTTTGTGGAAAGGCTCATGACGCACTAAGCCGTCATGCCACGCGATTACGCCCCGACGACTTGGCCCGATACAGCTGCTGATCCGCACGCTTGATCAGCACTGTCGTGTCGCTGTCCGACGCTTCAGCGAGTCCCACGCCAATGCTCACCGTGACCTGCCCAGCCGTTTCGAAATACGCCCCGGCGATGGCCTCGCGAATCTTCTCGGCCACTACGTCCGGGCTGTCCGGCACTTCGATTTCCGGCAACAGCACCGCAAACTCTTCACCGCCGTAACGGGCGACGAAGTCGGTGGCGCGGGTGGCTTGTTGAATCAGCTGCGAGATCTGGCGCAGCACATCATCCCCAACGGCATGCCCGTGGGTATCGTTGACTCGCTTGAAATGATCGACGTCAATCAGCAGCAACGCAAACGCGCGCCCGCTGCGCTTAAACAGCAGGCTGTAATCCGCCAGTTTTTCATCGAAACGCCGACGGTTGTAGACGCCGGTCAGGGCGTCATGGCTGGCCAGGTTCAACAGCTCGGCATTGGCCTGGGTGAGGGCGGCAGTGCGTTGGGCGACGGTGGCTTCCAGGGACGCGTTGGTGTCCTGCAGTTCGCGCTCCTTGCCAAGCAGCGATTGGGTCATGCCCTTGATGGAGCGTCCGAGCTGGGCGATCTCCCGCACGAAATGGTCCTGGGGGAAGTAGGCGCCGGGCTGTTGGTCCTGGACCTGCTTGGCCGAGCGCGCCAGCTCCTCGATGGGCCGGCTCAGGTACGACGCCAGGTAATACGCCACGAAGCCGAAAGCCACGGCGGCGATCACGCCCAACAGCAGCAGTTTGTAGAGCAGCACACGCGCTGGATGCAGGGCGATCTCCAGCGGCTGGCGCATCACGATGTACCACGTCAGGCTGGAATTCGACGGGCTGGGCACCGCCACGGCGCTGGTCACGTAGCCATTATCGACCGACCAGCCGGTGGCATTGGTCAGACGGTCCTGGGGCAGGTGCTGGCCGGCCAGTTGTTCCGGGTAGAGCACCTTGCCGTCGTTGTCGATGATCAGCGCCTCGATATCCGGCGCACTGCCTTTGGCCGCTTCGACAATTTGCGTCACCCACGACCAATGGGCGTGGGCCCCCAGTACGCCGATCACCTGGCCCCTGGCGTTGCGAATCGGTGCGGCAAAATCGATGAAGCGCCAAGGCTCACCGTTGGACCCCGGCAGCAGCTTGGCAAGCAGGACCGCCTCGTGGGGATCGCCGGTGTAGTTACCCTGCAAACCGGCCTGGAACCAGGGGCGTGCGGTTACGGATTGATTGACCAGTAGCCCGTTCACCGCCTGGCGCACACGCCCGTCGGTATCGGCCACACCCATCCATGCGTACTCGGCGCGGGACTGGGTGCGTTGCTCCATGGAGGTCAGGATATCCGGATCGTCCAGGTTGCCCCGACTGAACAGCGGCGCGCGGCTGAGCAGTGACACCTCAAGCTGGCGTTCACGCAGTTGCACCGCCAATAGCGCGGCGGTAGAGCGGGCGGTGCTTAACAATGCATTACCACTGGCGAGTTTCAGTTGCTCAGTGGCGATGTGCCCAACGTAGAACCCTACGCTCACCAAGGTGAGCAGCGACAACCCGGCAAACCAGAGGGTCAGGTGAGTGCGCAGGCTGGCTTTGATCATTGGGGGCTATCTGAAAGGAGTGTGATGACATGGTAGTCATACCATTCGGATAGTTGCCATAGCCTGATGGTTTATAGGTGACTTGATTTCACGCCTGCTTTCCCATCACGGCCATGCCAGAATATGGCGCTTAGCCACTTAGGGAACTCAAGGATGAAAACGCTGTGTGTTGCTGTGTTGTTGATGGTTGCGTCCGGGCTGGCTCAGGCCCGTGACGTGCGGATAGGCTTCCAGGAAATAGTGATTCCCGACGCGGAACACGGCAGGCCGTTGCAGGTGGCGGTGTGGTACCCGACCCATGCTGCCGGCACGCCGCAACTGATTGCTGACAATCCGGTGTTTGTCGGCGCACCCGCCTTGAAGGACGCCGCGCCGGCTGCTGGCGAACACCCGTTGGTGGTGATCTCCCACGGTATTTTCGGCAACTGGATCAACCAGTCCTGGCTCGCCAGTGCGTTGGCCGGGCAGGGTTACATCGTCGCCTCGCCCAACCACCCCGGCACCACCAGCAAGGACCGCACCCAGCCCGCCGCTTCCGAACTGTGGAAACGGCCCCTCGATATCCGTCGGGTGATTGATGCCGTGATCGCACAGCCAAAACGCTTTGGCGCGGTGGCCGACCACAGGATCGCCGTAGTGGGGCACTCACTCGGCGGCTGGACCGCGATGGAAGTTGGCGGCGCACGGTTTGACCCGCAGCGCTTTACCGAGGACTGCAAGGTGCATTCCGAGATCGCCCCTTGCAAGGCGTACGACCTGATCGAGGTGGGTCGCACGGAGCAGGCCAAACAGCGCCTGGCCGAGGACTTGAGCGATAAGCGTGTGGCCGCCATCGTTTCCCTGGATCTTGGCTTCGCCCGTGGCTTCAGCGATGAAAGCCTCGCGGCGCTGAACCGCCCAACACTGGTGATTGCGGCGGGTACGCCGTCCCCGGAATTGCCCGCAGCGCTGGAGTCGGCCGACTTGGCCAAACGCCTGCCACAGATGACTTCGCGCTACGTGGAAATCAGCGATGCCACGCACTTCAGCTTCCTGCCCCTCTGCAAGCCGGGCGCGGTGGAGCGGATTGAACAGAGCGACCCCGGTGAAGGCTTTATCTGCCTGGATGCCAAGGGTGCTCGTCCCAAGCCGCAGATTCAGCAGCAGGTACTCAGCTTGATCAGTGAGTTCCTGCAGCATTCCCTGCGTTAGCTGTCAGATATCTTCGGACAACACACAACCTGTGGCGAGGGGGCTTGCCCCCCGGCAATCCGCCAAACGCCACTGATCTATCAGAAAACCACCAACCCGTGGCGAGGGAGCTTGCTCCCGCTGGGGTGCGAAGCGCCCCCAAAAACAGGACTGCTACGCAGCCCAACGGGGGACAAGCCCCCTCGCCACCGTCTAGCTAGCCGAATCGTGGGATAGAAAACAAAAACTGATTTCCCACTGGATCACTTTCCCACCCGCCCCGGAATCGCCACCCGACTCGTCGCCTTCACCTCCCTTAACGCCAAACTCGACTGAATCGACGCAATCCCCAACTGCCGCCGCAACACGCTCTCCACAAAATCGCTGTACGCATCCAGATCCTCCGCCAACACCTGCAAAAGATAATCCGCATCCCCGGTGATCTTGTGGCACGCCTGCACCTGCGGCAGTTCCTTGATCACCGCCTCGAAATCTTCCGGCGTATGGTCGGAATGCACCGCAAACCGCACGTGCACAAACGCCATGATTTCCAGGCCCAGCATCTTGCGATCGAGGTTGGCCTGGTAATCCTTGATCACGCCTTCTTCTTCCAGCCGCTTACGCCGTCGCCAGCACGGCGTGAGGCTAAGGGACAGGCGCTCGCTGAGTTCGGCGTTGGAGATACTCGCGTCTTCCTGCAGCAATGCGAGGATGGCGAGATCGGTGTCGTCAAGTGCGACCTGTTTGGTTTTATTTTTCTTCATGGCGGCTCATCGGGGTAAAAATGCCCGATTACGCTAGCATCGGCGCACATAAAAGCAAAGAAAGCCCACCACAGCCAGAACAAAATAATCACCTGTCTTTCACGGGTGGATGCCTTTCATGTTGACTGTTTTTAGTGATTCTCATCGATTGCACCATGGCACCGAACTCAAGGATGGCGTGCTCAAGCCGTCCTTCGAACAACCCAGCCGCGCCGACACGGTGCGTGACCGGGTCAAGCACGTGGGCCTGGGGGATATCATCGTCCCGCGCACCTTCGACCGGGCCTGTTACGTCAATGCCCACAGCGAACGCTACGTGGCTTTCCTGGAAACCGCCTGGGCTGAATGGACCGCCATCGGCCGTGCCCATGATGCGTTGCCGCTGGTGTGGCCGGTGCGTGATCTGGCCAACGAACAGGTACCGGAATTCATCGACGGCAAGCTCGGCTTCTTCGCGATGGATGCCGGTTCGCCCATCACCAGCACCACCTGGGAAGCGGTGAAGACCAGCGCCGATATCGCGCTCACCGGTCTGGCGTTGATCGATGAAGGCCACAACAGTGCCTTCGCCCTGTGCCGTCCACCGGGCCACCATGCGGCGCGGGAATACATGGGCGGTTATTGCTACCTGAATAACGCGGCCATCGCAGCGCAGCAGGCGATCACTCAAGGCGCCAAGCGTGTTGCGGTGCTGGACGTGGATTTCCACCACGGCAACGGCACGCAGAACATTTTCTACGACCGTAGCGACGTGATGTTCGTCTCGCTGCACGGCGAACCGTCGGTGTCGTATCCCTACTATTCGGGCTTCAGTACCGAGCGCGGCGCAGGGGCGGGCGAGGGGTTCAACCTCAACTATCCGCTGGCAAAAAACACCGGTTGGAGCACCTATAGAGATGCGCTGCTCGACGCCTGCATTCAACTGCGAAAGTTCTCACCTGAAGTGTTGGTGATCTCACTCGGCGTCGACACGTTCAAGGACGATCCCATCAGCCATTTCCTCCTCGAAAGCCGCGACTTCCTGGGCATCGGCGAGATCATCGCCAGCGTCGGCGTGCCCACCCTGTTTGTGATGGAAGGCGGCTACATGGTCGATGAAATCGGCATCAATGCCGTCAACGTGCTGCATGGTTTCGAGAACAAACACGCCTGATCCCGACCCCAATCCAACAATAAAAACCGCCTGACTTTTTTCTGCCAAAACTCAAAAACATAACAAGAGGTTTTGTGATGAAAACAACCGCGCCCGGGCTGATTGAAAAGCCCGCTTTGCAACGCACCCTCAACAACCGGCATATCCAGCTGATGGCCATGGGCGGTGCGATTGGCACCGGCCTGTTCATGGGCTCGGGCAAGATCATTGCGCTGTCCGGCACCTCGATCATCCTGATCTACATGATCATCGGGCTGTTTGTGTATTTCGTGATGCGCGCCATGGGCGAGCTGCTGTTATCCAACCTCAACTTCAAAAGCTTCGCCGACTTTGCCGGTGCGTACCTGGGGCCGCGTGCGGCGTTTTTTCTGGGCTGGTCGTACTGGCTGAGCTGGAGCGTAGCGGTGGTGGGGGATGCGGTGGTGGTCGGGGGCTTTTTCCAGTATTGGTTCCCGGACGTGCCGGCCTGGATCCCGGCGATAGCGATGTTGCTGACCCTGTTTGCCTTGAATGTGCTGACGGTGAGGTTATTCGGTGAGGTGGAATTCTGGTTTGCGATCATCAAGATCATCGCCGTGGTGACCTTGATCAGCGTGAGCGTGGTATTGATCGCCAGCTCGTTTGTGTCACCCACCGGTGTCACGGCTTCCCTGAACCATTTGCTGGATAAACAGGCGGCGTTTCCCAATGGCTTGTTCGGGTTTTTTGCCGGATTCCAGATGGCGATCTTTTCGTTTGCCGGCACTGAGTTGATTGGCACGGCGGCGGCGGAAACCCGCTCGCCGGAGAAGACGCTGCCCAAGGCGATCAACTCGATTCCGCTGCGCATCATCCTGTTCTACGTACTGGCCCTGGCGTGCATCATTGCGGTGACGTCCTGGGAGCAGGTGTCGCCGAGCAAGAGCCCGTTTGTTGAGTTGTTTCTGGTGGCCGGGTTTCCCGCCGCTGCGGGGATTGTGAACTTCGTGGTGCTGACGTCAGCGGCTTCGTCGGCCAACAGTGGGGTATTTTCGGCCAGTCGCATGTTGTTTGGTCTGGCGGATCTGGGGGACGCACCGGGGATATTCCGACGGCTATCAAAAAGCAGCGTGCCGTTTATCAGCCTGGCGTTTACCACCTTCCTGATGCTGCTTGGCTTGTTGCTGCTGTTTATAGTCCCGGAAGTGATGACGGCGTTTACCATCGTCTCCACCGTCTCGGCGATTCTGGTGATCTTTACCTGGTCGACGATCCTGGCGTCCTACATTGCCTATCGTAAAAAACGACCGGAGCTGCACGCAAAATCCCTCTACAAGATGCCTGGAGGCTTGCCGATGGCGTGGGTTTCACTTGGGTTCATGGCTTTTGTACTTTGCCTGTTGGCACTGCGCCCAGACACTCGCCTGGCACTTTGCGTGATGCCTGCCTGGTTTGTGTGGTTGGCGGTTGCCTACCAATTCTCGCATTTTCGCCACCGACTCCGGCCTGATCAGCACACCGCACGTTAGCGGTCGTCATACAACTCAACGGCAATCAACCCTCGGAAAAGGCCGGCTTTTACGGCCTTTTCATGACGGTTTTTTCATTCCAACATGACAAAAATTTCACAATCTGCGCCATAGGCCCCATGCCACAATCCGCAGCGTTTGCAGGGCCGCAACGGTATTCGCTCGAAGGACAGTAAAAAAATAATGTTCACAGGGGCGCAGTAAATGAAACTCTCTACATTAGCGTTGGCCATCACGGCGGCTGTCCTTGCACAACAAGCCAGCGCAGATGGTTTTGGTCTTGGCTCACTCGGCACGGGTGACGGCCATAGCGGCTTCCTCGAAGACAGTCATTCGTCGATCAGTTCGCGCACGATGTATTACAACGCCGACGTTCACTCCGGCACCGCGAACGACCTGCGTGAAGCGGCTCAAGTACTGCGTTTCGACTACAAATCCGGCTACACCCAAGGCACCGTCGGCGTAGGTTTTGACGTGATGGCGTTCGGCGCCTTGCGCCTGGACGGTGGCGATGGCCACGCAGCGGGCAACGGCCTGTCGGGTAACGGCAACAGCTTCTTCCCGGTGAAGAACAATGGCACCGAGCCTGCTGACAGCTTCGGTCGTGCCGCCGGCAACGTTAAATTTCGTATTTCCCAGACTGAATTGCACGTGGGCGGTGGCTTGGCCCCGATCCTGCCGATCCTGGTCTCCAACGATAGCCGCGCAGCACCGCAAACGTTCGACGGCGGTATCCTGACTTCCAAGGACATCCCTAACGTCACCTTCACCGGTGGCGAGCTGAACAAGGCTGAAGGTCGTGCATCGAGTAACTCCACAGGCTTGAGCGTTGCCGGTGCCACTCGCGACAGCGATAGCTTCCGTTTTGGCGGCGTTGACTACCAGCCGTTTGGTTCTTCTGACAACGTCATCGCTAAAAACCTGACGTTGCAGTACTACTACGCCAACCTGGAAGACTTCTACAAACAGAATTATTTCGGCCTGGTGCACGTGCTGCCGTTGGGCAATGACCAATCGTTCAAGACCGACCTGCGCTATTTCGACAGCACCAGCGACGGTAAAAACGGTTCGGCCGGCTATGCGTTCAACAACAACGGCGGCTATGCCAAGCACGCCGGTGAAGTCGACAACAAAACCTACAGTGCTGCATTCACCTACCAGTTGGGTGGCAGTCAGTTGATGCTCGGCCACATTGGCGTGAGCGATGACGGCGGCTTCGTCTGGGTCAACCAGGGCAGCATCGCCGACCCTAATGCACAAGGCGCGGCCGGCTCCGACTTCTACCTCTTTACGGACGCCGTGGTTGGCCAGTTCTCCCGCGCGGGCGAGCAAGTCAATTTCGGCCAGTACCTGTATGACTTCAGAACCCTGGTGCCTGGCCTGAAAGCTTCCATTGCCTACCTCAACGGCAGCGACATCAAGGCCAAGATTGCCGGTGGCAGCGATCAGTCGGAACGCGAAACCGATTTCCGTCTGGATTACGTCGTGCAAGCAGGCCCGCTGAAAGGCTTCGGTACCACCTTCCGTACCGGCAGCTACCACGGCCATAACACCGGCACTGCCGACCAGGACCAGACCCGCCTGATCTTCAACTACACCTACGCGCTGTTTTGATCAGTTGCCGGTAACTGCTTTAAATGAAGGCCGCCTACGGGCGGCCTTCTTCATTTGGCCCAGAGGTTCGTCTCAAGGCGCCAGCCGGGTGAACACATAATCGTGGTTCTTCACCAACGCCTGATGGCAGGCAAAGCACGTCTCATGCTGCGCCTGGTCCACCGGTTTGCCATTGATGAACCGCCCAAAACCCCAGCCTCCTGTCGCCGCGTATTTCTTCGAATCCTTGACCATGAACTGCACGGTGGTGGCTGCACCGGGAATCGATGCAGTCTTGAACTCGGGCGACTGCACGTGTTTCCAGGCCAGCTTCGCCAGCACGGTGCCGTCGGGGAAGGGCAGCGTGCCGTCGCGGTAAGCCTTGAGCGCGACCTTGTTGCCCAGTACCACACGCAGCTCATTCAGCGGGTCGGCTTCCTGTGCCGGTGCGATCAGCTCCCATTGGCGGTAGCCGTCGGGAATGGTCACGCCGTAGATCGGTGACGGCTCGCTGGTGGTAGAGCCGCCAAAGGCGAACCCGGTAGCCGCGGCCACCACAGCGGCGGTTGCAGCGACGAGCGCAGCAAGATGCAGGCGCTTCATCACAGGTGATCCGCATCAATTACAGCCTTGGCAAACGCTTGCGGTGCTTCCTGCGGCAGGTTGTGGCCGATGCCGCCGCTGATCAACCGGTATTCGTACTTGCCGGTAAAGCGCTTGGCGTAGTCTTCCGCTGCCGGGTGTGGCGCGCCGTTGGCGTCGCCTTCCAGGGTGATGGTGGGTACGCCGATGGACGGGGCGGTGGCGAGTTTCTGCTCCAGCGCTGCGTATTTCTTTTCACCCTGCACCAGCCCCAGGCGCCAGCGGTAGTTGAAGATCGACACGGCGACATGATCGGGGTTGTCCAGGCCTTTGGCGCTGCGGTCGAAGGTGGCGTCGTCAAACGCCCATTTCGGCGAGGCGATCTGCCAGATCAGCTTGGCGAAGTCGTGGGTGTTTTTTGCGTAGCCGGCGGCGCCGCGATCGGTGGCGAAGTAGAACTGGTACCACCATTGCAGCTCGGCCTTGGGCGGCAACGGGTTCTTGCCGGCAGCCTGGTTGCCGATCAGGTAGCCGCTGACCGACACCAGCGCTTTGACCCGCTCCGGCCACAGTGTCGAGACGATGTCGGCGGTGCGTGCGCCCCAGTCGTAGCCGCCGAGCACGGCGTGTTTGATTTTCAGTGCATCCATGAAGTCGATCAGATCGACCGCGAGTGCGGCCGGCTGGCCGTTGCGCAGGGTCTTTGCCGACAGGAAGTGCGTGTCGCCGTAGCCGCGGGCGTAGGGCACCAGCACCCGATAGCCCTGGGCCGCCAGCAGCGGCGCTACCTCGGAGTAGCTGTCAATGTCGTAGGGCCAGCCGTGCAGCAGGATCACCACCGGGCCTTCGGCCGGGCCGACTTCAGCGTATGCCACGTCCAGCAAGCCGGCCTTCACATGTTTCAACGGGCCAAGCGCGGTGTGGGTACTTGCGCTGGCAACCGCAGGTGCTTGTGTGTCCTGTGCACTGGCTACGCCGACGCCACCGAACTGCAACAGCGTAAGGGCCAGCAACGACGCGCCCATCAGGCGGCGGGGCTTGAAACCGGGCGGGGTGTTCAGCGGTGTGTGCATGGTGATTCTCCAGCGGCGGGTGATGTGCCTGGCTCACAGTTGAACGCAGTTGTGTATCCCGCCTGTTTCGGGAAAACCCTTGGGTTAAAGCTTTTGTATCGCAGGGTGGCTTGGACACACTGCGATACAAGGCAGGTCAATGATTGGCGTTGGCCTGGAGCGCGTCGAAGAAACCTGCCAGGTCGTGATTGAAGCGCTCGGGCTCTTCGGCGAACGGTGCATGGCCGGCGTTTGCATACAACCTGCTGTGCACCTGCGGATTGAGCTGTTTCGCCCAGGCGATGGCCGGCCCCGCCTGGACCAGGGCATCGCGGGCGCCATACAGCAGCAACACCGGCACTTTCGCGCCGCCCAGGCCCTTGGCGGCGTCGACCGTCATGGATTGCACGGCGCGCTGCATGTCCCAGGAAGCCATGGCTGCGTTGGCCAGCAGGCGTTCGAAGGTACGGCTGTCGGGTTGGGTGTGAAAACACAGGGCCAGGAACTCGCGCACGGTGTCCAGATGAGTCTTCAGGTTTGGCGCGTTCAAGTCGCGGTACACCTCGGGGTGCGCCACGATTTGGTCCGCCTTGAGCTCAATGACGCCATCGACATACACCGCGCCCGCAATCTGGCTATCGCCGTACCGGGCCAGGTAGTTGGAAATCACTGCGCCGCCCAGCGACCAGCCCACCAGCAAGGGCTTGTCGGCATGGGAGGCGGTTATCACCGCATTGAGGTCATCCGCCCAGCGACGGCCTTCGGTGTAGGCCGCGTCTTCGGTGGGTTTGCTCGAAAGGCCATGGCCGCGCAGGTCGTAGGTGATCATGCGAAAACGCTGCAGTTGCGGGCTGTTTACCTGCGCTTCCCAGTTCAAGTGACTGCCCAGCAAGCCGTGAATGAAGAGCAGGGTGGGGCCGTCGGGGTTTCCTGATTCCTGGACCGCCAGGGTGACGCCGTCCGGCGCGGTAACGGTATAGGTTTTGGTCTGGGCAAGGGCGGCCGCGGATACGGCAAGCAGAACGCCTGCCAGCAACAGTGCGCACAGGCGACGGGTGAGGGGACGAAAGGGCATGAACGGTGCTCCGGTTCAGGGTAGGTGCCCTAGGGTCAGCCCTCACACTGGTGTGAGGGTCAAGAGGGAAAATCGTGTTATGTTTTTTCGATGAACAATACCCAACCCTCCAGCGCCTTGAGCATCGGCGAACTTGCCCGGCAGAGCGGCGCGAGTGTGCGTTCGATCCGCCATTACGACGAGCATGGCTTGCTCACGTCCAGCCGTGCCAGTAATGGCTATCGCACGTTTCCCGCCGCCGCCGTGGCGCAGGTCCGGCAGATCCAGCGGATGATCGCGACGGGCTTCAGCCTGGCCGAGATCCGCAGTTTCCCTGACTGCATGCGCATGATCGAAGGGGCTGCCGCGTGTTCGCAGACGTCCGCTGCCCAGCGGGAACGACTGGCCTCGATCGAGCGGCAGATTGCCGACCTTGAGCTGCGGCGCGCACGGTTGCTTAAAACCCTGGCTGACGGGGTCATTCCGCCGCTGGATTAATCCCCGCGCGTGGCCACGAACACCAGGCTCGGCGCCTGCCCGGGCACATCGTCCAGCTCATCGATGGGCCGCATACCGATTTTCTCCAGCACCTTGATCGAGGCTGTATGGGCCGGACGCACCACGCCGTACACCTGCGGCTGGTCCAGTTCGACAAAGCCAAACTGCAACGCCGCCCTGGCAAGCTCTGTTGCATAACCCTGGCCCCAGGCGCTGACGGCGAAGCGGTAACCCAGGTTGATCCGCTCAACCTCGTTGTAGTGGTACAGCGTGATGCCCCCAAAGCCGATCACGCGTTGTGGCGTCTCTTGGGTCACGATCGCCCATTGGCCAAAGCCATGTTCTGCCCAGTGCTCCAGCCAGCGATCCAGCACGGCTTTTACTTGATCCAGGTCGGTCAAGGGGCCTGCCGGGTTGTAGCGGTTCGTCTCGGGATCGCCATAAATGGCGAATACACTGGCCGCATCGTCGACCGTTGGGGGCCTTAGCATCAATCGTTGGGTGGTTATCGTGTAGTCAGGCATGGATTGGCTCTGATCCTAGGAGCGAGAGAGAAGGTGTTCACCTATATTTATCCTGCTTTCGGCGCTCTAGCACGCTTGATTCAGTTGTTAGGGCTACTGGCAGGATGCCACAATGGCACTTTGTCGCGGCAGTAAGATCAGGCGGACCAAATGAATGGCCTTGGGCGTGGGCAGGACCAGGATTGCTTCATCGAGGAGCAGGTACGAACAGATCGATTGCACCAGCTGTTTCGCCAATCATTTTCTGCGGTGTTCGGCAGTTATATGGCCGCCGCGATGCTCTGCTGGCTGTGCTGGGAACGTTTTGATCACTCGGTAATGCTGGTGTGGCTGGTGGTGCTGGCGGGCACGTCGCTGCTGCGAGTGTCGATGTTCATGGCCTGGTTTCGCTGCTCCATCAGTGATCGCACCCCCGCACGCTGGGAACGGCGTTACTGGGTGACGCTGATGTTGTCCGCCGGGGTCTGGGGGCTCGGTGCGCTTGCGCTGATGCCCACCGACGACCGACTCTCCCAGGCCCTGGTGATGTTGTTCACCGTGGGCATGTCGGTCAGCGCCGTCTCCTGTTATTCGGCCTATCGCTACATGACCCTGGTCTCTATGGGCCTGGTTCTGCTGCCATGCACCCTGTGGCTGCTGTTTCAACCGTCCTCGATGCAAGTCGGCATGGCGTTGGCGGTGCTGGTGTTTTCCTCGTTTGTCGGTGGCGCCACGCGCAAGCTGTCGGATGCTTTGGAGAAAGCCTTTCGCCTGACCCGGCAAATGGAACGTGCCCACAATATTTCCACCCGCGCCGCACAAACCGACGAGCTCACCGGGCTGATGAACCGCCGGGCGTTCTTCGAGCACGCGCAGTTGCTCTACGAACAATGTCGGCATAACCAGCAGCCGTTGTGTGCGCTGATGATGGACATGGACCACTTCAAAAACATCAATGACACCTACGGCCACCAGGCCGGGGACCAAGTGCTGCGGCAGATTGGCGGGGTGATCAGCGCGTCGTTTCGCCAGGCCGATGTCTATGGGCGGTTGGGTGGCGAGGAGTTTGCGGTGCTGCTGCCGGATACGTCGCTGGAGACCGGCCGGCACATTGCCGAGCAGTTGATCAAGGCCATCGCGGGGCTGACCAGCGAGCCGGTCCATGGGTTGACCGCGAGCCTCGGTGTGGCCTGGGCCAGGGCGGTGGACCAGGACCTGCACGGCTTGATGAACACCGCAGACAAGGCGCTGTACCGCGCCAAGGCCCTCGGGCGTAACCAGGTGGCGGTGGCGGAATAGGGCTTAGCCCTTGAGCAACGCCTTGGCCAGCACCTGTGAGACCTGGTCTGCGGAGTAGGGCTTGGGCAGGAAGGCCAGGCCTTCGTAGCCGCTTTCTGCCAGCTCCTCGCTGTAGCCCGAGGTCAGCACCACCGGCAAGCCAGGCCTGCGCCGCCGCAGTTCCCTGGCCAGCGCCACGCCGGTGATGCCGGGCATCACCACATCGGAAAACACCGCATCGAATCCCTTTACCTCTATACCGGCCAGCTCCAGGGCCTGTTCGGCATTGGTGGCCCAGGTGGTCTGGTAGCCCAGGTCCTGGAGGATCTGATTGGCAAAGCGGCCCACTTCCAGGTTGTCTTCCACCACCAGAATATGGCGCTGGGCGCAGTCCGCGATCAGGCCACACGTTTCGGGTGTGCAGCGTTCAAAGCCCTCTTCGGGCAACACTTGCGGCAGGTACAGGGTAAATACCGTGCCTTGGCCGACCTGGCTGGCCACATCGACGTTGCCGCCTGACTGCTTGGCGAAGCCGAACACCTGGGACAGCCCGAGGCCGGTACCCTTGCCAACTTCCTTGGTAGTGAAAAACGGTTCGAAGATGCGCTCGAACGTCTCACCGGGAATCCCGCTGCCGGTGTCGGTGAGGGAGATCGCAATAAACGCCTGCTGTGAGCCGGCGTCACCGCGGATGCTCGGCAGTGCTTGATCGGCATCCAGGCGCAGGGTCAGGGTGCCCTGGCCGTTCATGGCGTCCCGGGCGTTGAGGGCGACGTTGATCAGTGCGGTTTCAAACTGACTGGAGTCGGCGCGGATGTAGCACGGCTGCGCCGGCAGTTCGACGCGCACCTGAATCCGCGCGCCAGTGACCGTCTCGAGCATCTCGCCGATGTTCTTGACCCGCTGGGCCGCATCGAACACTTCCGGGTTGAGCGGCTGGCGGCGGGCGAACGCGAGCAACTGACTGGTCAATTTACCGGCCCGCTCCACGGTGTCGGTGACGGCGCTCATGTAGCGTTGGCGACGTTCTTCGGACAGGCTCGGCAGGCGCAGGAAGTCCACGGATGAACGAATGATGGTCAGCAGGTTGTTGAAGTCATGGGCCACGCCCCCGGTCAACTGGCCGATGGCTTCGAGCTTTTGCGATTGGCGCAATGCGGCTTCGGTCTGGATCAGCAGGGCGGTTCTTTCGTTGACGCGCTGCTCCAGGCTCGCATTCAACTCGGTCAGTCGGCGGGACAGGACAACGGTGGCGGTGGTTTCGGTGACGGTGTCGAGCATGCCGACGACTTTGCCTTGCACATCGCGGATCGGGCTGTAGCAGAAGGTGAAGTACGCCTGCTCCGGCGCGCCGCCGCGTTCGACGATCAACGGGAAGTTTTCGATAAAGGTGGCTTCACCCGCGAAGGCTGCGTCGGCGAAGGGGCTGATTTGGGGCCAGGCTTCCTGCCAGATCTCGCTGAAAGGCCGCCCAAGGGCATCGGGTTTGTCGCCAATAATCGGGATAAAGCCGTCGTTGTACAGCGTGATCAGCGAAGGCCCCCAGATGATCGCTTGAGGGAAACTGGAGGCAAGGCACAGCGCGACGGTGGTCTTCAGTACGTCTGGCCATTGGTCCAGCGGCCCCAGTGGGGTATTGGCCCAATCGTGATGCCGGACCCTTTCGGCCATTTCGCCGCCGCCTTGCAGCCAGTTTGTCATTCGGTGAACGCCTTCTTTGCCACGGTTTGCTGAGTAGGGATGCCAAGCAACAGACACCCCTGGACCCAGCCGGTTCAGCGGGATTATCCACTAGATGGCATTTTAATGCCTGCGTTGGACAATGACCCGCCAAACCGCCTTCAGGCCACGCTGATCGCAACCTCGATATTGCCGCGAGTGGCCTTGGAGTACGGGCACGTCTGGTGGGCCAGGTCCACCAGTGCCTGGGCGGCCGAATGTTTAATACCCGGCAGGCTGACACGCAGGCGCGCTTGCAGGTAATAGCCGCGTTCCGGGCTGTTCACCAGGTCCACTTCGGCGCTCACAGCGGTATCGGCCGGCAGGCGGATTTGCAGGGTTTGTGCAGCTTTGCCCATCGCGCCGATAAAGCAAGCGGACCAACCGGCACCAAACAGTTGCTCAGGGTTGGTGCCAGGTGCCTTGGAACCGGGCGGCGACAGCTTGATATCCAGTTGCAGGTCATCGCTGTGGGAGGCGCCTTCACGGCCGCCAGTGGTGTGGGTTTTGCCGGTGTAGAGCACGGTGCTGTTCTGGGACATGACGGTTTCCTGGTGAGTGGCCCGGGGTGGGCCGGTGTGCACAGGAAACCGTGCTGGCGTATCCGCAATGTGTCATCGCCAGTGGCACCGCGCCTCGCAGTGTGTCGCCTCGGCGCGAAGATACGTTGGGATACAAACCGCTATTGCTGCACGCCAAACAACCCCGTCCAGTAGATGCCGGCATCACTTTTCGGGTCCATGGCGTAGGCGGCGCCCATTTCGCGGAATTGCGGGTTCATCAGGTTGGCGCAATGCCCGGGGCTGGCGAGCCAGCCGTCGACCACCTTGCGTGGAGTGTCCATGCCGGCGGCGATGTTCTCGCCGATCTGCTGGCCGATGTAGCCCGCCAGTTCAGCCCGGTCACCCGGGGTGCGGCCGTCATGGTCGAGGTGATCGAAGAAGTTGCCGTTGGCCATGTTGCGGGCGTGGCCGGCGGCGGCGGTGGCGAGTTGTTCGTTCCAGCTCAGGGGTGTGGTGGCGGCAAAGGCCTGGCCGCCACACTGGTGGGGTAGCTGGCGGGCGGCGTTGATGAGGTCGAGGACCTTCCTGCCTTCGGTCTGGGTCTCGCCCAGGCCACTGGTCAACAGCGGACGGGCCAGCACGATGCGCCAGTCCTGGCCGCTGTTGCTCACGCCGATATCAATGAATTGCGGGTCGAGCACCACCCGGCAAAAACTTTCGCGCACGGCCTTCATCGCCGCTTCAGCGTTCTTTGGCCCCGACAGGCTGATGGCCTGGACGTTGACCATCGGGTACGCCGCCCGCGCCAACGCCTGCTGCAGATCGCCGACGCTGTTGACCGGCAGCACCAGACGCGTGTCGCTGGCCAGCGGCGGCAATTCCTGGGAACCCTGAGTGCCGCAGCGCTGAACCTGGCTGCGGTATTGATTGATCGAGTCGACCAACAGGCTTTCTTCACCCGCCTGCGCCTGGGCGCTAAACACCAGACTGGCGGCCAGCGTCGTAAGACCCATCATCAATGACAGAACGCGCATGGACGTTTCCCTTGAGCTTGAAAGTGCCCATGATGCGCGATGAAGGGGCATCCATGCACCCGTTGGTCCGAACTTTTTGCCTCAGTTCTTGAATGCCGAGTGTTTACGGCCCTGATCGCACAGGGCGAACACCACCACCAGCAGCGATGAGATGGCGAGGATTATCACAACGCCATCAGTGGAGTGGGTGGCCGACGCCGCGACCATCGACAAGGCGCCTAATGGCGCGAGGCCACCTGCGATCGCGGTGCCGATTTCGCGCCCGGTGCCAAAGCCTGAAGAGCGGGTCTGGGTCGGGAACTGCCGGCTCAGGAACGAACCCTGGGGCGCGAACATCATCGGGGCGAGGATGCCGGTGCCCACGCCGATGGCAATGTAGATCATCAGACTCTCACCCGTGTTGAGCAGCGCCAGGAACGGGTAGGCAAACAGCAGCGACAGCAGGCCGCCGAGCATCAGCACAGCCTTGCTGCTCCACTTGTCGCACAACCAGCCGAAGCACGGCACGGCGACGATGGCGATCAGGCTGGCGATGGTCACCGACAGCGACGTCACGTGCACATCGACGCCCTTGAACTGGGTCAGGTACGCCAGGGAAAAGGTCTTGAAGATGTAGCTCAGGGCGTTGTAGCCAATCGCCACGAAGAACACCACGGCCAAACCCTTCAGGTCATTCTTGAACAGCGCCTTGAGCGGCGAGGCCTTGCCCTTTGCGGTTTCCTTGCTCAACTCCTTGAACTCCGGGGTTTCCGGGATGCTGTTGCGCACCCACAGGCCCACACCTACCAGCGCGATGCTGCAAATGAACGGAATCCGCCAGCCGCCGGCCAGCAGGAACTCGTTGCCGTTGATGGTCAGCAGGTACACGGTCAGCGACGACAGCAGCAAGCCCAGGTTCAAACCCAGCGCCGGCCATGCACCCTGGCTGCCGCGCTTGCCTTCCGAGGCGTGCTCGTAGGAGGTGACCGCCGCGCCGGACAATTCGGCACCGGCGCCCAGGCCCTGGATGATGCGGATAAACACCAGCACGATCGGCGCCCAGATGCCGATGGAGGCGTAGCTGGGGATCAGGCCGATCAGCGTGGTGCACACGCCCATCATGCAGAAGGTCAGCACCAGCACTTGTTTACGCCCGAACTTGTCCCCCAGGTAGCCGAACAGAATGCCGCCGAACGGGCGGGCGATAAAGCCGATGGCAAAGGTGGAAAACGCCATCAGCGTGGCGGCTTTCGGGTCGCTGTTATCGAAGAAAATCTTCGAGAACACAATCGCCGCCATGGTGGCGTACAGGTAAAAGTCATACCACTCCAGCATCGAGCCGAAGATCGTCGCGGCCGCGACTTTGCGCAGGCGTTTCTGGGTTTGCTCGGGGGTTTCAAAGTCCGGGGTGCGGGCTGTTGCCGTCATTCTGTACGTCCTTATGAGTCATTATATTTATTGTCAAAGTGAGGCGTGTCGCGGGTGTCAGTCGGGCTTGAACATGCGGTCGGCGATCATCGCGCCGATGGGGATTGCAGAGGTGGCAGCGGGTGAGGGCGCGTTGCACACGTGGAGCATTCGCGGGGTCTGGGCGAACAGGAAGTCGTGCACCAGGGTGCCGTCGCGCATCACGGCCTGGGCGCGGATGCCGGCTTCATAGGGCAGCAGGTCTTCGATGTTGAGCGAAGGGCAGTACTTGCGGCACTGCTCCAGGTAGCCGGACTTGAACAGCGAGTTCTTCATCTCGACGCTGCCGGAACCGAGGTTCTGCCAGAGGGTTTTCCAGAAGCCCGGGAAGCTTGCGTACTGCGCCACATCACGCCAGTTCACCGAGAACTTGCGATAGTTTTCGCGGCCCAGGCCGAGTACGGCATTCGGGCCGACGGTGACGCTGCCGTCGATCATGCGGGTCAGGTGCACGCCGAGGAAGGGCAGCTCCGGATCAGGAATCGGGTAGATCAGGTGGTTGACGATGTTGTTCTTCGATTCCGGCAGGCGGAAGTATTCGCCGCGAAACGGGATGATCTGGTGGTCGATCTTGACCCCGGCCATCACCGCCAGACGGTCCGATTGCAAACCTGCGCACACCACCAGGTGCTTGGCCTGCCAGCTTTCACCCCGGGTGCTGACGGTGACTTTGTCGGTGTCCTCGACGATGGAGGTCACGGTGCGTTCCAGGCAAATTTCCCCGCCGGCACGGCGAATCACCCGGGCCATGGTTTCGCAGACCTCGCGGTAATCGACGATGCCGGTGGCGTCGAGAAACAACCCGCCCAGTCCGACGATGTTCGGTTCGCGCTGGCGCAACTGGTCGGCGTCCAGGCGTTCGACTTTCATGCCGTTGAGCTGCGAGCGGGCGTAAAGGGCTTCCATTCGCTGCACTTCCAGCGGGGTAGAGGCCACGAGCAACTTGCCGCACACCTCGAACTTGATCCCGTGCTCAGTGCAGAACTGCTTGGTGGCTTCGGCGCCGCGTTTGCACAACTCGGCCTTGAGGCTGCCCGGCGCGTAATAGATACCGGCATGGATCACGCCGCTGTTGTGGCCGGTCTGGTGCTTGGCCAGGAGGGTTTCCTTTTCCAGGATCACCAAGGAAGCGTTGGGCTGGCGCTTGAGCAACTCCATCGCGGTGGCCAAGCCAACGATGCCGCCGCCGATGATGCAAAAGTCATAAATCATTGTTGTAGGTACCTACGCATTTCAGTCTGCTTATCAGGTTGTCAGACTAATGATTTTGTTAAAAAAACGGCGCGCCACCGGCACGCTTTAAACGGATTTGAATCGATCAGTTGATGTCGGGCAATTCCAGGTGCAAACGCCG
The DNA here is from genome assembly GCF_000313235.1 of Pseudomonas sp. PAMC 26793. NCBI lineage: Bacteria > Pseudomonadati > Pseudomonadota > Gammaproteobacteria > Pseudomonadales > Pseudomonadaceae > Pseudomonas > Pseudomonas sp. PAMC 26793. The sequence goes on from NZ_AMXG01000012.1 coordinate 104,243, forward strand.
TGCTGCCGCGCGCAAGTGCGCCTCGGCACAGGCAGCGGCGCCTTGGGCGTCACCGTCGACGATGGCCTGGTACAGCGCGGTGTGTTCCTGGGTGGCGTCGGCCGAACCACTGACAAAACGGCTGGCAGAATTTTCCCAGGCGGTCTTGCGCGCACTGGCGAGCTGGCTTCGGAGGAAGTCATGGAAGGCCACGAAATAGTCGTTCTTGCTGGCCTCGGCGATGGCGCGATGGAATTCCACATCGGCCAGGGCGGCGGCTTCGAAGTCCGCGCGTTTGTCGTGCATTTCCTGCAGGGCGGTTTTCATGCGGTGCAGGTCAGCGGCATCGCGGCGCCGGGCGGCAATCGAGGCGGCCTGGGTTTCGATCCACAGGCGTACTTCGAACATCTGCGCGAGGTCCGGGCGGCGGCCGTTTTTTTCCGGAAAGCGGAACACGGTGCCGGCGGGAGTCTGGGAGATAAATGAGCCCAGGCCACGCCGCGCAGTCAGTACGCCGTCGGCCTTGAGCTGGGCAATCGCTTCGCGCACCACCGAGCGGCTGACATTGAGCTGTTCAGCCAGTTGCTGTTCGGTGGGCAGGCGCGCTTCGGGCGCCAGTTGGCCGGAGTCGATTTCTGCACGAATGGCGCTGACAACGCGCATCACGAGCGAATCAGGGCGCTGGAGCTCAAGCATGGGAAAACCTTGGTAATCAGGTTGTCAGACAATAGTCGTTACGATTTTACCTTGTCAAGACAGGTGTAACGCGGAACCGGCTGCATAGGGCCAGGAAAAGGCCTACACCAATCAGTGCCAATGCCACGCCGAACGTCGCTTGCATCCCACTTCCCACATCGCCGGGTGTAGCCGTGGCGAGGTCACCTGAAACCCGCGCAAACACCGCGCCCAAGGCCGAAGCGCCGGCGATCAGTCCCAGATTGCGCGCCAGATTGAGCAGGCCGGCGACCACGCCTCGACGGTCTGGCAGTACGTTGCTCATCACTGCGGTGTTGTTGGCGGCCTGAAACTGGGCGTAGCCGAGGGTGAGGATAATCAGCGGGCCGATGTACCCGGCAATGCCGATGTTCAGCGGCGTCAGTGAGAGCAACAGGCTGCCGGCCAGCATCGCAAGCAGCCCGGCGATGGTCATCGGGCCGCTGCCGAAACGGTCGGTCAAACGACCGGCAGGTACGCCCATCAATGCCGAAACGCAGGGCCCGACTGCCATGGTCAGGCCCATCCAGGCGGGGTCGAGACCCGCACCGTGGGTCAGGTAGAAGGGCCCGACGACGAGTGTCGCCATCATCACCGCCGACACCAGGGCGCTCATGGCCAGGCCGGCACTTAGGGTTGAATCCCGTAGCGTCGACAGGAAACTGAACCCGGAATGCGCAGGCTGTTGTTCGCGGCGCTCGACACGTAGATAGCGCCGGGCGAGGGCAAAGGTCAGCAATCCCAGTGGCACGGTGATGAAGAACAGCGCGCGCCAGCCAAACCCGGCGATCAGCATCCCGCCAAGGCTTGGCCCCAGCGCGGTGCCCATGGCCGACATCGTGCCCAGCAAACCCATGGCACGGCCGGTACGCTCCTTGGGGACGGTCTCGCCCACCAGCGCCATTGTCATCGCCATCATGATCGCCGCGCCCAGGCCTTGCACGGCGCGGGCAGCAATCAACAGCCCGAGGGACGGGGCCAGGCCGCACAAGGCCGAGGCCACGGTGAAGAGCAGTAACCCCGCCAGTAGCAAACGGCTGCGACCCATCAGGTCCCCCAGTCGCCCGACGCTGACGATCACCGCAGTGATTGCCAGCAAGTACGCAAGCACCACCCACTGCGCCGCCTGAAATGAGGCATCAAACGCCTGCACCAGGCTTGGCAGGCCGACGTTGGCGATGCTGGTGCCCAGCGACGCCAGCAACAAGGACAATGACAGGGCAGCGAGGGCGCCACGGGGTGCAGGTGATTTCATCAAGAGGCTCCTGGATTTGACCGCTGTCGGAAATCTACGCCGTCACCTAACATGGCGGAAGGCGCAGCATTTGCACTTTATACGTGCGCCAAACGCCCTGTGAGGTTTGCCGTGTCGACACCCGATCTGAATTTGCTGGTCACCCTGGATGTATTGCTCGCCGAAGGCAGCGTCGCCCGTGCCGCTCAACGCTTGCGCCTGAGCCCGTCGGCGATGAGCCGGGCCTTGGCAAGACTGCGGGCAACCACGGGCGATCCGTTATTGGTGCGCGCCGGGCGCGGCCTTGTCCCCACGCCACGCGCCCTGGCGTTGCGCGAACAGGTCAGCCAGTTGGTGCAGGACGCTGAAGCGGTGTTGCGACCGGCGGCGACGTTGGACCTGAGCCAACTGGTACGCACCTTCACCTTGCGCACCAGCGACGGTTTTGTTGAAAACTTCGGCCCGGCGCTGTTGGCGCGGATCGCCCGGGAGGCGCCGGGCGTGAGGTTGCGCTTCGTGCACAAGCCGGACAAAGGCAGCACGCCGCTGCGCGATGGCAGCGTCGACCTGGAAACCGGCGTGGTCGACAGCAGTGCCAGCCCCGAGGTACTGACCCAGGCGTTGTTTCGCGACCGGTTTATCGGCGTGGTGCGCAAAGGGCACCCGCTGAGCGAAGGCGTCGTCACACCGCAACGCTTCGCCGAAGGCCAGCACATCTACGTGTCCCGGCGCGGCCGTGATCAGGGCCAGATCCATCAAGCCCTTGAAGCGCTGGGGCTGACCCGGCACGTGGTAACCATCGTCGCCGGCTTCTCCACCGCTCTGGCACTGGCCCGCAGCACCGACCTGATCGCCAGCGTGCCGGAGCGCCATACGGCCAACCTGCACAGCGACCTGCACCGCTTTGCGCTGCCGTTTGCCTTCCCGGACTTCACTGTGTCGATGCTCTGGCACCCGCGCCTGGACGCCGACCTGGCCCATCGCTGGCTGCGCGGTTGCCTGCGGGAAGTGTGTGCGCAATGAGCCGAGCCCGGACACCCATTTCGAAAGCACCGCCCCCCTGTGGCGAGGGAGCTTGCTCCCGCTGGGCTGCGAAGCAGCCCCAAACCCTGCATCCTGTTTCCAGCTGAAAGAACGCGGTGCGCTTAATGGGGCTGCTGCGCAGCCCAGCGGGAGCAAGCTCCCTCGCCACTATGGGTGTTTCCGGGTCCACGGCGGCCCTTCAGCAGGTACAATCCGCCGGGCCTTAAAATGAAACACCAGGAATTCGAATGTTCAGCCTTACCCATTATGAAACCCCATGCCCCGAGCCGATCAACGCGCAGATCCTGCAGATGGTGGTCGACTACCTGACGGACATCAGCATGGTCGCCATCCCGCCGAGCAACCTGCTGTACAACGTCTACCAGTACGCCATTGGCTACGAAGTGCACCTGTACCTGGACGCGTTGGGCGGCTCCAAAGGCATTGCGGTGGAATTGATCGTTGCCCTGGACGCGCAGGAGCAGGTGATCGGCTTCCTGCTGTACCTGCCGGTGAAGGACGATCCCGAGGCGTGCGGCGTGGCGTACATGGCGGTGCACGCCAGCCATCGGCGCCAAGGCGTGGCGCGGGCGATGATGCAGGACATGCTGGGCCGCTACCCCCATGCCGAACTGACCTGCGCGGTGGAGAAGGTGCCGGCGTTCGAGTCCATGGGCTTTCAACTGCGCGGCGTGCGCGGTACCCAGGTGCTGATGAACACCCGCGACTACAGCACCGACGGGCTGATGGGGTTGCTGGATGTGGCCTCGATCTACAGCTCGCTTGAGGTGCGGCAGATCCACACTTATCTCCTGCAAAAACACGGCAAGCGGGCGATGATCGATGCGGAGAAACAGCGTGATCGACACTTCGACCAGATGACCCACAAGGCCCGGATGTTTGTGCACGCAAGGCTGGGCTAACGGACGCCTCGACTCACCATCGACTTGATGCTCGCAAACAGCTCCTCCTGTGCCTCCAGCGCGCTGATTTCCCCGCTCGCTGCGGCATGGGACAAGGCTTGCGCTGCGCCCAGCATCCCCCTCAAACCGGCCTGGCTTATCACACCGTCCACGGCAAAGGGGGCGAGGGCATCGCGACACTTTCCGAGGAAAATCGCGTCGTACTCACGCTTGATGCTCTCCAGCTCCGGGCTGCCAGCCAAGGCGGAAATCACGCCCGGAATTTCACGTCCCTGCAGCAACACACAGTCGACATAGCACGAGGCGATCACCCAGGCGCGGTCGTCCAGGGTGGGTTCGCTGGCCTCGATTGCGGCGGCAAACACCTGGTTCTGTCGGGCATCGAAATCTTCATACAGCGCCGCCAACAGCCCCGCGCGATCGCCAAAATGGTCATACACCACCGGCTTGGTAACGCCGGCCAACTCAGCCAGATGCCCCAGTGTCAGGGCGTCGGTGCCTTCTTCACGCACCAGTTGCCAGGCGACGTCGAGCAACTGGCGTAACCGGTCATCCCGGGACAGGCGGCGGCGAGGGGCAGGGGATTGATCGCTTGACATGCTTATATACCAAAAGTAACTTACCAACGGTAACTTAGCTCAAGCCTACTCAATTTGCCTTCTCATCGCCACCCCCCGAAGGAGTCACCGCTATGCACGCGCTGATCGTTGTTGCTCATCATGACTCACACTCCCTGACCCACAGCCTCGCCAAACAGGCCGCTGCCGGCATAATCGCCGCCGGCCACACCTATGAAATCGCCGACCTTGCCGCCGAAGGTTTCGACCCGCGCTACAACGCCGCCGACCATAAAGTACACCGCACCCGCGCCACGCCGCCGGCCGACGTACAGGCCGAACAGACGCGACTCGACCGCGCCGACGCCTTGGTGCTGGTGTTCCCGATCTTCTGGTGGTCGATGCCGGCCTTGCTCAAGGGCTGGATCGACCGGGTGTTCGTCAACGGCTGGGCGATCGACTACAGCCTTGAAACCAATGTGGTGAAAAAACTTGGTCATCTTCAGGTGCACTTGCTGGGCGTCGGCGGGGCGGATGAAGGCGTGTTTGAACGCCATGGCTATGCCAACGCGATGCGTACGCAAATCGACCATGGGATCTTTGATTACTGCGGGGCGAAGGTGCTGACGTCCGAGCTGCTGCTGGACTCTGAGAGTGGCGCCGCAGAACAGCATCTTGAGACGGTGGCGAAGTTGGGGCGACAACTGTTCGTCACCCTGGAACCTTGCGAAACCGCCTGAGCCATCCGTTGCTCGAGGGGCGCACCCTCGACTCAAGTGAGTTTGCGCCCGTTTCAATTGTCAGATTTTGACGTTCTCTCGGATATTCCAACCGTACTTGAGCGCCCCTCCATCCTTGCCGCCATCGGATTTCTGCGGCTGGTAACTGACCTCGACTTTGGCGAAGTTCAGGCTGACTTCCTCGCTCAGCACATCGCTGGTTGTCACTGCCCCGGTTTCGTAGGACGTCACCATGACTTCCTTGAGCGTAATGACCAGGTACTCCACGGCGCTGGCACCGCCCGCTTTACGAACCACCAGCCGGGCTTCGGGATAATGTTTGCCGGTGGAACACGCCATCATCAAGTTGGGCGTGGACTTGTCCAGAGTCTTGGTAATCGACAGGTTTCTTATATTGACCTTGCCAGCACCGCCACCCGTACCGGAATGCATTGATCCTGACTGTTTCATCCCCCAGCCCCAACTACTGATCTCGATTTCATCACGGTGTGCCTGGTCGTTGGACTCACCCTTGATATCGCCCAGCTTCAAAAACATATCAGTCGCCATTGTTGCTCCTTGTCGTAACTGTCGCCGGTAATGGCGCGGGGCGTACTTTTCCAATTGGAATGATTGCCCACAAGACGCTGAGATGTGATCGGGAAGTGCCTGTCTGGAAAAGAGGAGTTTTCCGACAATTTTTTAAGCGGATCACTCTTACTCTCTGCGTTCTTGTGCAATCCAGGAGTAAAGGAATGACTTCCAGCGTATTGAAAGACGGTTTTCCCGCGGCCCATCGCACCACCCGCGAACGAATCGAAGGCAGTATCGACCTCGGCCGGTTGTTTGCCGCGATCGATGCCGATCCGGCGATTGCGGGGGCAGGAGTGGTGTACCTCGATGATCAACTGTGGCCGGTGACGTTGCGTGAGTTTCAGCCGATTTGCAGTGTGTTGCCCAAACGGCTGGTTTTGCGTGAAGCGCCGAGGTACATGGCGCGGCTGGATTTTATACGGGAGCTGCAGCAGGAGCCGAGGGAGTCGCAGGTGGTACTTGAGGCCGTCGGGATGGGTGCGTCGTGTAGCGGCGCGATATTAGGGTGGTTTGTCGCCACCAGTGGGACTGTGGCGATTCCGTTCACGGCAGGCGTTAGTACTGTGGTGGCTGGCATAGGTGCGGCGGCAGCAACAGCAAGTTCATTTCAATGTGGCGTGGCAGCGATCAGGACCTACAACGAAATCAGCGACCCCGCCGCTAATGACGAGATGAGCGAACGGGACTGGTATCACTACGTAATGCCAGTGCTGGACGGCGTTTCCTTGCTGGGCGCGGGGACTTCCGGCTTGACCACGCTGAGGTTGTTACAGGCCAGAAAAGTCTCGACGGGCAGAAGTTGGTCCGAGCTTTCCAGAGGCCTTACTCGTCAGCAAAGAAAAGCGCTGACCAACGAGCTATTGAGGCTTAGGGACCCTCATATGAGCATCGCTTTACGCAAGTTTCGACAACGCACAGCGGCGCTGCCAAAGAGCTATTCACCAACCCAGATTAATCACGCCACGATCACGCAGATTCAGGACGCGGTGGGTGCAACCATGAGTGTCATAGGCAGCGGCGTCTCCGGGAATATCCGGACACTGGCCATCGGCCTATATGAAGAGTTTGAATAATGGAACTGAGAAATTCCCCTAGAGCTTTTATGGCTCACTATTTTCCGGTTTTCATCTGTGCTTTTATGTTTGCGCTTTTTGCTCTCGCGGCCGCGGGGGCGTCGATGGACAGTACCTACATGCGAGGTGTGCCTCCTTATCGTAGTTACACGGGACTGGATGTGGGCATCGCTTCCATTATCTTGTCAGCGGGCAACTTTCTTATCCTCCGAGGTCGCGCCTGGGGCATCTGGATACCGGCAGGCAGTTGTGTGATGAGCTTTTTCATTGTGCTGTTCACCTACAGCTATCAGCCCCATCCTTTTATCTACATAACGGGGCTGCTGTTCCCGCTGCTGAGCCTCTACCTGCTCAATACCCACCGCCACCGCCAAATGCGCGCAGAACTCGTTCTACTTCGTCACGAACGCAAGCGCTACAAAGCCGGCTTTCGGCCCCCGCGTACTCAGGAGATGGCCCAGGCTCGACTCGAATACCAGCAGGCCCGCAGACTCAAGCGTGAAAATCGCCGCAAATGGAAGGCCGCCCTCAACCCTCGCGAAACAAGTCATGAGCATCCAGCAACCGATACGCAATCTCCGGCCGCTTCTCCATGCCCTTGCGAATCGCCGCCGGGATCGACTGCCGGGTCTTGCGACACAACCCGGGCAAGTCATCGATAACGATCTGAATCCCGCGCATCGTCTTCACTTCGGTATGACCCGGCGCGACATGCACGCGAATGCCCAGTTGCTGGTGCATCAGCTGTTGCATGCGTTCCAGGTCGGGCAGGCTTTGCAGGTTTTCGAGGCGTTCGAGCAGGCGTTTTTCTTCCTGGCGCGTCAGGTGCAGGATGCGCGCATCGGCGCCGGGAAGGTCGAGCAGTTGCTCGCGATTGCAGTCGCAGACGCCGGGTGGGCAGGGTTGGCGAATCGTCATCAATACTGCCTCCCGTTATCGGCGCCGACGGCTTACCAGGTCAGATGGACCCCAAGGCTTTCCAGCTCTTTCCAGTACTCAGGATAGGTCTTGCCGACGCAGTCCGGGTCTTGAATCCTGATGCCTGAAACCATCAGGCCCGCCAAGGCAAAGCACATGGCGATGCGGTGGTCGGCGTGGGTGTCGATCAGCGCGTTGCACGTGGTGCCCGCCAGGGCCGGATCGCTGGCCACCAGCAAGTCATCACCTTCAATGGTCGCCAGGCCCGGACGGATTTCATTCAGGCCGTCATGCAGTGCCTGCACCCGATCACATTCCTTGACCCGCAGGTTGGCCAGTTCCGTGAAGCGCACCGGCGTGTTGTTGAACGCGGCCAGTACGGCGAGGGTGGGGATTGCGTCCTGCATCTGCGAGCCGATGACTACCGGCTGCATCTGCGGGAACTGTGCGATCACTGCCTGGGCCTTGGCATCGGGCTGGGTGAAATCCTGCGGGGCGACGCCGAGGTCGATGCGGCCGCCGGTCAACACTTCGGCAGCCCACAAATAGGTGGCGGCGGAAGCGTCAGGCTCGATCAGGTAGTCGTGGGCGGTGTAGCCGGTCGCGGCCACGCGCCAGGTGCTTTCATTGACGATGTCCACCTGGGCACCGAAGGCGCGCATGCAGTCCAGGGTCAGGTCGACGTAGCCACGGGCGCCAATGTCCTTGCCGGTCAGGGCCACTTCAATCGGCGCTTCGCCGCACGCCGCCAGCATCAACAGCGCCGACACGTACTGGCTCGACAGGCCGCCGTCGATCTCGAAACGCTTGGCTTGCACGCGACCAGTGCCATGGACGGTCACGGGTGGGCAACCGGTAGGGCTGTCGACCTTGATGCCATTCTGGCCGAGGGTCGCCAGCAGCGGGCCGATCGGGCGTTTTTGCATGTAGGCGTCGCCGTCCAGCACCACGGTGCCTTGCACGGTGGCCACGGCGGCGGTGAGAAAGCGCATCGCCGTGCCGGCGTTGCCGAGGAACAGCGGCTGCGCCGGCAATTGCAGCTTGCCTACGCTGGTGACGACGAACGTGGTGTCATCCGGTTCATCGATCACCACGCCCATCTGCCGCAGGGCTACCGACATGTGGCGGGTGTCATCGCTTTTCAACGCGCCGCTCAAGCGGCTGGTGCCCTTGGCCAGGGCCGCCAGCAGCAGGGCACGGTTGGTAATGGATTTGGAGCCGGGGGGCGCTACCTTGCCGTTCAATGGAAAGTTGGGCGGTGTAACGGTCACGGTTTTCTGCGAACTCAAGGTACAAGGCTCCTGCTTCAAGGCGGGTGGCGTTTGGCGGACACGAATAATCGGCCAAACACGCCACCGTTGTCGAGCAGGGATCGTTGGGACTCACCGGTTATGGCGCCATGCGACCATTCAAGTCGCCGTAGGTGAACGCCTTCAGTTCATGGGTATCGAGCTTCCCGGTTCGCAGGAAGTCTTCGGCCAGGCTGTGCATGGCGCCATACAGGAACTCGGCGATACTTGAGCCCGCCGTCAGCCGACGCACGCCCAGGGCTTGCAGCGTCTCCGGTTCGGGCAGCCCGGCCCAGGCCAGTACGTTGACGGGCAGGGTGGTCGCCTGGCAAAGCTGCCGGATCTCCTGTTCCAGGTGGATACCGGCGGCGAACAGCCCGTCGGCGCCTGCACTTTGATAAAGCGCCGCACGCTTGAGCATTTCCTCAAGGCGCTGTGGCTCTGGGGCCAACCCTTTCAGATACACATCGCTGCGGGCGTTGATAAACAGCTTCACACCACAGCTGTCCGCCACACGACGGGCAACCTCGATCTTGCGGGCCAGCAGTTCAGGGGTGCCGGCACCGTCCTCGATATTGACGCCGACGGCGCCCGCGTCGATTACGGCCTTGATCACCCGGCCCACGTGCTCCGGGTCGTCGGAATAACCGGCCTCGATGTCCACGCTCAGCGGCACGTCAATCACCCGGGCGATGGATTGCACGGTGCTGACCAGCAGCGGCAGCGGCAGCTGATTGCCATCCTTGTAGCCGTGGGTCCAGGCAACGGCCGCGCTGCTGGTGGCGACGGCCTGGCTGCCCAGTTGTGCCACCAGGCGCGCACCGCCGGCATCGGCGACGTTGGGCAGGATCAACAATTGAGCGTGGTGCAAGGCGTGGAAAGCGCTGGCGTGGGCAGTCATGGCGGGTCAGTCCTTTGGGTGGGCTTTGCTGTTGAAGGCGCCTGTCATATCAAGAATCGACCCGGCATCGCAATCGTTAAACCAACACTGGTCGACATTTCCGACGTTGATGTCGATTGAGCGAACGATGACGGCCTCAAGCCCAGTGTTCACGGACGGCCGCTGTAGTCCGATCGCCTGTTGCAGGGTAGGACCGACGACAGACCCGGTGCAGGACCGCTGCGAAAACTCCGCAAAACAAGGGCGTGACGCGATTTGTCTGACAGAACCGTCCGGTAGACAACCCGGCCGGGTGGGCTAAGTTCAGGGCGCTTCCCATGACGGGAGGTCTTCAATCAAGGAGTGACTGAAATGAACAAACCCCAGACCCAACTCAAGCATGGTCGCGTCGTGACACCCGCCAGCCGTGGCTCGGTGGCGGTAGAACGCGGGCTGCTGGAAGGCTGGCAAGTCAACGAAATGGAAGGCGGCAAGAACTTCCCGGCCCTCAACGCCGGCCCGTTTCCGGCGCCTTACGAAACCGACGATCAGAGCGTCACGCCCCCCGCCGACGGGCACATCCTCAGCGGCGGCAAGACCGATGCCCGCGACTGCGTGAACTTCACCGACGAAGAAATGGGTAAAAAGCTCAACACCCCGTTTAACTGGCCGTTACTGAATGTTGAAGCCGGCCAGGTGTTCAAGGTGCAGTGGGCTTACACCGCCGCGCACGTCACCCGTGGCTATCGCTGGTTGATCACCAAGGACGGCTGGGACCCCAAGCAGCGCATCAGCCGCGCTCAGCTGGAGCCCAAGCCTTTCTTCGAGGACTTCTATACCCAGGTGCCGTATTACCAGCACTCGGCGGAACTGAAGGCCAAGGTTGAACATCAGGTGACATTGCCCAAGGGCAAGAAGGGCCGGCATGTGCTGGTGTTGATGTGGATCGTGGCCAACACCGGCAATGCGTTCTATCAGGCGTTTGACGTCGATTTCAACTAGCGGCAACTGAACCTGGAGGCAAAACAAAATGTGGCGAGGGAGCTTGCTCCCGCTGGGCTGCGGAGCAGCCCTGAAAATCAGGGGCGCTTCGCACCCCAGCGGGAGCAAGCTCCCTCGCCACAGGTGTTGCATTCAGCACACGCTCAATCAGCGCTGGGCCAACCAGTAGTCGTGCAACGCGCGGGCGGCCGGTTCGATAGTGGCTACCCGTTGTTGATGGGCATCAACATCCAGGTCTGCCGGCAGTTCGAAGTTGTCCTGCTCGGCGCACCAGGAAATCTTCTCCAGTTGCCCGGCCTGTTCGGCGGGCAGCTCTGGCCAGTTGCCAATGGCGGCGCCACGGATATAGCCAAAGCACCATTCTTCCGCCAGGGTCAGTGGCTGGTCCTGGTGCTCGGTTTCTTCGAAGCGCGCTTTGAAACCTTGGGCATCGGTCGCCAGTTGCGTGGCAATGGCGTTCATATGGCGCACGCACAGTTCAAGAAACTGCCCGGCTTCTTCCGGGCTTTCCCAATCCGGGTTCTGCCCACCAAAGATACCGGGAAACCATTCGGCAACCTCCACCTGCGTGGGGCTTGAAACCAGCGCGGTGAAGTAGCCGTCAAGCTCGGCCAGGTTCAGCACCGAATGGTCGTCGCCGTACTTGAGCAGGGTTTCGTCGATGAATTCGAAATCGGCGGGGGCGAGGGGTTGGTCGTGCATGGGCATATCCTTTGTGCGTAGAACGCCGCTGGTGGGGCGGCTTAAAGCGCGGAGGATGGCGCGTGTCGGGGTTTTAATCCAGCTTCTTCAACGCCTTTCCCACAGGACGCACAGTTTGCTCATGCACATCGAACCCGCCACCGCGAGAATGATCGGCACCAGGAAGTCATGGTCGATGCGGGTGAATTCCGCCACCAGCACAATCGCCGTCAACGGCATGCTCATGCTCGATGCCAGGAATGCCGCCGCACCAATGATCGCGAACGCCCCCAGCGGTACGCCGGGCCACAGCAGGTTCCACGCGCCACCGAGGATGATCGCGAGCAACGCGCCGTTGGCCAGCGCCGGGGTCAGCAGGCCGCCTTCGGCACCGGCGCGCAGGCTGCTGGCGGTGATCAGTACCTTGACCACCAGCAGCACGGCGGCCAGGGCGATGGTCAGCTCGTTGTCGAAGCCCAACTGCGCCGGGCCTTTGCCGTTGCCGAGGATTTGCGGCAGGAAAATCGCCAGGCCACCGATGATGGTGAAGTTGATCAACGACAGCACCGGCAGCCGCCAGCCACGGGCGGCGTTGCTGCGGGCTGCGCCGGTCAGGCGGGTGAACCCATAGGCGGCCAACCCAAACACCGGCCCGCAGGCCAGCGCCCAGGCGATCAAGCCAGGGCTGAGCACAAAGTGCGGCACCACGTATTGCGCCTCTGCCCCCAGGCCGATCCAGGCCACTGACGCGCCGATAGCCGAGGTGGCCAAGGCAATCACCGCCGCCGGCCAACTGAACACGCCCACCAACACTTCGAGCACAAACACCGCGCCGCCCAACGGCACGTTGTACACCGCCGCCAGCCCGGCACCCGCGCCGCAGGCGACGATCAGCCGATGCAGGTCCGGCGCCAGGCGCGCCCGTTGTGACAACCAGGTGGCGGCCAGCGCGCCGACTTCCCGTGGCGCCACTTCACGGCCCAAGGGCGAGCCGAGGGCCACGGTGATGATTTGCAGCACGGCGTGGGCGAGGGTGGTCTTGGGCGGCATGATCGGCGCCTCGGCCGAGACCGCTTGCTTGATGCTCACCAACGGGCGGCCATAGCGGTAGATCAACCACCAACCCACGCCGGCCACCAGGCCGCAGGTGATCAGCACCAACACCCGGCGTTCGGGGGCGGCGGCGCTGACGCCGAGCAGAAAGGTTTCATGGCTGATCAGGCTGTCGAGGCTGTAGCCGTAAGCCAGATGCTGGATGCCGTGCAACAGCAAGGCGAGGAGCATGCCGCCCAGGCCGGCGCCGATGCCGGTGAAGATGACGACGAGGGCGAGAATCAGCAGCGAACGGGTTTTTGAGGGCATGAAGGGTCCAGGGAGCCGGGTTTTCGAGCCCGATTCTATAGCGCAATGGTGACGCCATAGCCCCGAGATGTAATGCCAGTGCACGAACTGGCCTTCCACAACATTGCATTACGTTCAGATTACTTTAACCGCCCGGCCAATTGCCTGAATCGGACCTGTCGGCTTGCCGGTTTTCGAGCCACCCGGGTTTTCCAGGGTCAGCTCAAACAGCTGGTTCGGCGCCAGTGGCGGGAGTTTGTCCAGCGGCACAGACAACGTCTGCCCAGGCTTGACCAAACCCAGCGACACCGGGCCTTGCCAGTCTTCGCCCTTGGTCCAGAACTGCAAGGTCTTGTCTGCCGGTACTTCCATCACGCCCAGTGGAATCAGCTGGATTTCCTGAGTATTGCTCGCCTGGATCACCCAGCCCGGCGCCTGGTTCTGCGGGGCCACCAGCACCACCACATAAGCGGTCGGGTGGATGACCGCCGTACGGGTCAGGAGCAGCGTCGCCAATACCAGGCTTGCCACGATGCCGGCACCGGCCAGCCCACGCCACAGGGCCAGCCGGTTCCACCACGAGACGGGCGAACCGTGAGTGGCCGAATGCCCCAGGCTGCGTTCGATGCGTCGCCATAAATACACAGAAGGCGTTGCGGGCGGGGCCTGTTCGGTCAATGGCAACAGGTGCTGCTCCCAGGCGTCCACCGCTGCGCGTAACGCGGTGTCAGTTGCCAGGCGCTGTTCCACCTCGGCACGCTGCTCGGCGGGCAAGGTGCCCAGCACATATTCGCTGGCCAGTTCGTCGATGCTGTTCATGCCATGCACTCACGCAATGCCGCGAGGCTGCGTTTGATCCACGCTTTCACGGTGCCCAGCGGGGTACCGAGTTTTTGCGCGATTTCGCTGTGGGAATAACCGTCTACATACGCATGCAGGATGCAATTGCGGCGGGCCGGGTCGAGTTGTTCGAGGCAGCTGTAGATGCGCCCCGAGCGCGCCTGATAGTCGAAGGTGTCGGTGTGTTCTGCGCGTTCATGCTCTTCGCTGAGGGGCACTTCGCGGCCACTGCTGCGCACAGCATTCAGCGCCAGATGCCGGGTCACGCTGTACACCCAGCCGCGGGCCGAGCCTTTGTGCGGGTCAAAGCTGGCGGCACCCTTCCAGACCTTGATAAAGGCGTCATGCACGATGTCTTCGGCCACGGCCTTGTCGCGCACGATGCGCAAGGCCACTCCCAGCAGCCGGGAGCTTTCCTGTTGGTACAGCCCGCGCAAGGCCGGTTGTTCGCCACGGGCGCAGGCCAACAGGCAGGCTTCATAGTCAAAATCGGCTTCAGGCAAAGACAGGTTTCCAGGTGGAGGCCCCGGCGGTGAGCCCGGGGCGCTTTGGCAGCAGCGTAGCCGAGTTTGGTTAATTGGCCGCCCAGAAAATGTAGTCGGCCTGGTACTTCACCACTGCCTGCTGGCCCTTGTTGGCCGCAGTGCATTCGGTGCTGGGCGCCACGCCACCCTTGAGGGCGACCCGCTGAATGTAGGCGACGCCACTCATCGCGCCCTTGCCTTCGGCGGGGTTGGCCTTGACCAGTTGATAGGGCAGGTTGCCGGGGCTGGACGGCGCCACCGCCAACTGGGTGCCGGTGACTTTCGAACCGTCCTTGGCCTGCCAGGTGGCTGGCGGGCCGAAGTAGCTGCCGACCTGCTGGCCACTGCGGTCATTGAGCACGGCCTTGGGCCCGACAAAAAACCATTCGGTCTGGCCGGCAGCGTTGGCCTTGTCCCGGCATTCATAAGTGATTTCACCGACTCCAGTGGTTTCCATCGCCACCTTGTGACCGTCCGGCACTTTGATGCTGTCGGGTAAACCGGTCTGGGCAAAGGCGGTCGGTGCAGCGGCAAACAGGCAGGTCACGCAGAACAGGGCTTTGGCGTTCATCGGTGTCTCTCCTTAAGGGCAGCAAGGCGCTGCTACCGGTACTACCCACGGCACGTGCAAACGGATGCAGCGATTAGAAAATAAATCGGTAAGGGCGCACACTATGGCCCCCGCACTACCAGAGGAGAGATTGGCAATGACCGGTGTTCACACGTCTGCTCAACAGGGTTTCTCTACTCAGGCCGTCACCTACGCCCAAGGCCGACCGGACTATCCACGGCAACTCACGGGCTGGCTGACCGACGCCCTGCACATCAATTCCCACTCCACAGTCATCGACCTGGGCGCCGGCACCGGCAAGTTCACCCGTTTGCTCAGTACCGTGGCGCCGACATTGATTGCGGTCGAGCCGGTGGAGGCGATGGGCGCGCAGTTGAGAAAACTGCTGCCGAACGTGCGCCTGCTGTCGGGCACCGCCGAAGCCATTCCGCTTGAGGCGGCAACCGCCGATGCGCTGGTGTGTGCCCAAGCGTTCCACTGGTTTTCCACGGAAGCGGCCCTGGCTGAAATTCACCGGGTGCTCAAGCCGGACGGTCGCCTGGGGTTGATCTGGAACGTGCGGGACGAGTCGGTGGACTGGGTCGCGGCGATCACCGAAATCATCACGCCTTACGAGGGTGACACCCCGCGCTTTCACACCGGACGTTGGCGCGAGGCGTTTACCGGCGAGTATTTTTCCGCCCCCGAGATGACCTGCTTCCCCTACAGCCACGTGGGCAGCCCTCAGGAAGTGATCATGGATCGCTTCCTCTCCGTGAGCTTTATCGCGGCATTGCCGGAGGCGGAAAAGGCGCTGGTCACCGAGCAGTTGCAGTCGCTGATCAACACCCATCCGGCCTTGCGTGGCCGTGAGACTGTCGCATTCCCGTACCAAACCCAGGCCTATCGCAGCCAGCGACTGACGAAAAAAGCATAAAGTCAGATCGTATTGATATAAGTCGTTATAAGAAAAATCGCTATGCTGCGGCCAGAATTTTATAAGGCCGCAGGTAGTGGTAATGGATGTAGGTAATTTTGGTTTCTCGATTGCTGGCCTGATTGTTGGATTTATCGTGGGAATGACCGGTGTCGGCGGTGGCTCGTTGATGACGCCGATCCTGCTCTGGTTCGGCATCAACCCGGCCACCGCCGTGGGCACCGACCTGTTGTATGCCGCCATCACCAAGTCGGGTGGGGTGCTGGTTCACAGCAAGAATCGCAACATCGACTGGACCATCACCGGCTGGCTGACCCTGGGCAGCGTGCCTGCGGTGTTGCTGACCTTGTGGTTCCTCAAGAACCTGGACACCGACCCCGCCGCCTTGAACGCGGTGATCAAGCAGTCCCTGGGCGTGGTGTTGCTGCTGACGGCCACGGCAATCCTGTTCAAGAACAAGCTGCTGGCCTTCGCCCAGCGGCATGCCGGCGACGACTACAAAATGGCGCCGCGCAACCTCAACGCGCTGACCATCGTCACCGGCGCGATCCTCGGCACCATGGTGGCCCTGACCTCCATCGGCGCCGGCGCCCTGGGCACCGTGGCGCTGTTTATCCTGTACCCGTTCCTGGCCACCAAGCGCCTGGTGGGCACCGAAATCGCCCACGCCGTACCGCTGACCCTGGTCGCCGGCCTCGGCCACGCGAGCATGGGCAACATGGACTGGACCCTGCTGGGCTTCCTGTTGCTGGGCTCGCTGCCGGGGATTTATGTCGGCAGCCACATGGCCGGCAAGGTCCCGGACGGGATATTGCGGCCTTGCCTGGCGTTCATGCTGGTGATGATCGGCTTCAAACTGACGTTTTAACGCGCCGGCCCATTGCCGATCTGCCACACAAAAGGCGGCTCGGCGCCATTGATTACCCAGTCGCCGACAATCCGCGCCTTGTAGATCACCGGGTTGTGGGACGACACCGTGCGTGCATTGCGCCAGTGCCGATCAAGGGCTTTGCCCTGGCGCACATCCGACGCCCCCAGCGCGTTGAACAGTTCAGTGGTGGCACGCTGGATCAGTTCCGAGACTACCACCTGCGCCGTGGCTGATTCGATTTCCGCGGCGACATTGGCTTCGCGCTCCACCGCATCATCCCCACCGAACCTTGCCACGTAGGCCCGCTGCGCCGGGACGGTTGCCTTCAGTGCGCTGGCTTCGGCGGCGTACACCAGTGCCGCGACTTCGCCCACCACTTGCTGAATCTGCGTATCCTGGCTCACATGGGCTGCATTGCCGTGGCTGTAGATCCGCTTGCGGCTGCGCACCTGATGCGCCACATCCTTGAGGGCCGCGCGGCCGATGCCGGCCAGGGTGGCGAGCAGGACCAACTGGTAGAACGCGGTCTGGTATTTGAAGCGGGTGGCAAAGTCGATGACGTTTTCCGCCTCCACCACCGCGTCGGTAAAGCGCGAGGTGCCGCTGCCGGTGGTGCGCTGGCCAAAGCCGTCCCAGTCATCGCTTTGCACCACCCCAGGCTGGCGGGTGCGGGTGGCGGCAATCACGTCGCCGCCGGTGTCGCTGCGTTGGGCGTAGACGTCGATCCAGTCGGAAAACAGGCTGCCGGTGCTGTAGAACTTCTCACCGTTGAGTTTCCATTTATCGCCGTCGGGGCTGACTTTAGTGACGACATCGCCGATGGCCACACTGCCGATTTCGGTCCAGGCGCAGCCGACGATGTCGCCGTCGACAAAGCGTTTGAACCAGATGTCCCGCGCCGCGCCGGGTGCGGCATTCAGGCGGTCTTCGGCAAACGCAAAGTGCCCGCGCAGGGCCTGGGGCACGTTGGAGTCGGCCTCGGCGAGCTCGATCAGCAGTTCAAACAGCTGGGGCAGGGAGGCGCCGCCGCCGCCGTATTCCACGGGCACCCGCACGGCGCCAAAGCCGGCTTGCTTGAGCCACTGGATCGGCTCGTAGGGTAGGGCGCGGGTTTGTTCGCGTTCTACGGCACCCTCGGCGATGCGCTGGAAAATCGGCCGGAAGCGTTCGGCCAGGGTATGGTAATCGACGCCGGTGGACAGTGGATTGATCACGTGCTGTTCGGTCATGGGGACGGCTCCTGGGCAGTTGGACAGTGGAGCTATTGCACGGTCCATGCCGGGTGCCAATGGCCCTGTTTGCGGGCGCGGGGCAGATTCAACTGTTGCTGCGGCAACAGCAAAACGACAAACCAGTGCAATCCGTGACACTTTCCCGCAAGTCGCCTTTTGCCCATTTCAACGCGCCAGGCCCCTTGGTCCGGGCCTCTCACCGGCACTGGCACACTTGCTGCTCCCTACCTTGCACATGTCAATCCGCGAGGTACAGTCCGATGAGTCAGCAAGCCGTCAAATTTGCCTACTGGGTGCCCAACGTCAGCGGAGGGCTGGTGGTCAGCAAGATCGAACAGCGCACCCACTGGGGCATCGACTACAACCGCAAACTGGCGCAGTTGGCCGAGGAAGCCGGCTTCGAATATGCCCTCACGCAGATTCGCTTCACCGCCGGCTATGGCGCCGAATACCAGCATGAGTCTGTTGCGTTCAGCCATGCGTTGCTGGCGGCCACCACCAAACTCAAGGTGATTGCGGCGATCCTGCCCGGCCCTTGGCAACCTGCGCTGGCGGCCAAGCAACTGGCAACCATCGACCAACTCACCAACGGCCGCGTGGCCGTCAACATTGTCAGCGGCTGGTTCAAGGGTGAGTTCCAGGCCATCGGCGAACACTGGCTGGAGCACGACGAGCGTTATCGCCGCTCCGAGGAATTTATCCGCGCTTTGAAAGGCATCTGGACCCAGGACAACTTCACCTTCCGCGGTGATTTCTACCGCTTCGACAATTACAGCCTCAAGCCCAAGCCACTGGGCGAACCGCACCCGGAAATCTTCCAGGGCGGCAGTTCACGGGCCGCGCGGGACATGGCCGCACGGGTGTCAGACTGGTACTTCACCAACGGCAACACCCCGGAAGGCATCAAGGCTCAGGTGGACGATATTCGTGCCAAGGCCGCTGCCAACCACCACTCGGTGAAAGTTGGCGTCAACGCGTTTGTGATTGCCCGCGACACCGAGGAAGAAGCCCGCGCCGTGCTCGCGCAAATCATCGAGCAGGCCGACCCGGAAGCCGTCAACGCATTTGGCGATGCGGCAAAGCAGGCGGGCAAGGCATCACCGGAAGGTGAGGGCAACTGGGCCAAGTCGACCTTTGAGGACCTGGTGCAATACAACGACGGCTTCAAGACCAACCTGATCGGTACCCCGCAACAGATTGCCGAGCGCATCGTCGCCTTGAAAGCGGTCGGCGTGGATCTGGTGCTGGCGGGCTTCCTGCACTTCCAGGAAGAAGTCGAGTATTTCGGCCAGCGCGTGCTGCCGCTGGTGCGCGAGCTGGAAGCCAAGGCCGGGATCAAGCAAGTCGCCTGAACACCACCACCGCCGCCCGCAATTTGTTATTGCCGAACCGGCACATTCGCTCGAACTCCCCGTGGCTGACCGGCAGGTGCTGGCAGTCCATGGGTTGGCGATGCTGGCTGTGATCCACGTCCGGGTCGTGCAGGTACACGAAGTCTTCGTCGCAGTCGGTGACGATCACCCAATGGGGCGATTTGGAGCGGGTCAGCCGGTAGCTGCTGATCAACACCAGTGGCTGCCCGCCGTCGCGCAGCACCTGGGGTAGATCCAGCGGGCCGCCGAGCACTTGTTCTACGTCGCTTAAGGCCAACTCTTCCTCGAAGGCGTCATGCACCAAACGCATGACGTCTTTTTTATGCTGATCACGCACCCCGTCGAGAAATAACGGCCCGCTGACGTTGACCTGCATGCGCACCCGAAAGCCCCGGCGCCAGGCGGCGAGTGCCAGGCCTTGGGGGCTGCAACCGCCATGGCCGGCGGTCATGAACACGGTGGTTGCTTCGCGCCAGATCTGCAGCTCTTCCCGGCGCTGGGCCACCCGCGCAGGTTCCAGGGCGCCCATGGCCATCAGCAGGCTGGCGGCGCCACAGGTGAAGTCGGTGGTTTGCTGGTAATAGGGCACGCTCAAGGCGCGCGCGTCCTGGTGCTGGAGGATGCGTTTCTCCAGGCGCAGGGCGGGGGCATGGTCTTCGTAGTAGTCGTTGACCAGGGCAAAGCGCCGATAGCCGTTGCGCTCGTACAGGGCGATGGCGCCGGGGTTGTCGGTGCGCACTTCGAGGCGCAGGTAGGCGCAGTCATGTTCCACCGCACAGGCTTCGATGCGCGT
The DNA here is from genome assembly GCF_000313235.1 of Pseudomonas sp. PAMC 26793. NCBI lineage: Bacteria > Pseudomonadati > Pseudomonadota > Gammaproteobacteria > Pseudomonadales > Pseudomonadaceae > Pseudomonas > Pseudomonas sp. PAMC 26793. The sequence continues at coordinate 124,290 of NZ_AMXG01000012.1, forward strand.
CAGCAGTTGCTTGCCCAAGCCCAGGCCCCGGGAGGACTCGGCGATGGCGATGGAATACAGGCGCGCCAAGGAGGTGCCACGGTGGAACAGCACCAGGGCGTAGCCCAGCAAATCGTCACCTTTTTCCGCCACCAGCAATTGCCCGTGGGCGCGGCTGACCATCCACTGGAAGCTGCGGGTGGAGAGCCGGTCCGTGGTGAAACAGTGCTGTTCCAATGCCACCAATGCAGGCACGTCATCGGGTGTTGCAACGCGAAAGGAAAGAGCCATGTGACCGCCGTAAAAGTTACGTAACGAAACGGGACTTCTCTAAAAGATCGTGCTTAATAGAAAAGGTCTAGTTCTCTAAAGCGGATCAATCAATATGTCAGCGGTACAAGGTCATTGGCGTGAAGTATCCGAGCAAACAGTGGCGGCGACAATAACTTCCAGCGGTTATTTTTCCAGCCCTCCCAAGAGTGCAAGTCAAGTCGTGATTATTGTCGAGCGCAAGGAAGACTGGGCGTCGTACTTCCCCAGCGAAGACATCGTCACCGCCCAGGAATACCTTGAGCAAACCCGGGAAAACGACACGGGCAAGCGGGTGCAGGTGATCAACCTGTGCCGCAGCTACAAGTACCTGGGGCACGGCTACTACTGCTCGCTGCTGGCCGAGGCGCGGGGCCACAAGGTGATTCCGTCGGTGCGCACCATCAGCGAACTGACGAAAAAGTCCCTGTACGGCCTGGCCCTGGATGACCTGGATAAAACCCTCGACAAAGCCTTGAGTCACCATCTCTACAGCAATACCGAAGGCTTTACCCTGACACTTTACTTTGGCCGAACCAATATTGAACCCTTGCAGGATTTGGCGCGCCAGTTATTTGAAGCCTTCCCTTGTCCAATCCTGTTAGTTGAGTTTCGCAAGAATAACGGCTGGCACATCGAAGGCATCAAGTCTGGGGTATTGCACAAGTTGCGGGATGACCAGGAAGATCAATTTGCCAATGCGCTGGATAACTTCAGCCGCAAGATCTGGCGTCAACCACGCTCCCGACGGTTGGCCCGCTATGACCTGGCGATCTTGCACGACCCGCAGGAACAACTGCCGCCATCCAACGCCCGCGCTCTCGACAATTTCGTACGGGTGGGCAAGGGGCTGGGCATCGATGTGGAACTGATCGAACGCAAGGACTACGCCCGCTTGGCCGAATACGACGCCTTGCTGATCCGCGAGACCACCAGCGTCGATAACCACACCTACCGCTTCGCCAAAAAAGCCGAGAGCGAAGGGCTGGTGGTGATGGACGACCCGGCGTCGATCCTGCGCTGCACCAACAAGGTCTACCTCACCGACCTGCTGAAAAGTCATCAACTGGGCATGCCCGCCACCGAAATTCTCTACAAGGAGCGACCCGAAGATTTCGAACGGGTGGGGGAGCGCCTCGGCTTCCCGCTGGTGCTGAAGATTCCCGACGGGTGTTTCTCCCGCGGCGTGATCAAGGTCGAAAGCCAGCAAGCGCTGCTGACCGCCACCGCCGAATTGTTCGAGCATTCTGTGTTGCTGCTGGCCCAGGAATTTTTCTACACCGAGTACGACTGGCGCATCGGCGTACTCAACCGCAAACCGATCTTTGCCTGCCAGTACTTCATGTCCAAGGGCCATTGGCAGATCTACAACCACAAGGCCATCGGCCAGGACATCAACGGCGAGTGCCGCACCCTGGCGGTCCACGAAGCCCCCAAGGCGGTGGTGGAACTGGCGGTAAAAACCGCCAACCTGATCGGCGACGGCCTGTACGGCGTCGACCTCAAGCAATCCGGCGACAAGGTGGTGGTGATCGAGGTCAACGACAACCCCAACATGGACGCCGGTATCGAAGATGCCTACCTGCAAGACGACTTGTATTCCCTGGTACTGGAAGAGTTCGTACGACGCCTGGAGTTGAAGCGTCAAGGCCAGGTGTGGTGACGCGCGATGATCCAGCGCTTTGAATTAACCGATGGCAAGTTGTACAACAGCCTGGGGGACGGCGGGGATGTCTTGCTGTTCAGCAACCCTGACCCCCACGAGCGCAAGTACCTGCGCGACTGCTACAAGCTCGATGAACACGCCCTGGCCTCGGCGCTGGACCCGGACGAAGTGTCGCGCATCGAGTTCCACCCCGATAACCTGTTCCTGATCTGGAAGCGTCCGGAGAACTATTCCGGTGGCGGCAACCTGGTGTTTGAAGTGGCGTCCTGCGGCCTGCTGTTCTCCGGAGACCAGTTGCTGGTGATCGCCACCGACGACAGCCAACTCTCCGGGCTGGGTTCACGCCGGCCGCTACGCACGCCACTGGATGTGTTGCTGGACTTGCTGCTCAACAACATCCATCACTACCTCGGTCACCTGAAGGTGATCAAGATGGTCGCCCGGGAATTGCAGCAGCAGTTCAATGCATCGATGAGCAATCGCCACCTGATGCAGATGTTCAACCTCAGCGAAAGCCTGATCTATTACATCAACGCCCTGCACAGCAACGGCGCGGTGCTGACGCGCCTGCGCAACCATGGGGAAAAGGAGCATTTCAGTGCCGAGACCCTGGGCCTGATCGATGACCTGATCATCGAAAACAACCAGTGCTACAAGCAGGCGGAGATTTACTCCAACGTGTTCTCCGGGCTGATCGATGCCCGGGGCAACCTGATGAACAACAGCATGAACAACCTGCTGCGCAAGCTGACGTTGATCAACGTGGTGTTCCTGCCGCTGAACCTGATTGCGAGCGTGGGCGGTATGTCGGAATTCAGCATGATGACGGCGGGGACGCCGTGGTGGATTTCGTACCCATTGTTCATGACGGCGATGGGGCTGGGAGCGGGGTTGATGGTGTTGGGGTTGAAGCGGATTGCGGGGAGTGGCGACAAAGCAGTTTGACTAAGATCTTGAATATCACTGAGGTCTAAATGTGGGAGCGGGCTTGCTCGCGAAAGCGTTGGATCAGTCGCTGTAGATGGCGACTGTCACAGCGCTTTCGCGAGCAAGCCCGCTCCCACAGGGGATATGCGCCATTCAGACGTCCGGCTGTAACGTCAACACCTCAAACCCATCCCGCGTCACCGCCACGGTATGTTCCCACTGCGCCGACAAGCTGTTATCCCGCGTCACCACCGTCCAGCCATCCTTCAAGCTGCGCACCTTGGCGCTGCCCTGGTTGAGCATTGGCTCAATGGTGAACACCATGCCTTCGCGCAGTTCCATTCCGGTACCGGGGCGGCCGAAGTGCAGGATCTGCGGGTCTTCGTGCATCTCGCGGCCAATGCCATGGCCGCAATATTCACGCACAACGCTATAGCCGTTGCTCTGGGCATGGCTCTGGATGGCGTAGCCGATATCCCCCAGGCGCGCGCCGGGCTTGACCTGGCGGATGCCGGCCCACATGGCTTCAAAGGTCATTTCCACCAGGCGCCGGGCCTTGGGCGCGACGTTGCCGATCATGTACATCTTGCTGGAGTCGGCGATATAGCCGCCTTTTTCCAGGGTGATGTCGATGTTGACGATGTCGCCGTCCTTGAGCACGTCCTTGGCGCTGGGCATGCCATGGCACACCACCTCGTTGATGGAGGTGTTGATGCAGAAGGGGTAGTCGTATTGCCCCAGGCTCGCCGGGCGCGATTGCAGGTCATTGCGGATGAAGGCTTCGACGGCGCTGTCGATCTCCAGGGTCGACTGGCCGGCGGCGACAAAGCCGTCAAGCATGGTAAACACCTGGGCCAACAGACGGCCGGATTCGCGCATCACCTCGAGTTGTTCCGCCGTCTTGATCATTGCGCGCGCCCCCGGATCAGGTCGGGTTTGTCCAGCAACAGTTTGTTGATCAGGTCGTTATAGGCCAGGTGTGGATTGAGCTCGGCGAGCAGGCCGATCTTGATCCAGAACTCGGCCTGAGCGTTGATGGAACGGTCCATGGTGGCGCTGGCCAGACGGAGTTGTTCGTGCAATTGGTCGGTGATCTTGACGATGCCCATGAGCTTCACTGTTTAGAATTGATATACAAAGCGTATACGTTTCGTATGCCACGCGTAAAGCTTGGCGTTTCGTCATTGACTTGCCCGATGGCGCCGGTTAATTTTGATTCATGAGATTTCAAACCTTTCGTTGCCAGCCAAGCATTATTACCGCCATTCCTCATTTGGCGGGATAGCGCACGGCTGCACCCAAACCCGCCCTAGAGGCGGGTTTTGTTTTTCCGTCTCCAGGGCCTTGTAAACACCCAGGAGACATCCATGAGTACCTGCCCGGCGAGCCAGCCCCAAGATTCGGGATTGCTTGAGCACTACGTGAAGAAAATCCTGGCCGCCCCGGTCTACGACCTGGCGGTGCGCACGCCGTTACAGGTGGCGCCGGCGCTGTCGGCATTGCTGGGCAATCAGATCCTGCTCAAGCGCGAAGACCTGCAACCGACCTTTTCCTTCAAGATCCGTGGCGCCTACAACAAGTTGGTGCAGCTCAGTGCCGCGCAAAAGGCCCGGGGCGTGATTACCGCGTCGGCGGGCAATCATGCCCAGGGCGTGGCATTGGCGGCGCGGGAGCTGGGGATCAGGGCGACGATCGTCATGCCCTGCAGCACCCCCGAACTGAAGGTGTTGGGGGTGCGCTCCCGAGGCGGCGAGGCGGTGTTGCATGGGGCGAGCTTTCCGTTTGCCCTGGCCCATGCGTTGCAACTGGCCGAGGCCACGGGCAGTACCTTTGTCTCGCCCTTTGACGACCCGGATGTGATTGCCGGGCAGGGCACGGTGGGGATGGAAGTGCTGCGCCAACAGCAAGGGCCGCTGGACGCGATCTTCGTCCCGGTGGGCGGCGGCGGGTTGATCGCCGGTATCGCCGCCTACGTGAAATACCTGCGCCCCGAAGTGCGCATCATCGGCGTCGAGCCCGAAGGCTCCAGTTGCCTGCTGGCAGCCTTGCGCGCGGGGAGTCGAGTGGTGCTGCCGAGTGTCGACAGCTTTGCCGATGGCACGGCCGTGGCCCAGATCGGCGCCTACGGTTTTGAAGTCTGTCGGCACCATGTGGATGAAGTGATCACCGTCAGCAATGACGAACTGTGCAGTGCCATCAAGCTGATCTACGACGATACGCGATCAATTACTGAGCCTTCAGGTGCCCTGGCGGTGGCGGGTATCCGCAAGCATGTGGCAAAGACCGGCATCCAGGGGCAAACATGGGTGGCGATCAACTCGGGGGCCAATATCAACTTCGATAGTTTGCGGCATGTTGCTGAACGAGTGGCCGCCCAGGCAGGTTAAACGTTTAATCTAACGAATGTTTAATTTAGTTACATTCACCCGTTTGGATCGCCGCTATTAAGGTGGGGAAAGTTTTTTGCGGGCACTTATAACGAGCCGTCTTTCAATTTGCATGACGCCAACGCAGGCTCGTTGCAAGACGCATGAACCAGCGGGCGTATTATTTTCCGAAAGCCCCGATTTTCATGGCGCGCGCAGCTGTGCGTCCGGCGGCACGTTTAATGCTTTATAAGATCCTGTTACAACTCTGAATGAGCAATAAACACAGCGGTTAATACCCCGAACGGATGGGGTAATAGCGGTCTGCCACGTAACTTATATAAGTAATGTGGTCGCTTATGAGGAAAGGATCCAACGCATCTCAAGCGAGCCTAGTAGGCTGGGTAAGTGAAGCCGTCTGCCAAGGCTGGTCAGGCGCAAACGACGAGCGTGTCACCGCGTTCGCCAGCAGTATGAATTACGAATATTGATAACAATCGATTGGCAATCTCATAAAAGGAGAGGTCGGCCATGCTTTCGGATCTGGAATTACGCGGCATTATTGAAGGAAGTTTTCTGCCTAAGCGCTGTGAAGTCACCAAGGCGTCAGACGCCTCGCTGACGGTGAAGGTCTATCATGAGATCGACCATGACCGGGTCGACCTGGTGGTCACCGGCATTTGCGCCAACAAACTCGACAGCAGTCGGGCGATCTGCAACTTGATTACTGAGTTGCGCGAAGACCTCAAGCACACCCATGCCCCGGCCCTCAAACGAGCCGGCGCGCGTCCTTACTATTAAACGGACGGCTGAGTTTCACTCAGCGAAGACCAGCGGGCCTGGATCAATACCAGGCCCTATGCCATTACCGTAATCACATCGTACATTGGGTCAATTCTGCCAGTCGCAGGCGTCTGACAGTTTGCGATAGCCCACGTCCTGGACTTTCCCTTGGCTGTCCACAAACTTGATATCGGCCTTGATCACTTTGCATTCATTGGTATCGGTTTCGTGCATGGCAAGTACCTTCTGCACATCCATCTTCTCGCCGTAGTGATAAGGCGTGACGACAGGTGCTGTGTCAGCCTGCGCCATCCCCGTTACAGCCGTCAGGGCCAGTGCAGCACCGAGCATTAACGTACGCAGTTTCATGGTGTTTCTCCGCAAGTCGTTCGCAGGCTCATCAACGTGATGAGCCGCGGCCGCCCTGGGCAACGGCTGCAGCCGTGCGAGTGCGGTCGAATCAACTTTCGGCCGAGAGGATTAACCATGGATTAATTGAGGCTTTACTGACAAAAGCTTCATCTTCAGCGTGTCCGCAAGATCACTCACATCATCCGGAATAGTCCGATACGGGCCGGGTATTCGTGCTTGCTACCGTCGCCCGTGGATCCATCCACCGGATGGCGTATGTAAAAGGGCGGAGTTGAGTGTGCAAAAGAAAATCGCAGCAGAGTTTCTGGGAACGTTCTGGCTGACCTTCGGTGGCTGCGGCAGCGCGATACTGGCAGCGGCGTTTCCGGAAATTGGGATCGGTTTTGCCGGTGTAGCCCTGGCCTTTGGCTTGACGGTGCTGACCATGGCCTACGCGGTGGGCGGTATTTCCGGTGCGCACTTCAACCCGGCGGTGACCATCGGCCTGTGGGTGGGACGCCGGGTCTCTGGGGTAGATGTGGTGCCCTACATCATTGCTCAGGTTGCCGGTGCGATTGTCGCCGCCGCCGTGCTGGCGCTGATTGCCAGCGGCCGCCCGGACTTCGAAATAGGCGCTTTCGCCGCCAACGGCTATGGTCAGTTGAGCCCGGGGCAATACAGCCTGCTGGCGGCAGTGGTGGTTGAAGCCGTAGCGACATTCTTTTTTGTGTTCATCATCATGCGCGTCACCGGTCAGGGTTTGGCGGCGGGGTTCGCGCCGATCGCGATTGGCTTGGCACTGACCCTCATTCACCTGGTCGCCATCCCCGTCACCAACACCTCGGTCAACCCGGCACGTAGCACCGGGCCGGCATTGTTTGCCGGCGAGGAATACCTGATGCAACTGTGGCTATTCTGGCTGGCACCGATAGCAGGAGCGGTGGTGGGCGCCGTCGTTGCTCGAGGGGTCACTTGCCCCAGGGAGGCGTGAATCTACCCGCTCACGCGTCCCCCCGCGTTACCGCTGAAACCCTCCAGCGTAACCCGCCCGTAGCAGGGCTGTAAGCCACGTAATACGTGGCTTACATAGTGGCATATTGATTTTTGCCGCGTATTTGTCAGTCCAACTGACGACGATAGGGCAGGTCCGGCCCGGTCTTGCTGCAGGTGAGTGCCGCCGCGCGGATAGCGAAGGTGAGCATGCTGCTGATCTGTTCGCGGGACAGCTGTTGCAGGCCCTCCACCGAGTCCAGTTGCTGCTCGGTCAGCCAGGCAATCAGCGCGGCCTGGAACGTATCACCAGCCCCGACCGTGTCCGCCATGACCACCTTGACCGCTGGCGCCGACCAGCTGCCGTGCTGGCGGCTGAACACCGTCGCGCCGTCGCCGCCACGGGTCAGGAACACCAGTTGGCAACGGTGTTGCAACCAGCCTTGCAGGACACTTTCCGGGGTTTGGCCGGGGTAGAGCAGGTGCAGGTCTTCGTCACTGACCTTGATCAGGTCGGCATGCTTGACCAGTTCGGCCACGCGGGCGCGCCACAGCTCGATGTTCGGCTCGGGGTTCAGGCGTACGTTGGGGTCGAGGCTGATCAGGCGCTTGCCACTTTCCCGGCGTACCAGGGCCAGCAGCGTGTCGGCAATCGGCTGCACCACCAGTGAGAACGAGCCGATGTGTACGCCACGCACTTCGTCGCCCAACGCGGGCAGATGCTCAAGTTGCAACTGGCGGTCGGCGCAGCCTTCACCGCGAAAGCTGTATTGCGGTGAGCCATTGGCACCCACGGCGACCATTGCCAGCGTGGTCGGCGCGGCGAACTCCACGAGGTACTCCTCGCCCACGCCTTCATCCTTGAGCACCTGCAACAGGCGTCGGCCCAGGTAGTCGTCGGAGAGGCCGGCAAAAAAGCCCGCATCGATTCCCAGTCGACGCAAACCTACTGCGACGTTGAACGGCGAGCCGCCGGCAATCGCCTTGTAATTGACCCTGGATGCCTTGCCGCTGGCATCGTCCTCGCTGAAAAAATCAAACAGCGCTTCGCCACATACCAAATACATATTCGTTCGCTCTTAAAGGGATGCCACGTGCTGTTGATAACGCTCATAAGCCTGCTGGTAGGCACTGACGCTGCCGGCATCCGGCACCGTGCGGCTGGCTGCGTCGACGCTCACGCAACGCTGGCACAGCTGCGCCAGGCTCTCACCGGACTGGCACCACGCCGCCTGGATCGCCGCGCCCAGGGCCGCCGCTTCGCTTTGTTCGGTGCAGACCACTTCGGTGTTCATGATATCCGCGACCATCTGCCGCCACACCGGACTTTTCGAACCGCCACCGATCAGACGGATGCTCTGGCTTTGCAGGCCGGTCTGGCGCAACAGGTCCAGGCCGTAGCGCAAGCCGAAGGTGGTGCCTTCGACCACGGCGCGGCACAGGTTGGCGCGGGTCAGGTTGGTCATGGTCAAACCGTGCAGGCTGCCGGTGGCGTGGGGCAGGGCGGGCACCCGCTCGCCGTTGAGGAACGGCAGCATGCTCACGCCGTCGGCGCCAATCGGTGCCTCTGCCACCAACCCGTTGAACGCTGCCAGATCCAGGTCGAACAGCTCGCGGATGACCCCGGTGGCGTTGGTCAGGTTCATGGTGCAGATCAGCGGCAGCCAGCCGCCGCTGGATGAACAGAAGGTCGCGACCGACGCCTGCGGGCTGACGTTGGCCTGATCGGCAAAGGCATACACAGTGCCGGATGAGCCCAGGCTCATGGTGATCACGCCGGGGGCGATATTGCCGGTGCCGATGGCGCCCATCATGTTGTCGCCGCCGCCGCTGGAGACTTGCGCATTCGGGTTGATGCCCAGGCGCTCGGCGATGGCGGGCAGGATGGTGCCCACTGGCTGGTTGGCCTCGATCAACTCGGGCAGCGCAGCTTTCAGGCGCCCGTCGGGATCGATGTGGCGTAACAGTGTCAGGTCCCATTCACGGGTGCGCACGTTGAAATAACCGGTACCGGAGGCATCGCCGTATTCGGCGCAGGCGCGGCCGGTGAGCCAGTAGTTGAGGTAGTCGTGGGGCAGCAGGATATGCGCGATGCGGGCAAAAATCTGCGGGTGCTGTTCGCGGGTCCACAGCAGTTTGGACACGGTGTAACCCGGCGCGATGGCCACGCCGAGGCGTTCCAGGGAGCCGCTTTCACCGCCCAGGTGTTGCAACAGGCGATCGTTTTCCGGTGCGGTTTCGGTGTCGCACCACAGCTTGGCCGGGCGCAGCACCTGGCCTTGGTCATCCAGCAATACCAGGCCGTGCTGCTGGCCGGAAACGCCGATGGCGAGGATGTCCTGGCCGTCCACGCCGGCCTGTTGCAAGGCGCGGTGAGTGGCTTCGGTAAAGGCGTCCAGCCACTCCTGGGTGTGCTGTTCGCGGCGGCCATTGGCGCCGCTGATCAGCGTGTGGCTGGCGGCGCCCAGGCCCAGGACTTTGCCGCTGCTGGCGTCCAGCACGATGGCCTTGGTGCCCTGGGTGCCGCAGTCGATGCCGAGATAGAGGTTTTGCTGGGTCATGGTAGGTCGCTCAGCCTATTGTTATGGAGAACTCGGTCAATGTGGGAGCGGGCTTGCTCGCGAATACGGTGTGTCAGTCAACGCAAATATTGACTGATCCACCGCTTTCGCGAGCAAGCCCGCTCCCACATTTTTGATTCGGTTCCGTCAGTTGAGATTGGCGAGCAGCCGCTTCAGCGTTTTGCTCACACCCACATCCTGCAGGCTCTCGAAACACCGCTCAAACGCTGCCACAAACGCAGGCGAGTTGGGAATAGCCGTACCAAAAATCTCTTCCACCCCCAGCAGCCGCTTGCTGATCAACGCGTCTTCGGTCACCAGCCCCTGGCAAAACTCGGCGCGAGGGTCCGGAATCCGGTAGATCACCCCATTCTCGTCCACGCCTTTCAAGTACAGCGCCCACGCGGCCACCACCAGCGCGGCACGCTCGGTCTCGCGCCCGTCGGCAATCAGGCGGTTGATGGTCGGTACGGTGAACTTGGGAAACTTCGACGAGCCATCGGAACACACACGTTCCAGCTGGTCGGCAATCGCCTGGTTGGAGAAGCGGTCAACCAGGGTCTGCTTGTATTCGGTCAGGTCGATACCCGGCACCGGTGCCAGGTTGGGCGTGACGTCCAGGTCCATGTAGGCGCGCATATAGGCCACAAACAATGGGTCGTTCATGGTCTCGTGGACGAAGCGATAGCCCTTCAGGAAGCCCAGGTACGTCAGCGCCAGGTGGCTGCCGTTGAGCAGGCCGATCTTCATTTCTTCATACGGCGTCACGTCATCGGTGAACTGCACGCCCACCGTTTCCCATGCCGGGCGGCCATTGACGAACTTGTCTTCCAGCACCCACTGCACAAACGGCTCGCAGACCACCGGCCAGGCGTCGTCAATGCCGTGCTCGTCATGCAGCTGCAGGCGGTGCGCAGTGCTGGTCATCGGCGTGATGCGGTCGACCATGGCATTCGGGAAACTCACGTGGGCCTTGATCCACTCATGCAGCTCAGCGTCATGCAACGCGGCAAAGGCCAGCAACGCCTTGCGGGTCACGGCGCCGTTGTGGGGCAGGTTATCGCAGGACATCACGGTAAACGCCGGAACACCGTCTGCCCGGCGCTGGGTCAACGCCGCGCAGATAAAGCCGAACACGGTTTTCGGCGAGCCCGGGTTGGCCAGGTCATGCTGGATCTGCGGCAGGTGGGCCATGAACTCGCCGTTGCTGTCGTCGATGCAGTAGCCGCCTTCGGTGATGGTCAGCGAGACAATCCGAATCTCTGGGCTGGCCAGCTTGTCGATCAGCGCCTGGGCACCGTCTTCGGCCAGCAGCATGTCGCTGATGGAACCGATGACGCGCACTTCGGTGTCGTCGGTGTCCCCCAGTTCATACAGGGTAAACAGGTAGTCCTGGCCGGCCAGGTCGTCCCGGGCCTTGCGGTCTTCAGCCCGCAGGCCCACGCCGCAAATGCTCCAGTCCAGGCCCACGCCGGTATTCATCAAGGCGTCGGTGTAATACGCCTGGTGCGCGCGGTGGAAGCCGCCGACGCCGATGTGCGCGATGCCCTGGCTGGTATTCGCAATCGCATAGGCCGGCAGTTGCACTTCAGGCGCCAGTTGCGTGAGGTTTTGCTTGTTCAGTTTCATCGGGAAATTCTCGCGAAATCAGGCGGCGGCGCGCAGTGGACGGGCCACGGCAACACCGTCAGCGTCGAACAGATGGCATTGGGTCGGGTCCAGGTACAGCTGCAGGGTTTCGCCATACTGGCTGGCCATGTCGCCACGGATCCGCAGGGTCAACGGCTCCTTGCTGGCGGTGATGACGTGGCAGAAAGTGTCGCTGCCCAGGCGCTCGCCGACGTCGGCGGTGACGGTCAGGGTGGCCTGGCCAGGGGCGGCGATTTCCAGGTGTTCCGGACGAATGCCCAAGGTCACCGCGCTGCCAACGCTCAAGGTGGCGCTGCTCAGGGGCAGGCTGATGCGGCCGCCGGCGTCCAGCTCGACTTCGCAGCTCTGGGCATCCACGCGGCTGACCTTGCCTTTGAGGAAGCCCATTTTCGGCGTGCCCAAAAAGCCCGCGACAAACAGGTTGGCCGGCTGGTGATACAGCTCCAGCGGCGAGCCCACCTGTTCCACGCGGCCGCTGTTGAGTACCACCACCTTGTCGGCCAGGGTCATGGCTTCGACCTGGTCGTGGGTCACGTAGATCATGGTGGCTTGCAGTTCTTTATGCAGGCGCGACAGCTCCAGGCGCATCTGCACCCGCAGGGCGGCATCGAGGTTGGACAGGGGTTCATCGAACAGGAAGATCTTCGGGTTACGCACAATCGCGCGGCCGATGGCGACACGCTGACGCTGGCCGCCGGACAACTGCTTGGGCTTGCGCTCAAGCAAAGGGCCCAGCTCCAGGATGCGCGCCGCTTCGTTGACCTTGCTCTCGACAATCTTCTTGTCGACGCCGGCCAGGTCCAGGGCAAACGACATGTTTTTGCGCACGCTCATGTGCGGGTACAGGGCGTAGGTCTGGAACACCATCGCCAGGTCGCGCTTGGCCGGAGTGACCTCAGTGATGTCGCGGCCATCCAGCTCGATGGTGCCTTCGGTGACTTCTTCCAGGCCCGCAATCAAGCGCAGCAGGGTGGATTTGCCGCAGCCCGACGGGCCGACGAACACCACGAATTCCTTGTCGTTCACTTCAAGGTCGATGCCCTTGATGATGGAGAAACCTTCGAAGCCTTTTTGCAGATTCTTGATTTTCAGGTTGGCCATGATGGGCCTCCGCTTCTAAATATGTTTAAAGGAGCCGTTACTTCACGGCGCCGAAGGACAAACCGCGGACCAGCTGTTTCTGGCTGATCCAGCCAAAGATCAGGATCGGCGCACAGGCCAGGGTCGACACGGCAGACAATTTGGCCCAGAACAAGCCTTCGGGGCTGGAGTAGGAGGCGATCAGCGCGGTGAGCGGCGCAGCGTTGGACGAGGTCAGGTTCAGCGACCAGAACGCCTCGTTCCAGCACAGGATCAGCGACAGCAACACCGTGGAAGCCAGCCCGCCCTTGGCGATCGGCAGCAGCACCCGGACCATTTCCTGCCACAGGGTGGCGCCGTCCAGGCGGGCGGCTTCGAGGATGTCCTTGGGGATGTCCTTGAAGTAGGTGTAAACCATCCAGACCACAATCGGCAGGTTGATCAGGGTGTAGATGATGATCAGCGCAATGCGCGTGTCCAGCAGGCCGAAGCTCTTGGCCAGCAGGTAGATCGGCATCAGCACGCCCACCGGCGGCAGCATCTTGGTGGAGAGCATCCACAGCAGCGTGCCCTTGGTGCGCTTGGTCTCGTAGAAGGCCATGGAGTAGGCGGCCGGTACCGAGATCAGCAGGCACAACGCGGTGGCGCTGAAGGAGATCAGCACCGAGTTCCAGGCGTAGCTGAAGTAGTTGCTGCGCTCGTTGATGTGCAGGTAGTTCTCCAGCGTCGGCGTGAAGATGAACTGCGGCGGCGTGGCGAACGCGTCGATTTCGGTCTTGAAGCTGGTCAGCACCATCCAGAAGATCGGGAAGAAAATCAGGATCGCGATGGCCCAGGCCAGGGTGCCGAGCAGCACGCTTTGCAGGCGGCGGGATTGTTGAAGCGTCATGGCGCGGCCCTCAAGGCTTGTCAGTCAGGTTTTTGCCGATCATCCGCACCAGGATGATCGCCGCGATATTGGCGATGACCACGGCAATCAAGCCGCCGGCCGAGGCCATGCCCACATCGAACTGCACCAGCGCCTGGTTGTAGATCAGGTAGGCGAGGTTGGTCGAGGCGTAGCCGGGGCCGCCGTTGGTGGTGGTGAAGATTTCCGCGAACACCGAGAGCAGGAAGATGGTTTCGATCATCACCACCACGGCAATCGGGCGCGCCAGGTGCGGCAGGGTCAGGTGCCAGAAAATCGCGATGGCGCCGGCACCGTCCAGCCGCGCGGCTTCCTTTTGTTCCTGGTCGAGGGACTGCATGGCGGTCATCAGCAGCAGGATCGCGAAGGGCAGCCACTGCCAGGACACGATGATAATGATCGACAGCAGCGGGTAATGGGCCAGCCAGTCCACCGGCTGGGCGCCGAACAGCTTCCACACGTAGGCGAGGATCCCCGACACCGGATGGAAAATCAGGTTCTTCCAGATCAGCGCACCGACGGTGGGCATGATGAAGAACGGCGAAATCAGCAACACCCGCACCAGGCCGCGGCCGAAGAACTCGCTGGCTTCCAGCAGGGCGCTGATCAGTACGCCAAACACCACGCTGATCAGCAAGACGCTGCCCACCAGCAACAGGGTGTTGGTGGCGCCGGGCAAGAAGCCCGAGTCGGTGATGAAGTAGGTGAAGTTCTCAAGCCCCACGAACTGGTTTTCGCCGGGGTAGAGCAGGTTGTAGCGAATCAGCGAGAAGTACAGGGTCATGCCCAGCGGCACGATCATCCACAGCAGCAACAAGGCCACCGAGGGGCTGACGAGGAACCAGCCGGGGTTGATCAAGCGGCTTTTACGCGGCTTGTCCGGCGAAGCGGTTTGCACTTGGGCAGTGGTGGTATTCATGGTGATCAGGACCAGTCAGGTACATGCAGAGCGAGAGTCGAAGCGCGGCCATGTGGGAGCTGGCTTGCCTGCGATGAAGTCACCTCGGTGCAACTGACAGACCGAGTTGTCTGCATCGCGGGCAAGCCCGGCTCCCACATAAAGCGGGTTCCCACATTCAGTGGGGTGTGCCCGCTTTACTTGGGATAACCAGCCCGCTTCATTTCGCGTTCGGTGAAGGTCTGTGCATCCGCCAGGGCTTTTTCGGCAGTGGAACCACCGGTCAGTGCGCTGGAGAAGAACTTGCCGACCTGGGTACCAATCGCCTGGAATTCAGGAATGGTCACCAGCTGGATGCCCACATACGGCACCGGCTTGGCCGACGGGTCTTTCGGGTCGGCGACTTTCAGCGATTCCAGCGTCACCTTGGCAAACGGCGCGGCCTTCATGTATTCGTCGCTGTAGGTCGACTTGCGGGTACCTGGCGGTACGTTGGCAATCCCGTCGGTCTTGGCGACCAACTGGCTGTATTCCTTGGAGGTGGCCCAGGTGGTGAAGACCTTGGCGGCGTCCTTGGCTTTGGAACTGGTTGGAATCCCGAGGGACCAGGAGTACAGCCACGAAGTCCCTTTCTCGGTTTTTTCGTGGGGGGCAAAGGTGAAGCCGACGTGGTCAGCCACCTTGCTTTGGGTCTTGTCGGTCACGAACGAGCCGGCGACGCTGGCGTCGACCCAGATCGCGCACTTGCCGCTGTTGAACAGCGCCAGGTTTTCGTTGAAACCGTTGCTGGAGGCGCCCGGCGGGCCGGACTTCTTCATGTTGTCGACGTAGAAGTTCAGCGCGTCTTTCCACTCAGGCCCGTTGAATTCAGGCTGCCACTTTTCATCGAACCAGCGTGCACCGTAGCCGTTGGCCAGGGTGGTGATCAGCGCCATGTTCTCGCCCCAACCGGCTTTGCCCCGCAGGCACAGGCCGTACTGTTCCTTGTCCCTGTTGGTGAGCTTCGCGGCGAATTCACCGATCTGGGTCCAGGTGGGGCGCTCGGGCATGGTCAGCCCGGCGTCCTTGAACAGGTCGGTGCGGTAATAGGTGATGGAGCTTTCGGCGTAGAACGGCAGGGCGTACAGCGAGCCCTTGACGGAAAGGCCGTCACGCACGGACGGGAAAACGTCGTCCAGGTCGTAGGAAGCAGGCAGGTCCTTCATCGGTTCCAGCCAGCCTTTGGCGCCCCAGAGTGCAGCTTCGTACATGCCGATGGTCAACACATCGAACTGCCCGCCCTGGGTGGCGATGTCGGTAGTGAGGCGTTGGCGCAGGACGTTTTCTTCGAGTACCACCCAGTTCAGCTTGATCTCCGGATGCTCGGTCTCGAAGGTTTTCGAGAGCTTTTGCATGCGAATCATGTCGCTGTTGTTGACGGTGGCAATGGTCAGGGTTTGCGCGCCAAGACTGACGGCGCTGAGGGTCATGCAGGTACAGGCAAGCAGAGCTTTAGCTGTGAACTTCATCGCGCACTCCATTTCTGCGCCCAGGGGCTACAGAAGGACAGTTATTGTTGTTGTGTCTTCCACGACAGCTGGAAGAGTGTGCGTTGATTACAGCCTTCAATTGGCGTGCTGACAAATCCTTGGGAGCACTTTTACTGATACTTTTTTGCACTGAATCTGAAAAGCGCTGAAACGGTTTACTGCGGACACGGTTACTGTAGGAGCGAGCTTGCTCGCGAAAAAGGTACATCCACCGCAGCGATGCGCCTGGAATACTTTCGCGAGCAAGCTCGCTCCTACAGGGGGCGTTGAATGATTAAGCGAGGTTTTGCTCGGTGAGGCGCTGCACGGCCAAACGCCGGTAGTGGGACGGGGTCATGCCCTTGAGCTGCTGGAAGCGGCGGTTGAAGTTGGAAATGTTGTTGAAACCCGACTCAAAACACACATCGGTCACGGCCTTGTCGCCATCGGCCAGCAGTTCACAGGACTTGCTGATGCGCAGCCGATTAACGAATTCGATGAAGGTGCGACCGGTGGCTTGTTTGAATACGCGGGAGAAGTAGGTGGGCTTCATCCCGAGGTATTCGGCCACTTCTTCCAGGGACAACTCCCGCGCGTAGTGGGCAAAGATGTAGTCCACCGCGCGGTTGGTGCGGTCGATGCTGTGTTCGTCCGCCAGTTGCGGGGTGGTCACGCCGGAGAGCAGTTGGTAATCCTCGCAGGCACTGAGCACCTCCATCAGGATGAAAAAGTGCCCCAGGCGCGCCATGCCCTGGGCGTCTTCGATGCGCTGCATCAGGGTCATGGCCTGGGCGATGGTCTTCTTGCAGCGAAATTCGATGCCGTACTGCGCGCGCTCCAGCAGCGGTGCGAGGGTCTTGAGTTCGGTGAAGATGTGGCTGCCGTTTTCCAGCAGTTCATCGGTGAAGTTCACCAGCATGTCGCGCTTGGGCACCACTTCGTCCTCGGCGACTTGGCTGATCCAGTTGTGAGGCAGGTTGGGGCCGGTGAGGAACAGGCTTTCCGGGTAGAAGTTGCCGATGTAGTCGCCGATGAACACCTTGCCGGAGCTGGCGACGATCAGGTGCAGCTCGTATTCCTTGTGAAAATGCCAGCGCACCAACGGGCACGGGAAGCCATGTTGGCGATAGATGATGGACAGACCGTTGTGATCGTCCATCAACTCGTAGGAAGGGTCGGTGATTCGCGTTGCTCGGGTCATGCTGCCGTCGCTTTATTGTGATTGCACTCAAGATAATGCCCCCTTGTACGCAACCTCGCCAGGGTCAAGCGGTTAAAGGTTACGGTTTTTTGCCTCGATCCACTGGGACATGTACTGGGTACTTTTGTGCAGATGGTGGCGCAACATGCTGCCGGTAAAGTTGTGGCGGCGGTGTTCGGCCAGGTGGTTGCGGCAGTGTTCCAGGCAGTCGGTCAAGGCCGGGCCGTGGACTTGCCGGGCATAGCGCCCGGCGAGTAATGGGCGGCCATTTTCCTGGGCGCGAGTCCAGCGTTCGCGGTCCTGATACAGTGCCACTGCTGCGTCAGCCAGTGCGCTTGCGCTCTGTTCAATCGCGCCGGGCCAGGGCTCGCCCATGGCTTCGGCGCCAACCGGCGTGGTGACACTTGGCGTGCCGCAGAGCATGGCGTCCACCAGTTTGCCCTTGATACCGGCACCAAAGCGGAGAGGCGCCAGGCAAATGCGCGCGGCGGTCATCACCTGCAAAGCGTCTTCGGCCCAGTCCATCACATGAAAACCCTGCGCGGGGTTATGCAGCGCCGTGGCCTTGGGCGGTGTGTAGGCGCCATACACATGCAACTGTGCGCCGGGCAGTTGCTGGCGGATCCGCGGCCAAACGCTGTTTTTCATCCATAACACCGCATCCCAGTTCGGCGCGTGGCGGAAGTTACCGATACTCAAAAAGTGCGCTCGGTCTTCAAACGGGGCGAAGTCAACGGCTGGCGGGTCGACCATCAACGGGCACCAGTGGAGCAGGGCGGCGGGCACTTTGAAGTGTTTGGTCAGCAACCGGATCTCCACATCGGAGATCATCAGGCTGATGTCGCAGCGGTAGATCGCGGCGATCTCCCGCTTGGCGAGGTCGGTGTCGGCCATGTAAGCGAATTCGGCGGCGAGGTCCGGGCTGAACAAAGGGCTGAAGTCGTCAGCCTCCGGTTGCGTCTTCAGGAAGTCCTTGAGGCGCTGTTGACGGGCGTCCCGCAGGCTTTGCAGGTCCGAGCTTTCCAGTACGCGAAGGGCATTCGGGCAGCATTTCTCTACGCGCCAGCCGAACTGTTCTTCCATCATGAAACGGTCGAACAGCACGATGTCCGGGGACAGTTCCCGGATAAAGTCATCGAAGCTGCTGTTGTTCAATTCAATCGCACATTCGCGAATGCCGAGGGTGGGCAGGTCGGCCTTGTGCTCGCCGGCAGCGGCGGGGCTGGCGAAGGTCACTGCCCAGCCTCGGGCCAGGAAGCTGTCGAGGATCTGCATCATGTGCCCACCCGCCGCCGAAGAACGGGGTTCTGGCCAGACGTAGCCGATGACCAAGACGTGGGTGGCGGATGGACTCATGAGCAAAATGTTCCTGTAGGCGCAAAAAGCCCCG
This sequence comes from Pseudomonas sp. PAMC 26793, assembly GCF_000313235.1. Classification (NCBI taxonomy): domain Bacteria; kingdom Pseudomonadati; phylum Pseudomonadota; class Gammaproteobacteria; order Pseudomonadales; family Pseudomonadaceae; genus Pseudomonas; species Pseudomonas sp. PAMC 26793. The sequence continues at coordinate 142,856 of NZ_AMXG01000012.1, forward strand.
ATTTAATCACAGCCAGGCGTATGCAGGCACTGCTGCGATATTGCGCGCATCCTGGCTGGTGTGATTCTCTCAATCAAAGGTTTTGACTGCGTCGATAGTGCCTTTTAGCCAAGCTGGGTCATCGGCATTGATCCAGACACCGTCATTGCCGCGAATAGCCTGGCCTTTTGCTTTCCACTCGAGCATTTTATCCTTGAATTTCTTCATGTATTCGGGCGCTGGGCATTCTATTTCTGCCCATGGGTCAGAAATCCATATGTCCTTCCAGGCAGGTTCCGAGAAATCAACCGTTTTTACATTAGGACTGATATCTCCTACAACGGTAAACGCATGTTTATCAGGCATCCCCATAACCCGTGCTTTACCCCCATTCATTTGAATGATTTTTGCCGCGGTATGGGCCATATGGTCGCAGTTTCCTGCGCCCGTTTTGAGGATGGTATTAAAGAAAGCATCATTCGATGGGTCAAATTTCTCATATAGCCATGCCGTGAGCGATTTGGAAGTTTTGACCCTTTGTGCGTCCGCAATGTCGCCAGTTAAATGCAAGTTGGCGGGGCCTACGCCGGTGGTGGCAATTTGTTTGTCCACTTCATTTTTGGCTTCGCGAGCAAAAAAACCATTTTTCTCTGGGATGGTCAATGTGTTGAAGTCTGCCGGTTTCTTTAACGTGGGAAGACGCACAGACGCCAACGCTATCTCAATGTCGCGAACGCTCCCTTTATTCCACATATTAAATATGAATTCACGTTGCCTTTCAGGTGTCATGGTCGCGACGCCGGCCTTCAATTTATTCATCTTATCAAGGGAGTATCCCTTGCTCTTCAGGCTTATGTAAATGGAATCGATGGGAGGCAAGCTTATAAAGTCGGCAGCTGACGTTGAATGCTTTGATAGATATTTTGCTTTGATGTTTTCGTAGCCGTAAATCAGGTGGTCGTTAGGGCTCTTTCCAAATTCTATTTTGGTAAACAGGTCCGTATCACGATCAAGATCGCGACAATAGAACCGCCCCGGATCAACTTCTACGACAAGGTATTTTTTACCCCCTGAGGGTACGATCAGTCCTCTTAATTCGCGCTTGTCATTACTGATGTCAGAGATGGCATCAAATTTGATAACTCGGCTATCAGCATTTAGCTCGTTCGAGAAGTTGCTATCGGGGAACCCGAAGAACTTGTCATTGACAATGGTTCCCGATATGGCCGGCTTGTACTGTATGGGGGTCGTGAAAGGGTGGGGTATCAGTTTATCGTCCACAACATTAAAAAGACGGCCCTCGTAGACCACGGTTCGAGTGCCGTTATATCTGATCGGCGCGGGGAATAAACGTTGGTGTTCCAGCGCTTGGGATACCTGCGCCGGGTTGGACAGTTTCTGTTTAATGATTTTTGGAAAGCAAAGATCATTGAAGCCGCGCCTGACTCGTCCTCCCGTGGATGGCGCGGGGCAATAAGCTTCGAAGTTATCCAGTTCCTTATAATGCTCGGCCGATTTCAGGTCGGTTAATCGATCAGGATGGGCAGGGTCGTAGCGGTAAACCTTATCGCCCTCAACCAGATCGTAGCCATTTGACCGGTTAATGATGTAAGTATCTTTGGAAAGGGTCTTTTCTGAAAACTGCACCCTTGTGCCGTCAGGCAAGGTTTCCCGCAGCAGGGGGACCGAAGTGTCGCTGCGAAAGTCCTGCAGCGGCGTGCCGTAGGCTGTGCCGGAGTTGGGGTTGACCGCATACCATTTATCCCCCTCGTATTTCGCCAGCACCGCAGTTCTTTCAGTGCTGTCACGGATCGATCTCATCGTGCCTTTGGCGACGTTGGCTTCCTTGTGCAAGGTTTTGGACACGGAAAATTTATGCCCGAAGGGCGGAATGGTCGAATAAAACGACTTGGCGTTTTTGCCGGACCCCGCCACCAATCCCACCAGGTCGTCGGTATAGGGTGTGGCTTTGCTCAGCATCACTCTCAAGGTGTTCAGCGATTTGGCGCCATGGCGCAGGGCTGACCCCAGGCCTTTGGGAGCGGGCAGCACCAGGGTGGTCGCATCGATCAAAAAGCTGCCGATCGCTTCTGCGGCGTTGCCTTCAATGGCATGTTTTATGGTGTTGGCAAAAGGGATGAGATTCAGTGTGGCGGCCGCACCGGCCTCGGCGTAGCGCCTCTGCTGCTGGATGGCGCTTTCGCCGCTGTTGATACGGGTGTACAGGTCGAGGGGCAAAACAAAATGCTGTTTCGCGGCGACAGAGGCCAGATACTCGGTCTTGCTGTTTGAGTAAGACAGGGCGGGAGCCTTCTCGTTGGGTTGGGGAGTCCAGGTCGTCTCGGGGGTCAGTTCTTCAATGATCAGGTCCGACTCTGCTCCGCGCACAGGTTCGGTGCCATTGCGATAGGCGTTCCAGTCGAAGCGCTGGCTCTCGTTGGATTCAAAGTTGGAGAAGGGCTTGATATTGCTTCCTACATTCAGGTGGTCCGGCAGGTCGGTGCGTACGACGATTTTGTTCAGACCGGGGAACACTTCGTAGTAGCGCACGTCTTTGTCGTGTTCTGATCGAATAATGATGCCATGGCGTCCTTTGGCATTTTCGAGCCCATCCCGATTCGTGGTGACCATATGTGACGTGCCGCTCATAGCCTTTCTCAGCCAGTAAAACTTCTGTGTGCCGAGTTGGAGGTGCTGCCGATCCGCGTCAGGCAATTGCGAGAGGAGGTGTTTGACCAGAATGGTCTGGGACTGCTGAAGCTTTTCATGATGTTCATTGGATTCAGACTTGAAGTGGCCTGGCATGCTTCTGAGCAGGTGAAAATCTGGCTCAAGTTTTTGGAGGTCGAGCACGCCTTTGTTGATGCTCTTCCATTCCCCTTTGACCAGCAAGCCGTCCATGTGGGCTTCGAGTAGGCTGAAAAAGTGATTCTGGCTACCGTCGATACTTTGTAATTTGGGCGCGTTAAAATCGATTGAATCTTTGCCGTACTGTGGTTCAAACACGCGTTTCAAATCATCGAGCGCCACTTGCCTGCGGGTGGGCAAGGGCTTGAGCAAATGCTTACCAGCAAAGGCCAGGTCCGAAAACACCTTTTGGTAGGCGGCTTTCGCGGCGTTGATTTCGTCCGCCAAGTAAATGCCATGGTCTTTTTTCGACAAGTAGCCGTTGGTTACCGCCCAATCGATGATTGACACGCGCTGGGTGTATCGGTCCAACTGTTCTTCATCGTCGGTAATCGGATCTCGTGTTGCGAAGTCGAGGATCTGCGAGTAGCTCATGGTGGTGCTTGCGCCAGGCGTCAGGTGCTCGATTTTTGACACGGCGTGGGCGAATGCCGGCCACTCAAGGGTTTGGTATCCCAGTTCGGCGGGCAAGCCCTCGACCAGAAGTGCCGGCGCTATGTGAGACAACATCAGGTAGGCGGCGACATCTTTGTGCTCGGGTTGCACACCAACCCTTTCATGTAGACGGTCGCCGACAGCGCGAACAATCTCCGCCGGTTTCTTCCCCCAGTTACTGGGATGATCAACTTGGTATCCCGCCACCTGGTTACGGGGGTCGCCGGCATCGGCGTCCAGCTGCAGCACCATGGCTGCCAGCAACAGTTCACGGCGACTGGTGGGGGTAGGCAGCACGCCCAGTGCTGCCTCCAGCTTTTCCCCCAGCGCCTGGGCTGCGGGCTGATCGAGCAGCTGTAAGAGCTGTTCCCGGGGTGACCCGGTGTTTCCAGGCCTGGCGAGGGTGCTAAGCAGGGTTGCCTGGCCGGGGGCTTTTGACGCTCGTGCAAGGGCGCGCAGTTGATTTTTTTGTGCGGTGTTCAAGGGCACCGGTGTGGATAGAAAACCCCAGAGATCCCCCAGCGGCGGGCTTTGTGGAACAGGTGCGCGCAATACCTTCATCAGGTTGGCGAATCCCTCGTCTGTGGTCGGCAGTCTCCAACCTTTGCTTGTGATGAAATCCTCGGCGCGAGTAAATCCCTTGGGCTGGTGCGAGGAGTTTGGGTCGACCACGAAGCCACTCAACTGCGGGGGCAAGTAGACCCTGACAGCTATCTTTTGCCAAAGGGCATCGCGGTCGTTGATATCCCCCACCACCGCACGCTGAGTTTGCAAGGCCTCTTCGCTACGGGATGCGGCAACGCTTTGCGGGAGAGGGGCAAAGGTGTAAGTGCTCGCCAACTCCGCGATGCTGGTCCGATCAGTGCCCTGCCTGTAGAAGTTCGCGACCATCCAGTACGGCACTTGGTCATTTTCAATAGTGTCCCCTTGAACACTCATATTGTTGCCGCCAGCGAAGATCTTCCCGGCAGCCAGAATCGGGCCGGCGACGTGGCGCCAGCCGGATAGATCGTCCAGCGTGAAGACTTTTTGGTCGTTGTTCACCCTCAGTTGGCCTACATCCGGGTAAATCGTGATCGACCGCGGATGAATGCCTTGGGTTGCCAGCCAGTTGCGAAAATCCGGATTCTTCAGTGCACTGTTCAGTTGCGCTTGCCACTGGCCCATGGTCGAGTTCGGTGGGACGGTGATTTTTCGGTCGAACTTGAAGCCGCTCTTTGAGGCGTCGCACAGGTTTCGCGCCAGCACCCGGTCGCCCTCGGCACGGGTGTTGCCAGCGGGCAGGTTCACTGGTGGAAGGCTGGCAACGGGTGGGGTTGGGTTGGCAGAGGGCGGTGTGATCGCCGGGGCCCCGGCGTTGGTCAGGTTGCTGGTTGAAAGCGTCATTGATGGAACTTCCGAATAGGGTTATAGGCATATCCACTGATTGCGGTTAACGCTCGGTGGTGTTGACTATGTAGTGAAACCCGGTTGGTTGATTCCAGCCTGCAATGACGCATATTGCGACTGTGTGTTGCGTTAACGGTTGACCAGTTTCGCCGGCAAGGCGATCACCAGGAAGCTGCTGAGAATCAGGCAGCCGGCGAAAAACCATAAGGCGCCTGCACTGCTGCCGGTGACGTCGATCGCCACCCCCATCAACGAGTTGCTCACCAGGCCTGCAATGTTCGCCAGTGAGCAGGCCAGGGCAAACCCGGTGGCCGCGGCGGTGCCCTTGAGAAAGGTCGCCGGCAGGCTGAAAAACACCGGCACCGCACCGATGATTGCCGCGGAGGCAATCGCAAACAAGGCCACAGTGGCGACCACGTTATGGGTGAAGAAGGTGCTGGTGGCCATCGCCGCCGCGCCGATGAAAAACGGCACGATGATGTGCCAGCGGCGTTCGCGGTGTTTATCGGAGCTGGCGCCGATCAGCAGCATGCCCAGCAGCGCCGCCACGCTGGGCAAGGCGGTGAGGATGCCGATGTGGAAGGTGTCGGTGATGCCGGCGTTGCGGATAAAGGTCGGCATCCAGAACCCCATGGCATAGGCGCTGAGCAGGATCGAGAAGTCGATACCGCCGAGCATCCATACCTTGAGGTTGAAGAACCCGTCGCGGAAGCTGTGCTTGCTGTCGGCACCGTCGGCGTCGTCCTTGCGCAGCTCGCTTTCCAGCAGGGTCTTTTCTTCCGGCGACAGCCACTTGGCTTGCTGATAGGTATTGGGCAATGCCCAGAAGGTCCACACGCCGAGCAGCACGCTGGGCACCGCTTCGATCAGGAACAGCCACTGCCAGCCGCGCAGGCCACCCATGTTGTCGAAGTGGCCCATGATCCAGCCGGACAACGGGCCGCCGATCACGCTGGACAGCGGCAGGCCGATCATGAACAGGGCGATGATCCGCCCCCGGCGATGGGTGGGAAACCAGGTGGTGAGGTAATACAGCACGCCCGGCAGGAACCCGGCTTCGGCGGCGCCCAGCAGGAACCGCAGGATGTAGAACTGGGTGGTGGAGGTGACCAGCATGGTGCAGGCCGAGAGCAGGCCCCAGGTGATCATGATGCGGGCGATCCAGATCTTCGCGCCGACCCTTTCCAGGATCAGGTTGCTCGGCACTTCGAAGAGGATATAGCCGACAAAAAACAGCCCGGCGCCGAGGCCGAACGCGGTTTCGCTGAAGTGCAACTGGTCGAGCATCTGCAGTTTGGCGAAGCCGATATTGATGCGGTCCAGGTAGGCCGCGAGGTAGCAGAAACACAGGAACGGAATCAGCTTCCAGGTGATCTTGTGGTAGAGCGTGTTGACCGGATCGGCGACCGTAGTCGCGGGCGTTGCATTCGCAATGGGCATTGGGGTGTCTCCTGGCGGTGACTTATGGTTTTTATACAGCCGCTTTTTTTCAGCACTTCGGAGTGCTGTGAAAGCGACGTCCAAAGGCAGTGTCAGAAGACTGAGGTGGCCCTGTTGGAGGTGATCAAGTGTGGGAGCGGGCTTGCTCGCGAAAGCGGTGTGTCAGTTGCATGGACTACACCTGATACACCGCTTTCGCGAGCAAGCCCGCTCCCACATTCGACTGCATTCCAGCGTGGGCGCTCAGTTTTTTCCGGACCACGCTCTTTGTCGTGGTTCCTGTTGGCGCGTTATTGCTCCTTGAACTTGCTCATGGCCTCCTGCTTGCTGACCACGTCGCCGTACTTGCTGTCGATATCAAACAAGTTCGCCTCATGGGGCGCCGGGTGACGGTCGCCGACGCATTCGCGCACGACGATGGTGCGAAAGCCATGTTGCACCGCATCCACCGCCGTGGCGCGGATGCAGCCGCTGGTGGAGCAGCCGGCGAGCACAACGGTGTCGATGCCCTGGGCGTGCAGCATCGGGGCCAGGCTGCTGCCGAAAAACGCACTGGCGTATTGTTTGGTGATCACCACTTCATTGGCCAGGGGCAAGACCTCGGTGCAAAAGGCGGCGAGGGGATTGCCCTCCACCATGTCTTTCATCACCGGGGCCTTTTTGACCCAGATACCGCCGTCGGCGAAATGGCCGGGATGGTAGCGGATATTGGTGTGCACCACGCTGATTCCGTGACGCCTGGCGCAGGCCAGCAGCTCGACGCTTTCGGCCACGGCGATGCGCACTTCGGGGGCAAACAGCGGGGCGCCTTCGGTGGTATAGCCCTGCATGAAGTCGATCATCAGCAGGGCGGATTTTTTGCCGAAGCCGATTCGGTTGCCCCAGACGCCCTGGTAGTTGGCGTCGGCGGATTGTTCGCTCATCTTTCAGTCCTCGGTAATGGACAGTGCACATACCTTGTGGCCAGGGAGCTTGCTCCCGTTGGACTGCGTAGCAGGCCTGTTTTTTGGGGGCGCTTCGCACCCCAGCGGGAGCAAGCTCCCTCGCCACAAAAGCGTTTTTAGTAGGCGCCGGAGAGTAGGGCGCCGGCGCCGGGGACGATGGGTTCCAGGTCCAGGGCCTTGAGCATGGCGTAGGTGGTGGCGATGGCGGCGGTGAGTACCGGCAGGCCGGTTTGCGCTTCGACCTTGGCCACTACCGGCAGCGACTGCATTTGTACGCAGGCCGACAGCACGATCACGTCGACGCCTTCCAGGTTCATCCCGTCGACGATGGCCGGCAGGTTGGCCGGGTCGTGGCGGGCCACTTCGAGGTTGTCGGGAATCTCCAGGGCGCGCCAGTCCACCACGTCAAAGCCTTCTTCGCGGATGTAGTTCACCACCAGCTCAGTGAGGGGTTTCATGTACGGCGCGACAATGGCGATGCGCTTGGCGCCCATCACTTTCAGGCCTTCGATCAAAGCGCCGGCACTGGTGATCACCGGGGCGTTGGCGTCGTTGTCGGCGGTGGCCTTGCGCAGGCGTTGCTCGGAGTTACGGTGGTAACCCAACCCCATGGCCATGATCGCCACCAGGCAGGCGTAGCCCAGCACGTCGACCTTGGCGTCGGACAGCTCGATGGCGCAACGGTCGGACTCGCCGTCCATCGCGGCCAGCTCTTCCTTGCGCACTTGCTTCATGCGCATGCGGCTGGAGTGAAAGGTGAAACGTTCCGGACGGATCGCCTGGCGGGCGTTAAGCATCGCCGGGATCTCGGTTTCCATGGTGGTGTTGGAACTCGGCACGATCTGGCCGATGCGGTAAGGCTTGAGCATGGTGGTCTCCATTATGCAGTCAGGGGCTGGCCGAGGAAGTCGCCGAAGGCGCTGAAAAAACCCTCAAGGTCGTCCCAAGGGATCATGTGTCCGGCATTCGGCACATGGGCGACCTGCAGGCCTGGCTGTAACTGCCGGACTTGCGCGACATCTTCCGGCTGAATAACACCGCCGCGTCCGGCAACAATTAACAGGGCAGGGGCCTTCAGGTGCGGCAGATCCTGATGGAAATCGACGGTATGGAAGTCGTTGAAGGCGCGAACGATGGCCGGCTCGTAGCAGGTGTGCAGCCATTCGGCGCGCAGTTGCAGTTGTTCGTCGGTCCAGGTGGCGCAGAAGGCGCGCATTGCTTCAGCGTCCATGCCCACCAGCGACTGGCGAATTGAATCGACGTACCACGGCAGTTTGCTCGGGTATTCACGGCGACCGGGGCCGGACACCGGCGGGTCGATCAGCACCACACGGTTGACCCCTCGTGGATGGCGCACCGCGCTGCGCACGGCAAATCGCGCGCCCATGGAATGGCCTACCAGGTGATAGCTGTCGAGCTTGAGGGCATCGGCAAAGGCGCCGATGTCATCGGCGCAGGTGTCGGCGCTGTAGTCCAGTTCCGGGCCGGTGGATGACAGGCCACGCCCGCGCACATCCAGCACATACGTATCGAAATGCAGGCCCAGGCGTTCCGCAACAAAACCCCAGGTAATCGCCGGGCTAGTGATGCCGGGAATCAGGATCAGCACCGGACCCTTGCCGCCATAGCGCAGGTAATGCTGGCGAATGCCGTTGGCCTGGACGTTGCCGCCGTAGAGAAAGCTGCTCACGCGGCCACCCCCGATTTCAGTTGCTGGGCGTAGAGGTCATAGCCGTAGACCCAGTCCGGATCTTCCTGGGTGCGCAGCCAGGTGTTGGCGTTGGACACGGCCTGTACCCGTGACGCCCGTTCCTTGCGGTTGGCTTCATACAGTTCGAAGGCGGTGCGGTAGTCACTGATGCCGGTTTCCTGCAGGCAGCGTGTGAGCATCGCGGCGTCTTCGATGGCCATGCCGGCGCCCTGGGCCATGTGCGGCTTCATCGGATGGCAGGCATCCCCCAGCAATACCAGGCGGCCGCGGCTCCACAGCGGCAGCGGGTTGCGGTTGCGCAACGGCCATTTGGTCACGCTTTCGGTGGATTCGATCAGGGCCTGGACGGTGGGGTGGTAGCCCTTGAAGGCGTCGAACATCTCTTCGCGGCTGCTGTCGACGAAGGCGCCCTGGAAGTCCCATTCCGGGTGCGGCACGCCGGTGACGTAGTAGTACTCGTCGCGCTTGCCGGTGGTGTAGTAGACCATCATGTGCCGGTCCTCGGTCCACCACTTGATGCAGTCTTCAAACTTGAGGTCGTACTTGGCCAGTTGATCGCCCGGGATCAGCGCGCGGTGGGCGACCCAGCCGCTGTACAGCGGTTTTTCCGCGCCCAGCAGTTCTTCGCGAATACGCGAGTTGATGCCGTCGGCACCGATCACGATGTCGGCGTAGGTCACCTCGCCGTCGGCGAAGGTCAGGCGCACCTGGGTGTCGGTTTCCTCGAGGGTTTCCAGGCGTTTGTTGAAGTGCAGGGTGCCGGGCTTGAGGGTGGACATCTGCAGCGCGTGCAAGTCGCCACGGTGCACGGTGATGTAGGACGCGCCGTAGCCGGTGAGAGGAATGCGGGACAGGTAATCACCGGTCTCACCGTCGCGGCTGAACCAGTGCTCGGGGTGCGAGCCCATCAGGTCCAGCTGCTTTTCAATGCCCATGCGCCGGAAGATTTTCATGATGTTGGGGCCCATGTGTATCCCGGCACCGAGACGGGAAAACTCCGGCGCCTGCTCGTAGATATCCACGTCAAACCCCGCTTGTTGCAACAGGGTGGCAGCGGCGGCACCGCCAAGGCCGGCGCCGACGATTGCGATTTTTTGTGTGCTTCCCATGGGGCGTGGTCCTCTTTTTCGAATGATGGCCGGCGGCGTCAGTCCGCAAGGTTTTTAAAGTGTATACGCTCATTTTTTCAAATGAAAAGCCCACGCCTGAAAAATTATTTTTTTGGCCATATCGATCCCATGTAACCGTAAATCGCCATATTTCATTGGTGTTGTGTGGAGTCGTAACGTTTCGGCGTGGTGCTTGCAGTCCATGCTGAAATCAGTTCTTATCGTGTTTAATTGGCGTATACGCTATAAAAATGCACTGGAGTGAAGCGCGCTGCCAGATCTTGGTGCAACAGTTGAGGAGACAGGAAATGCCGGTAAGTGATTGCGAACTGACCCAGATGTTTGAACACGTGTTGAAGCTCTCGAAGGTCGACCCGACCCAGAGCGTCGCCGTGCTCAAGAGCCATTACTCCGACCCACGCACCGTGCGCGCCGCGATGGATGCGGCGCAGCGCCTGGGGGCCAAGGTGTATGCGGTGGAGTTGCCATCGTTCAACCATCCCCGGGCGATGGGCAATGACATGACCGCCTACTGCGGCGACACCGCGCTGACCGGGAATATCGCGGCCCAGCGGGCGCTGGAAGCGGCGGACCTGATCGTCGACACCATGATGCTGCTGCACTCGCCGGAGCAGGAACAGATCCTCAAGACCGGCACACGCATCCTGCTGGCGGTAGAACCCCCGGAAGTACTGGCGCGCATGCTGCCCACCGAAGAAGACAAAGTGCGGGTGCTGGCCGCTGAAGCGCTGCTGAAAAAGGCCCGCTCGATCCACGTCAAATCCCGCGCCGGCAGTGATTTCCGTGCAGCGCTGGGGCAATACCCGTCCGTTACCGAATATGGTTTTGCTGACGAGCCGGGACGCTGGGATCACTGGCCCAGCGGCTTCCTGTTCTCCTGGCCCAACGAAGAAACCGCCGAAGGCGTGCTGGTGCTGGACATCGGCGACATCCTACTGCCGTTCAAGACCTACACTCGGGAGAAAATCACCCTGGAGATCGAGAAGGGTTTCATCACCAAAATCCACGGCGGTTTCGAAGCCGAATACCTGCGCGACTACATGAAATACTTCAACGACCCCGAGGTGTACGGCATCTCCCACATCGGCTGGGGCCTGCAGCCACGGGCGCAATGGACCGCGATGGGCCTGCATGACAAGAACGACGGCATGTGCATGGACGCCCGGGCGTTCTACGGCAACTTCCTGTTCTCCACCGGCCCGAACACCGAAGTTGGCGGCACCCGCAAGACCCCGTGCCACATGGACATCCCGCTGCGCAATTGCGATGTCTACCTCGATGACCAAGCCGTGGTCATCGCCGGCGACGTCGTAGCCCCCAAGGCCTCCCTGGCCCACTAAAAATCCAATGTGGGAGCGGGCTTGCTCGCGAATGCGGTATGTCAGTCACACATGCGCCACCTGACACACCGTATTCGCGAGCAAGCCCGCTCCCACATTTCAACTGCGTTCCGGCAATGAGATCCTTGAGTCATTTCCACAACCCCGCCATCATGCCACCCCATCGACCACCGCCTTCCCGAGCCCGCCGTGCCTGATTCCTACGTTTTCTCCGAGCAAGTCGGCCACCTGTTGCGCAAGGCCTACCAGCGCCACCTGGCGATCTTCCAGCAGAATGTCGGCGACTCCCAGCTCACCGCCGTGCAGTTCGTCACCCTGTGCGCCCTGCGCGATCACGGTGCAAGTTCGCTCACCGAACTGGTCAAGGCCACCGCCGTCGACCAGGCGACCATCCGCGGCATCGTCGAACGCCTCAAGGCCCGCGAACTGATCACCCTCGAACCCGATCCCCAGGACAAACGCAAAGTCGTGGTCAACCTGTCCGACTCCGGCGCCGCCCTGGTGCAGCAAACCGTGCCTTGCGCCGCTACCATCACCGAACTGACCCTGAGCAACCTCAACCCCGCCGAACGCGTCGCCGTACTGTTCCTGCTACGCAAAATGATCGACGACCCCCAAAACTGACCCGATTCCCTGTGGCGAGGGAGCTTGCTCCCGCTGGGTTGCGAAGCGACCCCAAACGATGGGCCTGCTGCGCAGTCCAGCGGGAGCAAGCTCCCTCGCCACAGGTATTCATCCATCTTCTGGCACCGTTTTTGCTCTACGTTGATGTAGTAACCACTTCACCATTCAAGTGTGTCGCGAGACCCCAGGTACGCGACGCTTTTTTTTGACTGCTTGATGTAGTGGGCACTTCACCAAAACCAACGGGCGAAGCGAATGATCAGCCAGAACATCACGGTAACGCTTGAGGTCAACGGCCACCCCCGCGAAGTCAGCGCAATGGCCGACACCCCGCTGTTGCTGATCCTTCGCAATGACCTGCAACTCAACGGCCCCAAATACGGCTGCGGCCTGGGGGAGTGCGGCGCCTGCACGGTAATCATCGACGGCGTGGCTGCACGCTCCTGCGTCTTCCCACTGTCGGGCGCCGTGGGCCGCGACATCGTCACCCTCGAAGGCCTCGGTACCCGAGAAACCCCGCACCCGGTGCAGCAGGCCTTTATCGACGAGCAGGCCGCCCAGTGCGGCTACTGCCTCAACGGCATGATCATGACCGCCAAGGCCTTGCTCGACCGTAATCCCAACCCCAGCGAAGCCGAAGTGCGCACTGAGCTGTCGGGCAATCTCTGCCGCTGCGGCACCCATATCGAAATCCTCCGCGCGGTGCTGCGAGCCGCCCGCCAAACGCCTTGAACGTGGATCGATGACCATGACTGACGCAATCCCTTCCCGCGACCAATGGCTGGCCAAGGCCGGCGTCCTGCTGATCGTCGACGATGTGCTGCCGCCCTCGGGGCCAGTGGCCAAGGGCGGTACACCGACGGTGAAACCCAAGGAACTGGGGCTGTTTATCGCGGTGAACGATGACGGGCTGGTGTATGCCTTCAACGGGCATGTGGACCTGGGCACCGGCATTCGCACTTCCCTGGCGCAGATCGTCGCCGAAGAACTGGACCTGACCATGGAGCAGGTGCGCATGGTGCTGGGCGACACCGAACGGGCGCCGAACCAGGGCGCGACCATTGCCAGCGCAACGTTGCAGATCTCCGCAATCCCGTTGCGCAACGCCGCCGCCGAAGCCCGGCGTTTCCTGCTGATGCGGGCGGCGCAACGTTGGTCGGTCAGTGCACAGAGCCTGAAGGTCGACGCGGGCGTGATTACCGCCGGAGACGGACGCACCACCACCTATGGCGAACTGGTCACGGGGGAGCACGACGAACTGCGCATCAGCGGCGATGCACCGCTTAAAGCCACCGCTGATTACCGCCTGGTGGGCAAGGGCGCGGCCCGGGTGGATATCCCAGGCAAAGCCACCGGAGAGCTGACCTACGTCCACGACATGCGCGTGCCCGACATGCTCCACGGCCGGGTAATCCGCCCGCCGTATGCGGGGCTGGATTGCGGCGACTTTGTCGGCAAAAGCTTGTTGAGCGTCGACGAATCATCCATTGCCCATATCCCGGGCATTGTCGCCGTGGTGGTGATCCGTGATTTTGTCGGTGTGGTCGCCTTGCGTGAAGAACAGGCCATCAAGGCCGCCCAGGAACTGCGGGTGCACTGGAAACCCTGGAATAACCAGCTGCCGGACATGAGCGACGTGGAGCAGGCGATTCGCGATAACCCACGGGTACGCCGAACCGTGCTCGACCAGGGCAACGTCGACGCAGCCCTGGCCGCCGCCAGCCAGCGCATGCCGCGCACCTACCTGTGGCCGTACCAGATGCACGGTTCCATTGGCCCATCCTGCGGCGTGGCGGATTATCAGTCCGGGGTCAGTCGGGTCTGGTCCGGCAGCCAGAACCCGCACTTGCTGCGGGCTGATCTGGCCTGGTTGCTGGAATGCCCGGAAGAGTCCATCGACGTGATCCGCATGGAGGCCGCCGGCTGCTACGGCCGCAACTGCGCCGATGACGTGTGCGCCGACGCCTTGCTACTGTCCCGTGCCGTGGGCAAACCGGTGCGGGTGCAACTAACCCGTGAGCAAGAACACCTGTGGGAGCCCAAGGGCACCGCGCAACTGATGGAGGTCGACGGCGGCCTGAACGCCGACGGCAGCATCGCCGCCTATGACTTTGAAACCAGCTACCCGTCCAACGGCGCGCCCACCCTTGCGCTGCTGCTGACTGGCCGGGTCGAGCCCGTGGCGGCGATGTTCGAAATGGGCGACCGCACCTCGATTCCGCCCTATGACATCGACCACATGCGCGTCACCATCAACGACATGGCGCCGATCGTCCGCGCCTCGTGGATGCGCGGCGTGTCGGCGTTGCCCAACACCTTCGCCCATGAATCCTATATCGACGAATTGGCGTTCGCCGCCGGCGTGGATCCGGTGGAATACCGCCTGCGTTACCTGAAGGACGAGCGCGCCATCGACCTGGTGAAATCCACGGCCGAGCGGGCCAACTGGGCACCGCGCACCGCGCCGATGCAAACCGCCAACGAAGACCACCTGCTGCGAGGCCGGGGCTTTGCCTACGCGCGCTATATCCACAGCAAGTTCCCCGGCTTCGGCGCGGCGTGGGCGGCGTGGGTGGCGGATGTGGCCATCGACAAACAGACCGGCGATGTCTCGGTGACCCGGGTGGTGATCGGGCACGACTCGGGGATGATGATCAACCCGGCGGGGGTGCAGCATCAGATCCACGGCAATGTGATCCAGTCCACCAGCCGCGTGCTCAAGGAGCGCGTGACCTTTGAAGAGTCCACGGTGGCGAGCAAGGAGTGGGGCGGTTATCCGATCCTGACCTTCCCTGAAGTGCCGCAGATCGACGTGCTGATGATGCCGCGCCAGGACCAGCCACCGATGGGCGCCGGTGAATCCGCCTCGGTGCCCAGCGCGGCAGCGATTGCCAACGCGATCTACGACGCCACCGGGATTCGTTTTCGCGAGCTGCCGATTACTCCCGAGCGGGTATTGGCGGCGCTGAATGCAGGCACATTGGGCGAGCCGGCGAAGTCCCCGGAGAAGCGCCGCAAATGGTTGTTCGGCTCGCTGTTCGCGGCGTTTGGCGCGGTGCTGGGCATGGCCGCCACCGCGTGGCCGTTTCACAGCGAAATCGCCCCGATCGCGCCGCCCAGCGCCGGCACCTGGTCCAAGGCCACCCTGGAGCGCGGGCGTTTGCTGGCCGCCGTGGGGGATTGCGCGGTGTGCCACACCGCGCCGGGTGGCGCCACCAATGCCGGCGGGCTGGCCATGCACACGCCGTTCGGCACGCTGTACAGCAGCAACATCACCCCGGATGAGAAGACCGGGATTGGCGGCTGGTCGTACCCGGCGTTCGAGCGGGCGATGCGCGACGGCATCGGCCGTGACGGGCGCAACCTGTACCCGGCGTTTCCCTATACCGCGTTTCGCAATATCAACGATGCGGACATGCAGGCGCTGTACGCCTACCTGATGTCCCAGGCGCCGGTGAGCCAGGCGCCGGTGCCGAATGCGATGAGTTTTCCATTCAATATCCGGCCGTTGATGGCCGGCTGGAATGCACTGTTTTTGCGCCGAGGGGAAATCAGCGTGCAGCCCCAAAGAAGTGAGCAATGGAATCGCGGCGCCTATCTGGTCAACGGTTTGGGGCACTGCGCGGCGTGCCACTCGCCGCGCAACCTGATGGGGGCGGAGAAGGGCGGCAAAGCGTTCCTCGCGGGCGGCGTGGTGGATGGTTGGGACGCGCCGGCGTTGAATGGCTTGTCCAAGGCGCCGACGCCGTGGACCGAGGACCAATTGTTCACCTATCTGAGCACCGGTTATTCCGATGCCCACGGCGTAGCGACAGGGCCGATGGGGCCGGTGGTGACCGAACTGGCGAAATTGCCCAAGACCGACATCCGTGCGATGGCGGTGTACCTGGCTTCACTGAATGACAGCGCAGAGGCCGAAGCGCAGGTCGTGGCGACGGCGACGATGCCCAATGCCAACGGGCGGCGGGTATTCGAAGGCTCGTGCAAGGCCTGCCATGCCGACGGGCAGGGGCCGAAGCTGTTCGGGGTCAGCCCGTCACTGGCGACCAATACCAACGTGCACAGTGATCAACCGGACAATCTGATCAAAGTGATTTTGCAAGGGATCAGTACTCCGGCGACCAAGGACCTGGGTTACATGCCGGCTTTCAAGGACAGTCTGTCCAATACCCAAGTGGCAGAGCTGGCCGCCTACCTACGCGGGCGCTTTGCACCCAATGCACCGCAATGGGACAGCTTGGAGCAAAAAGTCGCTCACCTAAGAGCCAACCCGGGCACCCATTGATTCACACGGTCAAGAATGTGGGAGCGGGCTTGCTCGCGAAAGCGGTCCGTCAGTCGCCAAATGTACTGATTGATACACCGCATTCGCGAGCAAGCCCGCTCTCACATTTAGATCTAGGTTCTACCGTTGGATGGGCGGTGTCAGGCATACACCACGCAACACCAGATCACTGATAAACCCCAGCCAATCTCGCTGCTGTCCCTTGTCCGCCAGATCCTCCCCCAGAAACGAACTCAGCGTGTGCTGGTTGGAGTTATAGAAGTAGCACAACGAAGCAATCATCAAGTACACATGCTTGATGTCCACATCCTCACGAAACAGCCCCTGGGCCTGACCTGCTTCAATGATCGGCCGCAACACCCCAACCGCCTCCCCGGACAACCGCCGCAGCTCCCCGGACTGCTTCGCATGCTTGCCCTTGTGCAGGTTCTCGATACTCAGGATCGCCACAAACTCGGGATGCTTGACGTAGTAATTCCAGATAAACCCCACCAACGCCTGCAACGCTTGCACCGGCGCACTCAGGTCGAGCTTGAGTTTGCTTTCGGCTTTATTGAACTGCTCGTAGGTGTGCTCCAGCACACACACAAACAGATGCTCCTTGCTGCCGAAGTAGTAATACAACATGCGGTCGTTGGAGTCGGCCTCCCGCGAGATGCTTTCGACGCGGCCGCCGGAATAGCCGTCGCGGGTGAAGACCTTGACCGCCGCCTGGAGAATCCGC
Organism: Pseudomonas sp. PAMC 26793; assembly: GCF_000313235.1. Classification (NCBI taxonomy): domain Bacteria; kingdom Pseudomonadati; phylum Pseudomonadota; class Gammaproteobacteria; order Pseudomonadales; family Pseudomonadaceae; genus Pseudomonas; species Pseudomonas sp. PAMC 26793. Next base: position 159,764 of record NZ_AMXG01000012.1, read on the forward strand.
GCGCGGGTCTGGTCGGCCTGCTGGGCGCGGATACCGGTCTTCTTGATCACCATCGAAAAGCCTCTGCTGCGCAGCGTAAAGGCCCGGAATATAGCATGGGCATTATTCCGTTACCGACAGGCTCTGTCACAAACGCGGCAAAACACTGGGGCCTGGATCCGAAACGTATTACTTTCTAGTTCTTCTAATAAACAGAGTATGCAGGGATGAAATACCAACCGTTTACCCGAACTTTGATTGCCACCGCGTTGGTGCTGACCGTCAGCGGTGTACAGGCGGCCTCCCAGGCCCCGGTGGCTGGCGAAAATGGCATGGTGGTCACGGCCCAGCATCTCGCCACCCATGTGGGCGTGGACGTGCTCAAGGCCGGTGGCAATGCCGTGGATGCGGCGGTGGCGGTGGGCTACGCCCTGGCCGTGGTCTACCCGGCGGCCGGCAACCTGGGCGGCGGAGGCTTCATGACTGTGCAACTGGCCGACGGACGCAAGACGTTCCTCGATTTCCGCGAAAAAGCCCCGCTGGCGGCGACTGCCGACATGTACCTGGACAAGGATGGCAACGTCGTTCCGGACCTCAGTTCCAAGGGCCACCTTGCAGTCGGCGTACCCGGCACCGTATCGGGTATGGAACTGGCGTTGAGCAAATACGGCACCCTCAAGCGTGCCCAGGTGATCGCCCCGGCGATCAAGCTGGCTGAAGACGGGTTTGCCCTGGAGCAGGGCGATGTCGACCTGCTGCACACCGCTACCGACGAATTCAAGAAAGACAAAGACCTGCGCGGCATCTTCCTGCACGGTGGCGAGCCGATGCTGGTGGGCCAGAAGCTGGTGCAGAAAGACCTGGCGAAAACCCTGCGGGAAATCTCCGCCAAGGGCACCGACGGCTTCTACAAGGGCTGGGTAGCCAAGGCCATTGTCGACTCCAGCCAGTCGGGCAAAGGCATCATCACCCAGGCCGACCTGGACAAATACAAGACCCGCGAACTGGCACCCATCGAGTGTGACTACCGTGGCTATCACGTGGTGTCCGCGCCACCACCCAGCTCCGGTGGGGTGGTCATCTGCGAAATCATGAACATCCTTGAAGGCTACCCGATGGCCGATCTTGGCTATCACTCGGCCCAGGGCCTGCACTACCAGATCGAAGCCATGCGCCACGCCTACGTCGACCGCAACAGCTACCTCGGCGACCCGGACTTCGTGCAGAACCCGGTGGAGCACCTGCTGGACAAGGACTACGCCGCCAAACTGCGCGCTGCCATCGACCCACAGAAAGCCGGGATCTCCCAGGACATCAAACCCGGAGTTTCGCCCCACGAAGGCAATAACACCACCCACTACTCCATCGTCGACAAGTGGGGCAACGCGGTCTCGGTGACTTACACCCTCAACGACTGGTTCGGCGCCGGCGTGATGGCGAGCAAGACCGGGGTGATCCTCAACGATGAAATGGACGACTTCACCTCCAAGATCGGCGTGCCGAACATGTACGGCCTGGTCCAGGGCGAAGCCAACGCCATCGCCCCGGGCAAGACGCCGCTGTCGTCCATGAGCCCGACCATCGTCACCAAGGATGGCAAGGCGGTGATGGTGGTGGGGACGCCGGGTGGCAGCCGCATCATCACGGCCACCTTGCTGACCATCCTCAATGTGATCGACTACAAGATGAACATTCAGGAAGCCGTGGACGCGCCGCGTTTCCACCAGCAATGGCTGCCGGAGTCGACCAATATCGAGCGCTTTGCCCTGAGCCCGGACACCCAGAAAATCCTCGAAGGCTGGGGCCACAAGTTTGCCGGCCCGCAGGACGCCAACCACCTGGCGGCGATCCTGGTAGGCGCGCCGTCCCTGGATGGCAAGCCAGTGGGCAACAACCGCTTCTACGGGGCCAACGACCCACGGCGCAACACCGGTTTGTCGTTGGGCTACTGAGGCGTCAACCCGTCGTACTCTTCCTGGTGGCTGCGAAAGTGCGCCAGGGAGAGGGCGATATCATCATGGGAGAGTTGGGTGGCGGCCGCTTCGGCGCTGTCACGGGCGATGGGTTCAATGCGCTCGAACATCTCGGCTTCATAGGCTTTCACCGCCGCGGAGCATGAGGTGTTCTCAATCAAATGCCGAGCCAACTCCGCAGCATCGAGCATCGCCGCATTGACGCCTTCGCCACCAAACGGTGACATCAGGTGTGCGGCATCGCCGATCAGGGTCAGGCCTGGGCGGTGTGCCCAATGATGCCCGACGGGCAGCGCGTAAATGGCCCGGGACACAAAGCGCTCGTCTGAGGCGTGCAGCAGCGCCAGGATGTCCGGGTGCCAACCTTCGAACTGCGCCAGCAGCGATTGGCGGGTCGCGTGTGGCGTCGACCAGTCGAGTTGTTGCGCTGCCCAGTCGGTAGGGACGCGGAAGATCGCATAGCCGCGCAGGTGCGCATTGGCATTGCGCTGCACGACCAGCAACCTGGCGTCTCCGGAAACGTCCAGCTTGCCTTTGCCGACGAGTCTGGCGAGAGCCGGGTGGCGGCGGTCGACGTCATCAATCCCGAACTCGATAAACGTCAGCCCGCTGTATTGCGGTTGATAGCGCGACAGCAAGGGGCGCACTTTCGACCAGGCACCGTCGGCACCGACGACCAGGTCAAACGGGCCGTGGACGGTGTCGCCCTGATGCACGGTCCAGCACGTGTCGCCGGCCTGGCGGATCTCGCTGACGTTGACGTCCCATTTCACGCAATCAGCAGGCAACGAATCCAGGAGGACTTGCCGCAAGGCGGTGCGGTCGACTTCCGGACGGTCGCCGGCGGCTGGACTGGGGTCTTCAAACAGCAGTTGCGCGTGTTTGTCCATCAGGCGCGAGCCTTGGTCTTCATAACGGGCGATGGTGCGGAAGGCATCTTCAAGGCCGGCTTTTTTGAGCGCCAGCTGGCCGGATCCCACATGTAAATCCAGGGTGCCGCCCTGAGGGCGTTCCAGCGGTCCGCGCTCGCGCTCGAACACGCTGATGGCAAAACCGTTGACCTTGAGAATCCGCGCCAGGGTCAGCCCGGCGGGGCCGCCACCGACAATGGCAATGCGTAACGAGCGGTTCATGAACACTGTCCTCGCCGGTTAATCCAGCAGTTGTGCCACAGCTGAAAAGGCCTGGTCCTGGCGTGCTTGCCAATCCCCACGAATGATCCGTAACGGCTGATGATGTTGCTCCAGCCAGTCAAGGCTGGCCTGGAAAAACGCCAGGCGGTCGGCAAACTCCGGCTGGCAGCGCTGGCCATCGGCGGTCCATTCCACGTCCTCCGGCGACAGCAGCAGGTGCAGGTCGTAGTGGCGGGCGAGCAGTTCGCTGTCGAGCCAGGCCGGGCAGTCGCCAAACAGGGTCTGGCTCCACAGCTTGTTGGTCAGCAGATTGGTGTCCAGGATCAGCAACGCGGGCTGCGCGGCGCGGGCGGCGTCTTCCCAGGCCAGTTGGCCACGGGCGATGGCCGGGATATCGGCCAGGCTGGTATCGCGCTGGTGATGGTCGATGAAATGGCGCACGTATTCGCCCACCATCACCCCGCCAAAATACGCCTGCAACTGCGTGGCCAGCCAGCTTTTACCGCTGGATTCCGGGCCGGCCAATACCACGACTTTCATGCGTGCAACGCCGGGTCGGCGCGCCATTCGCGCCAGCCTTGAACGGCGATCACGGTGAACAAGGCATAGAGCGCGGCGGTGAGGTACAGGCCTTTATAGAGGAACAGGCCGACAAAGATCACATCCACGGTGATCCACAACGGCCAGCACTGCACGCGTTTTTGCGCCATCCACATTTGCGCCACCAGGCTGAAGCCAGTCAGGGCCGCGTCCAGCCAGGGTTGGGCGGCGTCGGTCCAGTGGGCCATGGCGGCGCCCAGCAACAGGCTGCCCAGGGCACCCACGGCCAGGCCTTGGAGGATCGGTTGCAGGCCCAGGCTGGTGACTTGCCGGCCTTGCTTGACCTCGCCGGCGCGGGTCCACTGCCACCAGCCGTAGAGCTGCAGGGCCGCGTAGATGACTTGCAGGAGCATGTCGGAGTAGAGCTTCACATCGAAGAAGATCCAGGTGTACAGCAGCACCATCACCAGGCCGATGGGCCAGCACCACGGATTCTGTTTAACCGTCAACCACACAGCGATCACCCCCAGGGCGGCGGCAAACAGTTCAAGCCCGGACATGGCGGTTCCTTGGGGGAGTCGAAGAGGGCGGTGATTGTAACCAGAGTGGTGGGCGCGGGGGTAGATCGTTGCCACGCTCTGGGTGGGAATGCAGTTACGGACGCTCTGCGCAATGGTGACGCAGAGCGTCACAGGATGCGTTCCCACGCGGAGCGTGGGAACGATCTAGTCCTGGGTTAGACCTTGAATTGGTGTAGAAGGCTGTCGAGCTGTTCGCTCAGGACCTTCAAGTGTGCACTCGCCGCGCTGGACTGCTGCGCCGCCAGTGCCGTGCTGTGGGACAAACCGGCCGCCTGGGTGACGTTCTGATTGATGTCTTCCACCACATGCGCCTGCTGCAACGTGGCGCTGGCAATCGAGGCGTTCAAACCATTGAGATTGCGCAGCGCTTGCCCGATGGCAGTGAGGCTTGCGCCGGCCTGGCCCGCTTGTTCAATGGTCAGTTGCGACGCCTGGTGGCTGTCGCTGATGACCTTGACCGCCGCTTCCGAATGGCCTTGCAGGCGCTCGATCATGGCCTGGATCTCAGCGGTGGATTTTTGCGTACGCTGGGCCAGCAGCCGCACTTCATCGGCCACCACCGCAAACCCACGGCCTTGCTCCCCGGCACGGGCTGCTTCGATGGCGGCGTTGAGGGCCAGCAGGTTGGTCTGGTCGGCGATGGAACGGATCACTTCCAGTACCCCGCCAATCTGCGTGCTTTCAGTCGACAGGGTGCGGATCACCTCCACCGCCTGGCTGATGGTGCTGGAGAGCTGGTCGATTCGTTGCAGGCTGCCGTCGATATTGAGCTGGCCCTGTTCGGCCTGCACCTGGGCATCGCGCATTTCACTGGCGGCGTGCTCGGCGTTCTTGGCCACATCCTGCACACCATAGGTGACTTCGTTGATCGCGGTTGCCACCAGTTCCATTTGCTGCGATTGCTGCTGGCTGCGGTCATGGGCGTCGCTGGCGTTGCTGCCCAGCTCGGTGGACGACTGGCCCAGCGCGTTGGCGCAGGTCTGCAACTGGCCGACTACTTGCCGCAACTTGGCGGTAAAGCCGTTGAAGTGGCGGGACAATTGGGTGACTTCGTCCTGGCCGTGGGTGTCGAGGGTGCGGGTCAGGTCGCTTTCGCCACTGGCGATATTGGCCATCGCATTCACCGCCTGTTGCAGCGGACGCACGATGCTGCGGGCAATCAGCACCACCAGCAGGGCCATGATCACGGCAATCACCAGGCCGACCATTGAGGCTTTCCACACCTGGCCCCGGAACTCGCCTTGCACGTCATCGACATACACGCCGGAGCCGATGATCCAGCCCCAGGGTTCAAACAGCTGGATATACGAGGTCTTGGCCACCGGCGCATCCGCCCCGGGCTTGGGCCAGCGGTAATTCACCATCCCGGCGCCTTTGGCCTTGGCCAGGATCACGAACTCGTTGAACACCGCAAAACCGTCCGGGTCGCGGATGGCCGACAGGTTCTGGCCGTCGAGCTTGGGGTTGGCCGCGTGCATGATCATCACGGGGGTGAGGTCATTGATCCAGAAGTAATCATCCTTCCCGTAGCGCAGGCCACGTACCGCGCTCAAGGCTTGCTTCTGCGCCGCTTCACGGGTCAGGACGCCACTGGTTTCGAGGCTGTGATAATAAGTCAGGATCCCGCTGGCGGTTTGCACCACACGCTGGGTCTGCTCGCTCTTGGCCTGGTACAGGTCGCCATGAATCTGCCTGAGCATAAGCAGGCCGAGGGTTAGCAGCATCAGCACGGCGACGATCAGGATCAGCCAGAGTCGCCGGCTGATAGACATATTGCGCAAACTGTTCATGGTCCTGTCACTCCGTGTTCTTATAATTTTGGGTGCTGCATCGACTTTTCCGGCTTGTCTGATAGGCTTTCGGCCCAGAATCAAAAAACCTGAGTCCTGCCTGATTTTTCACGGAATTTTCGCAGTTCGGCCTTGATTATTTGCGCTGTGCTTGCAGCGCACTCTTCGTTAGTGAACGTCTAAAAAATATCAACGAGGCATGCCGTGGGCATGACCTTTGGGGGAATCGATGGATCTTTGGACCGCCGTACAGGCACTGATACTCGGGGTTGTAGAAGGGCTGACGGAGTTTTTGCCGATCTCCAGTACCGGGCACCAGATTATCGTCGCCGACCTGATCAACTTCGGTGGCGAGCGCTTTGAAGCGTTCAATATCATCATCCAGCTGGGCGCGATCCTGGCGGTGGTGTGGGAGTTTCGACGCAAGATCCTGGATGTGGTCATCGGCTTGCCGACCCAGCGCAATGCCCAGCGCTTCACCGGCAACCTGATCATCGCCGTGTTGCCGGCAGTGGTGCTGGGGGTGATTTTCGCCGACCTGATCAAGCATTACCTGTTCAACCCAATCACCGTTGCGGCGGCGTTGGTGGTGGGCGGCGTCATCATGTTGTGGGCCGAGCGCCGCCAGCATGAAGTGCACGCCGAAACCGTCGACGACATCACCTGGAAGGACGCCATCAAGGTCGGCTTCGCCCAGTGCCTGGCGATGATCCCGGGCACCTCGCGCTCCGGTGCCACCATCATCGGTGGTCTGTTGTTCGGCTTGTCACGCAAGACCGCCACCGAGTTCTCGTTCTTCCTGGCGATGCCCACCATGGTCGGTGCGGCGGTGTATTCGGGCTACAAGTACCGTCACCTGTTCCAGCCGGATGACCTTCCTGTGTTTGCCATCGGGTTCGTCACCTCGTTCATCTTTGCGATGATCGCGGTCAAGGCGCTGCTCAAGTTCATCGCCAGCCACAGCTACGCGGCGTTTGCCTGGTACCGGATCGCCTTCGGCCTGGTGATCCTGGCCACCTGGCAGTTCGGCTGGATCGACTGGTCGGCCGTCAAGCCATGACCCTCCAGCATCCGCGCTTCAAGGCGTTGGTGTTTGCACTGTTGTGCGCCGCGCCGCTGTTTGGTTCGGCGCTGCTGTGGTATCGCGGGGTTTCGCTGATCCCGCTGGTGGCCTATGGCGTGGTCAGCGTGCTGGCGTTCCTGCTGTACTGGAGCGACAAGCGCAAGGCCCGCGAAGACAGCTGGCGCACCCCGGAAAATGTCCTGCACGCCGTTGAGCTGGCAGGCGGTTGGCCGGGGGCGTTGATTGCCCAGCAGGTATTCCGCCACAAGACGCGCAAAGTGTCTTATCAGGTGGTGTTCTGGTTGATCGTGTTGCTGCACCAGGTGTTCTGGATTGATCAGTTGTTCCTGGGTGGCACGCTACTCTCGATCTTCTAGCAACAAACCGATCTGCGTGCGCTTGGGCAGCTTGCTCACCACCAACTGGTGAGAACGTTGCAACAGGCCACGCAGTTCTTCGGCGCCCAGCGGGTAGGGCGTGTTCATGATGATCCACTGCGCTCGTGCCAGGTACGGCGCCGGGTGGATGCCCGGGCGATCCACATGGCCCAGGAACAGCTCCTTGTCGACCTTGAACGCCAGCGAGTCACCCCGCAGGTTCTGCAAGGCAAACATCTTGTTGCCGGCAATCGAAAATACCCGCACGCCGCCCCATTTGTAGTCTTCCCGCGCACCGGGCAAGCCCAGGCAAAACTCGGTGACTTGTGCTTCGGTCATTCTCATAACAAACGGTCTCCACATTCCTTGAAGGCGTTATCCAGATGGTCGATCCAGGCCCGCACGGCCGGCAACACGCCGCGCCGATGTGGGTAGACCGCCTGCAACCAGCCGCCCGGCAATGACCATTCGGGCAACAACTGCACCAACTGGCCGCTGGCCAATTCTTCCTCGCAATACATCATGGGCAGCACGGTAAACCCCAGGCCGGCGAGGGCGCAGGCTTTGCGAACCAGGAAATCGTCGATGCCCAACCGTGCTTCCATGACCAGGTCGTGGCTGTTGCCCTCCGGACTGAGCATGCGGAAGTGCACCATGCGGTCTGCTTCCAGGGCGCCCAGCACGGGCAATTGCTTGAGGTCTTCCAGGCTGTTGATTTGCCGCTCACGCACAAAACCGGGGCTGGCGACAATCGCCGTCTGGGCCTGGCGCAGGCGCTTGGTCACCAGCAGCGGGTCTTCATCCCCGAGCTCACGCACGCGCAAGGCCACATCAATGCCTTCGGCCACCAGGTCGACGCGGCGGTTGACCAGGCTCATCTCCAACTGCACCAGCGGGTTGGCGGTGAGAAAATCCGCCACCACGGTCTGCAGGAATTGGTGAGCCAGGCCCACCGGGCTGCTGACCCGCAGCCGGCCGCGGGGTTCGCTGGACATGCTGGCCACCGCCTCATCGGCCATTTCCGCCTCCAGCAACATCGCCTGGCAGTGGCGCAGGTAGCGTTCACCCACGGCGGTCAGGGTCAGTTGGCGGGTGGTGCGTTGCAGCAAGCGGGCGCCGAGGCGCTCCTCCAGTTCGGCGATGCGCCGCGACAGCCGCGACTTGGGAATCCCCAGCAGCCGTCCGGCGGCGGCGAAACCGCCGGCTTCCACTACCTTGGCGAAATAGTAGAGGTCATTCAGATCTTGCATGGTCGGCCTATTGTCCTGTCAATGGGACGAACTATCCGCGCCTGACGTCGGCAAATCCACCCCAAAATACAGCGGTGAGCAAGCTTGCGCCTACGGTTGCCTGGCCAGTGAAGCACCGACGGGTTACCTTTTGGTTTTCCCCGAACAGTGCATTCCAATGAGCCTCGAACATCCACGTACCCGCCGAATCGTCGAGCTGATGGGACAGTTGGCGCCCGTGGAGGGTTACAACCTGACGCCGCTGGATGACGTGCGTTTCCTGCGCTCCAATCGGCCCCTGGCGCGGGTTCCGGTGCTTTACGACCCGGGTATTGTGATCGTATGCCAGGGCCGCAAGCGTGGTTACCTGGGCGAGGACGTCTACGTTTACGACGCCCAGCACTACCTGGTGGTGTCGGTGCCGGTACCCTTCACCATGGAAACCGAGGCCAGTGAAGCAGAGCCGATGCTCGCGGTGTATTTGCGCCTGGATTTCAACCTGGCCGCCGAGCTGATGCTGGAGCTCGACGCGTTGGCCCCGCAGCCCGACGCCAGGCCCAAGGGCATGTACGCCTCGCCGATGGATGACAAGCTCAGTGAGTCGTTGCTGCGCTTTCTGGAGGCGATGAGTGTGCCAGTGGACGCGCGGGTGCTCGGGCCGACCCTGATGCGGGAAATCTACTACCGCATCATCACGGGCGAGCAGGGCGGTTCGATGCGGGCTGCACTGAATCTCCAGGGGCAGTTTGGCAAGGTGGCCCGGGCGATTCGCAAGATCCACGCGTGTTATGCGCAGCGCCTTGACGTGGAAACGTTGGCCAGGGAAGCAATGATGAGCGTGCCGAGTTTTCATGCGCACTTTCGTACGGTGACCGACACCTCGCCGATGCAGTACCTGAAGTCGACACGCTTGCACCAGGCGCGGTTACTGATGCTGAGGAGTGACATCAGCGCCGCCACGGCCTGCGCCAGGGTCGGGTATGAGAGCGCTTCGCAGTTCAGCCGCGAGTTCAAGCGGTTTTTTGGCCGCACGCCCCATGAAGAGATTGGCTGGATGAAGCGTACCTACGCGTTGCCGGCGCCCACGAGCGGGTCGATCTATGTCTCGTCACATTAGGATCACTGTCCTGTCAGTGGGACAAACAATCGCATTCTGCCCGACTAATCGTTGATTGGATTCATCTGTAGGCTTAGTTCCATTCCGTCGCCAAAGGCGATGCTTACTTGGAGATGAACCATGAAACTGTTGCATATCGATTCCAGCATCCTCGGCGACAACTCGGTTTCCCGTCAGTTGAGCGCCGGTGTCGTCAAAGCCTGGCAGGCAGCGGAGCCGGGTGTCGAAGTGGTTTATCGTGACTTGGCCGCTGACGCCATCAACCACTTCTCCGGTGTCACCCTGGGCGCCCTGGGCACTGCCGCCGAATTGCGCGATGCCGTGCAAAAACACGAAGCCGACCTGAGCGCTTCCACCCTGGCCGAATTCCTGGCAGCAGACGCCGTAGTGCTGGCTGCGCCGATGTACAACTTCACCATCCCGACCCAACTGAAAGCCTGGATCGACCGCATTGCCGTCGCCGGCCAGACGTTCCGTTACACCGAAGCCGGCCCGGAAGGCCTGTGTGGCGGCAAGAAAGTCATCATTGTTTCCACCTCCGGCGGCTTGCATGTGGGCCAGCCGACGGGCGCAGCCCACGAAGACTACTTGACCGTGCTGTTGGGGTTCCTCGGGATCACCGACATCGAGTTCGTCCGTGCCCACGGCCTGGCTTACGGTGACGAGGCCCGCACCAAGGCAATGAGCGACGCCCATGTATTAATCAGCGACCAGTTGTTCGCTGCAGCGTAAGACTTGTGTAAATTTTGCTGTTCCTCGATATCAATCTGAATCGAGGCGCCTAAACTCTGTATTCTGCTCGCCTGAAAAGCGAACGGAGTACGGAGTTTTTTCGTTTACCCGCTGTCACTACTTTGGCCCAGGTTATGCACGCATGGGTAAACCCTGCCAGTCCGAGCGCCTGAACCATGGATATTTCAATAGCTACGCGGGCTTATGCAACAAAGGTGGACATCCTCATGATGCGTCTTTGTGCCGTCTTGGTTCTTTCTCTGCTCGGTGGCCTGATTTCAGTGCAAGCCGCGCCCGCACCGCACCCCCATTGGAGTGTGGGCTTTCATCGGATGACGTTTCTCGATCCGCTGGATCTTCAGCCGATGAAGGCCGTCGCGTTCTATCCGTCCACTGACCAGGAACACATCACCAAGGTGGGCGCCTATCACATCGCTGCCACTGAAGATTCGAAAATCGCCATTGGCCGTTTTCCGATGTTGATGCTGTCCCATGGCAATACCGGCACACCCCTGGCCCTGCACGACCTCGCGACCTCTCTGGCGCGTAAGGGGTTCGTCGTGGTGGCGGTGCTGCACCCTGGCGACAACTACAAGGACCACAGCCGCCTGGGGACCTTGAGCAACCTGTATGGGCGGCCGATCCAGATTTCCGAAGCCATCACCGCCACCCTCGGCGACCCGATGCTGTCGCCGTTCGTCAACGTCGACCAGGTGGGTGTCATCGGCTATTCGGCCGGCGGCGAAACCGCGCTGATCCTCGCCGGTGCCAAGCCGGACCTGGACCGCCTGCGCCGCTACTGCCAACAACGCCCTGAAGACCGCGACGCGTGCACCACCAAGGGCGAACTGATCGTCGACCGTGACGATTTGCAACCACAGGCCGACCCGCGCATCCATGCGTTGATGTTGATGGCGCCGCTGAGCCTGATGTTTGGCCGCCACACCCTCGCCGACGTGCATGTGCCCGTGCTGCTCTACAGCGGCGACGGCGACAAGCTGGTGGCCGTGGACAAGAACGCCGAGGCCCTGGCGCGAAAGCTGCCGGAGCCACCGGACTTCAAGCTGCTGGCCGGGGCAGGGCACTTCGTGTTCATGGCGCCTTGCGATGAGAGCCAGTTGGCCGCGATGCCCGCCATGTGCACCGATGCCGACGGGGTTGACCGTGAAAGCATTCACCGCGACCTGATCTCCGAGGCCGGGCGGTTCTTCAATCACACCCTTGGGCAATCCACCCGGGCGGGCTTGCAGACGGCGGATCAGTAAGCGCGGCGCTTGAGCAGCAACGTCAGGCCCAGGCCGGTGACGGAGAGCAAAGCGGCGCAGAAGAAGATCCACGAATAGCCCAGGTTCAACGCCACCGCGCCCATCACCGGCCCGGCAATGGCCAGCGCCAGGTCAAAAAACACCGCATACGCACTCAACCCGGCGCCCCGGCTGCTGTTGGGCACTTGCTTGATTGCCTCCACGCCCAGCGCCGGGTACACCAGGGACAAGCCAAAGCCGGTCAGCCCGGCGCCGATCAGGGCCACGCCGGTGGACGGTGCCAGCCACAGCAGCGTCAGCCCGAGGGTTTCGATGGTCATGCAGGCAATCGCCGCCGTGAAGCCGCCGAAGCGGTTGATGGCCGTGATAAACACCAGGCGTGACAGGATAAAGCACACGCCAAATACCGTCAGGCACCAGGCGGCGCCGATCCAGCCACGGCTCAGGTAGTAGAGGGTGATAAAGGTGGTGAGGGTGCCGTAGCCAATCGATGCGAGACACAGGCTGGCGCCAAACGGTGCGATACGTCCGAGTACCGCCCAGAACGGCAGCCGCTCGCCGCGCACCACGGGCACCGAAGGTTTGTTGCGAATCAGCAGCAGGCCCAGGGCGGAAAGCAACGTGAGGGCGATGCCGAGGCTGGTGTAGCCGTAATCGGCAACCATCACCACCCCAAGCGGTGCGCCAATGGCAATCGCGCCGTAGGAGGCGATGCCGTTCCAGGAGATCGAGCGCGCGGTGTGTTCGGCGCCGACTGCGCCCATGCACCAACTGATGGTGCCGACGCCGATCAGGCCCTGCGCCACCCCCAGTAATAGCCTCCCGACAATCAAGATGCCGAGGCTCAGCAACGGCAGGCTTTGCACCAGCGTGGCGATAAACGTCAGCACGCCGCTCAGCAGGATTCCGCTCAAGCCCAGCACGATGGCGCGCTTGGTGCCCACATTGTCCGACATGCGCCCGGCCATCGGGCGGCTGAGCAGCGTGGCCAGGTATTGCGAGCCGATGGTTATCCCGGCGATCACCGCGCTGAAGCCCAGCTCGCCGTGGACATAGCCGGGGATTACCGCAATCGGCAGGCCGATGCAGATAAACGCGATAAAGGTGTAGAAGACGATGGAGACGATCTGCAGGGTGATCGACAAGGAGCTGGGGGCGGCGGGCTGTGGGGCAGGCATGGGGACTCGTTCGCGGGCGGCGGTGAGTGCATCATGGCAAGGGCATGGGGTAAAAGGAAGCAGGCTAACTATATTGGGTGTTTTTGAAGGGGTGTGTATATCCGTTATTTAGGTAACGGCCGCTATTGGTTCCGCTCTTACAGCGGCTCACTTTTGAAGAGCGCAAAAGTAAGCAAAACGCTCTTGCCCCACCGCTCGGCACCTCGCCTAGGCTCGGTGTGCTCACTCCGGCTTTGGACCGTGGGCCGCCGTCATGGGCCATCCCTGGCCCAGGACGGCTAACCTGGAGTCCTGCCAGGTTACCCACGCTCCAAAGCCTGCGTTCGGCCAGCGTGGTTTAACGGGGCGCCTAAGATCAAGATCAAAAGCAAGATCAAGAGCACAGCGGCCTACCGGCCGGCTTGAGTGTGGTGAAGCAACAGCCAGATCAAAAGCTAAAGCGGGCACGATTAAATGTGGGAGCTGTCGAGCTTTAGCGAGGCTGCGAAGGCGGTGGCATGGTCGATAAAGAGGTTGCCTGACCCACCGCTATCGCGGCCTCGCTGGGGCTCGACGGCTCCCACAGGGTTCGGGGGAAGTCTGGGAGTTGTGTGTTCGGTCGCAAGTACTTGGGTTGCGTACATCGAATGTGGGAGCTGTCGAGCTTTAGCGAGGCTGCGAAGGCGGCGGCATGGTCGATAAAGAGGTCGCCTGACACACCGCCATCGCGGCCTCGCTGGGGCTCGACGGCTCCCACAGGGGGCGGGGGAAGTCTGGGAGTTGTGTGTTCGGTCGCAAGTACTTGGGTTGTGGACATCGAATGTGGGAGCTGTCGAGCTTTAGCGAGGCTGCGAAGGCGGCGGCACAGTCGATAAAGAGGTCGCCTGACCCGGCCTCGCTGGGGCTCGACGGCTCCCACAGGGGGCGGGGGAAGTCTGGGAGCGCCAACTCCAACCGCAAAAAAAGCCCCATCACACTGGACGGGGCTTTTGCATTTCAAACAACTGGCAGTGCTTAGAAAACCACACCCTGACTGCGCAGGTAATCGTCATAAGTACCGCTGAAGTCGATCACACCACTCGGGCTCAGCTCGATGATGCGAGTGGCCAGGGACGAGACGAACTCACGGTCATGGCTGACGAAGATCAGCGTGCCCGGATAGTTCTCCAGCGCCAGGTTCAGCGCCTCGATGGATTCCATGTCCAAGTGGTTGGTCGGTTCGTCCATGATCAGCACGTTCGGCTTTTGCAGGATCAGCTTGCCGAACAGCATGCGGCCTTGCTCACCACCGGAAATCACCTTCACCGACTTCAGGATCTCGTCGTTGGAGAACAGCATACGGCCCAGGGTGCCGCGAACCACTTGTTCGCCTTCCTTGGTCCAGCGGCCCATCCAGTCGAACAGGTTGGATTCGTCTTCGAAGTCCGACGCGTGGTCCTGGGCGTAGTAGCCCAGTTCAGCCGCGTCGGTCCACTTGACGGTCCCGGCGTCCGGGGTCAGTTCATTAACCAGGGTGCGCAGCAGGGTGGTCTTGCCGATACCGTTCGGGCCGATGATCGCCACGCGCTCGCCGGCTTCAACCTGGAAGCTGAAGTCCTTGAACAGCGTCTTGCCGTCAAAGCCTTTGGCCATGCGATCGACGATGACCGCCTGGCGGTGCAGCTTTTTGGTCTGGTCAAAGCGGATGAACGGGCTGACGCGGCTCGATGGCTTGACTTCGGCCAGCTGGATCTTGTCGATCGCCTTGGCGCGGGAGGTGGCCTGCTTGGCTTTCGAGGCGTTGGCCGAGAAGCGGCTGACGAAGGATTGCAGCTCGGAGATCTGCGCTTTCTTCTTGGCGTTGTCCGACAGCAACTGCTCGCGGGACTGGGTCGCCACGGTCATGTATTCGTCGTAGTTGCCCGGGAACAGACGCAGCTCGCCGTAGTCCAGGTCGGCCATGTGGGTGCAGACGCTGTTCAGGAAGTGACGGTCGTGAGAGATGATGATCATCAGGCTGTTACGCTGAGTCAGGATGTTTTCCAGCCAGCGGATGGTGTTGATGTCCAGGTGGTTGGTTGGCTCGTCGAGCAGCAACACTTCCGGATCGGAAAACAGCGCCTGGGCCAGCAATACGCGCAGCTTCCAGCCGGGTGACACTTCGCTCATCGGGCCATTGTGCTGCTCGATGCCGATACCCAGGCCCAGCAGCAATTCGCCAGCACGGGATTCGGCGGTGTAGCCGTCCATCTCGGCGAAGTCGGTTTCCAGCTCGGCCACGGCCATGCCGTCGTCTTCGGTCATTTCCGGCAGCGAGTAGATGCGATCGCGCTCGGCCTTGACCTTCCACAGCTCTTCGTGACCCATGATCACGGTGTCGAGTACGGTGAATTCTTCGTAGGCGAACTGGTCCTGGCGCAGTTTACCCAGGCGTACGTTCGGCTCGAGCATGACCTGGCCACCCGACGGGTCGAGGTCGCCACCGAGGATTTTCATGAAGGTCGACTTGCCGCAACCATTGGCGCCGATCAGGCCATAACGGTTGCCTGCGCCGAACTTGACCGAAACGTTCTCAAATAGCGGCTTGGCGCCGAACTGCATGGTGATGTTAGCTGTGGAGATCAATTACTTTACCTATCAATAGCTTAGGGTGCGCTTATTTGAGCTGGGACCAATTTGGGACCAATCTGGAGCTTTTCCATTTCGCTCCAGTCCGAGCTTGAGTTGATCCAACGCGCATAAGTCGAGAGCAGCATCTGCACACTATGGCCGAGCTGCTGGGAGATGAAGGCGGGGTTCATGCCAGACATAATGCATATTGTCGCATAGGTGTGACGACAGTTGTATGGCGGCCGACGACGGATATTCAGAGCTTTCAGAGTCGGAATCCACTGCTTGTGCAGGTCAGATGTCTGTTTCACGTACTCCGAGTTCTTTGACGGCGGGAAAATGAAGGGCGTTTCCAGCACTTTCCCTTTGCCTTTTTTCCGACGCTCCGCGTACTCCCTGGCAAATTGCAGGGAGTGCATGGCCCGGTCATTCAACAAAACGAATCGGTCTCCGCCGGTTTTCGTACGCTCCACCACTTCCCCCAAGGCGATCCCGCGACACACGTGGGCCGTCCTCTTCTCTTCGTCAACCGCATCCCAGCGCATCGCCAGGGCTTCGGATAGGCGCATTCCCGTAAAAAACACAAATTCAAAAAAGGCCGCATAGATCGTGCTCGGCCAGTGACTATGCTCGTACATTTTGGCGATGATCTGGTTCGCCTCGTCCAGGGTGAACGGGTCGATTTCCTTCTTACTGCGCTTGGGCAGCTCCAGGATCGCCGCCGGGTTCTTCGGGATCAACTCCTCGGACACGGCGGAGTTCAGTATTGTCGACAGCTTCGAGATCGCGTTGCGCTTCACCCCTGGCGACTTCCACTCCCTGGAAGCCATAACCCGGCGGAGCAGCGTGGTTGTGATCAGATCGATCCGCACAAGGGCCAGCCCGGGCATCCAGTATCTGTTTAGCGCTCCCTTGTAGTTCCCCTTCGTGCCGGCCACTACCTCACGGCTATCCAGCCAGAGTTGAGCGTACTCGCCGAAGTTGATCTTCCCGCCGGCGACGTTGCTGGAACTGGGGAATAGCTCGGCGTACTTGTCGTCGTCGAGCAGCCCCAGCTTGATCAGCCCCTTTACCTGATCAACAACCTGTGAGGCTGATTTGATTCCTTTCTGTGTCGCGGGATAGGGGAGCGTTTCACTGCGCCGGCTGCCGTTCCACGTAAATCGGATGCGGATCGATCCGTGGTGGAGGTCCATTCCTGCGGGCAGACCCACTGACTTTCGAGCCATTCGTAATATCTCCTGATGCTGTAGATGATCCTGCTGCCATGCTTATTCCAGACGCCAAGAGGTATCTGGTTCCTGGCGCGCTTCGAGCGCAGCGCCGCAATGGTGGTGCCGAGAATTTCGGCCATTTGCGCCTCGGGGATCTTGTCACCTGTGACGCCATCTTTGAGTTGTTCTGCCGCTGACATACCTACCTCCCGCCGGCCGTAGTGGGCCGCGCTGTCTTGATGATGTGAACGATGAAACCGAAGGTGATCAGCAGCCAGGCGCAGGTGCCGACGAAGGCGTAGAGGATGTCGGCTGTTTTCCCGTCCTCAAGAAGGCATGGGCCGATCCAAAAGAACCAGCAGCCGCTGCCGACCAGGTACAGCAGAGCGCCCAGCAGGATCAGGGTGAGTTTGATTGCGAACATGGGGTGTCCTTGCCGCGCTGAGCGGCTGTCGGAAATATTTGATAATCATTATCAGTTGAGAGTATCTTTGCCGCGCTCACCCAGCAGGAGAGGCTCTTTACCGGTCTATGGATGGCGAGGCTAACCCTGCTGGGTGAGCACCTCG